>JBAQBC010000067.1:0-29342 GCA_049286035.1 Xanthobacteraceae bacterium
GGCTTGAAGATCGTCTGCCAAGCTTCAACGACATCGTCTTCCACGAGAAGTTGGGGACGCAAGCCGAGCGCATTGAGCGCATTGAGCGATTGGCCGCGGCGCTCGCGCCGCTGGTCGGCGCCGACGCGAAAAAGGCAAAACGCGCCGCGCAGCTGTGTAAAGCCGACCTGCTCACGGAAATGGTCGGCGAATTTCCCGAGCTGCAAGGCACGATGGGAAAGTATTACGCGCAAGAGCAAGGCGAGGACGAGGCGGTGGCGCATGCCATCGAAGATCATTACCGGCCGAAGGGCCCGGACGATCTGGTGCCAAGCGATCCGATGTCCGTTGCGGTGGCGCTCGCCGACAAGCTCGATTCGCTGGCTGGATTCTGGGCGATCAATGAGAAGCCAACGGGGAGCAAGGATCCTTACGCGCTGCGAAGAGCCGCGCTCGGGATTATCAGGCTCGTGCTCGAGAACAACATCCGGCTTTCGCTGATCGAGACGACGAAATCGGCAGCCGCCGGCATCGTCAAAGCGAGTACGCGCGATGCGCTCGCAAATCGAGAGCAATTGCCGGCCGATCTGCTCGCCTTTTTTGCCGACCGCTTAAAAGTGCAGCTGCGCGAGCAAGGTGCGCGACACGATCTCGTTGACGCAGTCTTTGCCTTGGAAGGTCAGGACGATCTCCTCCTGATCGCGCGCCGGGTCGAGGCTTTGGGACAATTCCTCGATAGCGAGGACGGCAAGAACCTGCTCGCCGGCTACAAACGCGCGACCAACATCATTCGTATCGAAGAGAAAAAGGACACCCGGCACTATACTGGCGCGCCGCAATCAAGGCTCTACCGTCAACCGGAAGAGAGGGCGCTGGCCAATGCGATTGAAACGGCCGAGACCGAGGCGGCGCGCGCGGTCAAAAAAGAGGATTTCGTTGCCGCCATGCGCGCCATGGCCAAGCTTCGTCCGCATGTCGATGCCTTCTTCGATAAGGTCACCGTAAACGTCGACGACAGAGCGTTGCGCGAAAATCGGCTCAAGCTTCTCAATCAAATTCGCGAGGCGACCCGCACGGTCGCCGATTTCTCAAAGATCGAGGGGTGATGTGTCATTCCGGAGCTCGGCCCCGGAATGACGGTGGAATGTTGCGGATTCGCCGGTTCCCAAATGCCTGCGCCATGCTAGAACCGAACGGCGCTTTGAGCGTTGAGAGTTTGTCGATTTCCGCCCGCACCTGCGCTATTGCGCCTAAATCAATCCAGCTTCGAGGCAAATCATGATCATCACCGCCACCGAAATCTCGCCTATCGTCGCGCTGATTGCCGGCGTTCTCATTCTGATCGTGCCGCGGCTCCTCAACATCATCGTCGCCATCTACCTGATCGTCGAAGGGCTGGTCGGTCTCAACGCCATTCATCATTTCTTCCATTGAACGAAGCGATCTGTTTTGCCGGTTGCAACAACCGTCCAGAATTGCAATCTAGCCCTCGCTCTTTCGCATGCATGACGTCATGGCAAAGCCGTTGACCAAATCGCGCTCAAAAATCTCGCGGCAGGCGATCAAAAAATCGCCAGCGCGTAAGATGCGCAAGGCCTCGCATAAAACGGCCCGCGCGCTTGCGCGCGTAAAAGCGGCCAAGGGCACTAAGGGCAAATGGGTTTATGCTTTCGGCGGCGGTAAGGCCGAAGGCCACGCCGCGATGCGCAATCTGCTCGGCGGCAAGGGCGCCGGCCTTGCCGAGATGGCGCAACTCGGACTGCCGGTTCCCCCCGGCTTCACCATCACCACCGAAGTCTGCACGTATTATCAGCACGGCAAAACCTATCCGAAGGAATTGAAACGGCAGGTCGACGCCGCACTGACGCAAGTCGGCCGGGTCACCGGTAAGACATTCGGCGACCGCGAAAATCCGCTGTTGGTCTCGGTGCGCTCCGGCGCCCGCGCCTCGATGCCCGGCATGATGGACACCGTGCTCAATCTCGGGCTCAACGACGTGACGGCGAAGGCGCTTGCGGCGAAATCCGGCGACCGCCGTTTTGCGCTGGACAGCTACCGCCGCTTCATCACCATGTATTGCGACGTCGTCCTCGGCATCGAGCATCATCACTTCGAAGAGATTCTCGACGATCATAAACACCGCAACGGCTACACGCTCGACACCGATCTGAGCGCCGACGATCTGGAAGAGCTGGTCGCCCGCTATAAAGATCGCGTCAAAGAGGATCGCGGCGAACCGTTCCCGCAGGATCCGAACGCGCAATTGTGGGGCGCCATTGGCGCGGTATTCGGCTCGTGGATGAACCAGCGCGCCATTACCTATCGGCGCTTGCACAACATTCCCGAAAGCTGGGGCACCGCGGTCAACGTGCAGGCGATGGTGTTCGGCAATATGGGCGAGAGCTCGGGAACCGGCGTCGCCTTTACTCGAGATCCCTCGACCGGCGAGAAAAAGCTCTACGGCGAATATCTGATCAACGCCCAGGGCGAGGACGTCGTCGCCGGCATCCGCACGCCGCAGGAAATCACCGAAGCCGCGCGCAAGGAAACCGGCTCCGACAAGCCGTCGATGGAAAAGGCGTTGCCAGAGGCTTTCGCCGCGCTCAAGCGCATCCAAAACACGCTCGAGCGCCACTATCGCGACATGCAGGACCTCGAATTCACCGTCGAGCAAGGCAAGCTTTGGATGCTGCAAACGCGCAGCGGTAAGCGCACCGCGCAGGCCGCGATGCGCATCGCCGTCGATTTGGCGCAGGAAAAACTGATCGACAAGACCGAGGCGGTCAAACGCATCGACCCCTCAGCGCTCGATCAGCTCCTGCATCCGACCATCGATCCGAAAGCCGAACGCAAGGTCATCGCCACCGGATTGCCGGCCTCGCCCGGCGCGGCGTCAGGCGAGATCGTGTTCTCGTCCGATGAAGCCGAGGCGCTCAAGAGCCAGGGCCGCAAAGTCATTCTGGTGCGGGTCGAAACATCGCCGGAAGACATTCACGGCATGCATGCCGCCCAGGGAATCCTGACGACGCGCGGCGGCATGACCTCGCATGCCGCGGTGGTCGCGCGCGGCATGGGCAAGCCCTGCGTTTCCGGCGCCGGCTCGCTGCGGGTCGATTACCGCACCCAGACGCTCACCGCCGGCGGTACGGTTCTTAAAAAAGGCGACATGCTCACCATCGACGGGGCCACCGGGCAGGTGCTCGCCGGTGCGGTGCCGATGATCGAGCCGGTATTGGCCGGCGAATTCGCAACCGTCATGAAATGGGCCGATGAGCTGCGCGTTTTGAAGGTGCGCGCCAATGCCGATACGCCGGCGGATGCCCGCGCCGCGATCAAATTCGGCGCCGAAGGCATCGGGCTGTGCCGCACCGAGCACATGTTCTTCGATGAGGATCGCATCCGCGCCGTGCGCGAAATGATCCTGGCGGAGGACGAAGTGGCGCGCCGCGCCGCGCTCGCCAAGCTTTTGCCGATGCAGCGCGGCGATTTTCTCGCCCTGTTCAAGATCATGGGCGGCCTGCCGGTGACGATCCGGCTCCTCGATCCGCCACTGCACGAATTTCTGCCGCACACGGAAAAGGAAATCGCCGAAGTGGCGGAGGCGATGGGCGCCGATCCGCAGCGGCTCGCCGATCGTGCCCGCGAGCTGCACGAATTCAATCCCATGCTCGGCTTTCGCGGCTGCCGGCTGGCGATCGCCTATCCGGAAATCGCGGAAATGCAGGCGCGCGCCATTTTCGAAGCGGCCGTGGAAGCTGGCCGCCAAACTGGCAAGACGGTCGCGCCCGAAATCATGGTGCCGCTTATCGCCACCAAGCGCGAGCTCGATCTGGTCAAGGAGTGCATCGACTTAACCGCGCAAAAGGTCGCCGCCGAAACCGGCGCCAAGCTGAAATATCAGGTCGGCACCATGATCGAACTGCCGCGCGCGGCGCTCAAAGCCGACGAAATCGCCGAGTCTGCCGAATTTTTCTCGTTCGGCACCAACGATCTCACCCAGACCGCATTCGGCATCAGTCGCGACGATGCGGCGAGCTTTCTCAGCATCTATACGGCGAAGGGTATTTTGCCGAGCGATCCGTTCGTCTCGCTCGATCGCGACGGGGTCGGCGAACTGATCCGCATCGCTACCGAGCGCGGCCGCAAAGTACGCGGCAAGCTCAAGCTTGGCATTTGCGGCGAGCACGGCGGCGATCCGGCCTCGGTGGCGTTCTGTCACGAGGTCGGGCTCGACTACGTGTCGTGCTCGCCGTTCCGCGTGCCGATCGCGCGGCTTGCCGCGGCGCAAGCCGCGCTCGGCGCGCTGGCCGCCGCTGACACATAATTTCGCGCCGTAGCGCGCGCCGGCCGGCCATCGTGGTTAACAAACTATCAACAAGTTCACGCTGCGCGAGCCAGCAGCGTATCGGGCGCGCACGCCGCGCAACCATCTTTGCGGCTCGAGCTAGCGTGAAACCGCCGAAATCCGGCGGTTAACGGCTTCGCAACGTTAACCCGACAATAAATAAACGTGTCGCATTCGCGCCACTGCGATGGCGCTTCCATAACCATGTGCGCGGGACGGGCGCGAGGGTTGGGCGCGGCTTGGGCGCGTGTTGGCGTGAGGGGTAATGTCTGCGTCGCGTAGCGGGGTCATGGGCGCGTGTTGTTACGTCCGCTTCTGGTTGAGCGCGTTCTGCGCCGCGTTGTCTCCCACCTCGGTCGGCTATCAGGACCTCGCCGCGCTGATCGGGCGCGAGCGCCAAGCTCCTTCCCATTGGCATTTGATCGTGTCGCCGGTCCAAGCCGCAACCTTTAGCTATTCGCGCCCGATCGGCTCAGCGATCCCGCAGCCGTTGGGTTTTCAGACCGTCAATTTCGATCCGCGTTCGCTCGACGCTTTTTCCTGGAAGATCGACGAGCCGATCCATGCGCGGCCGGCGCGCCAGATCGAATATCCAACCGTCGAGCGCAGTCACAAGGCCGATCGGCTGCCGGCGAGCGTGATCGCGCCGGCAGTTTCGGACAATGCCCCGGCGGCGGCGCCCACACCCGCCGCTTCGGCAATGGACGCGCACGATGAACAAGTGCCAGAGCATGTGGCGCTCGCTCCCGCTGGGCCGGCTGCCGATTCTACCGCGCCTGCACTAGACGCGGCCACCATGCCGCAACTATCGCAGCCGCAAGCTCAAGCCTCGACACCGCAAGCCTCGCCACCGCAAACCAAAATGGCGACGGCCGCCGACGAGGAGGACGCCGCTTTGGCCGACAGGCCGCCGGAAATTCCGGCGCCGGGGGAAGCGGAATATGGACCGTCGTCTTCGCCCAGCGGCATGTCGTTCCTCGACGCCGATGCCGCCGACCGCTCGAGCGCGATCTATTTCGGCGGGGGCGTCATGGGCTCGCCGAGCAAGCTGCAAAGCTGGTCGCCAGGGGCCGAGCCAATTCTGGTATCGCCGTCGGCGGAGCTTGCGGCGCAATCCACCGACTCGAATATCAAGCTTTCCGCGCTGGAGGGCACCGGCAACGATACCGGCGCAGGCGAGTCGGTCGCCGGCAAGGACGACGTGAGCCGCTTGCAGACACCGGCGCAACGGCTCGGCCTTGAGGGCAAGGCGCGCGCCAAGGCCGAGAAGTGCCTCGCCGATGCGGTTTATTTCGAAGCGCGCGGCGAGGTCCGCAAAGGCCAGGAGGCGGTGGCGCAAGTGGTCATGAACCGCGTGTTCTCAGGCTACTATCCGCACGATGTCTGCGGCGTCGTCTATCAGAACGCGCACCGGCACCTCGCCTGCCAGTTCACCTTTGCCTGCGAGGGCAAGGATTTGAGCCGCATCGACGAACCCGACATGTGGGAGCAGGCGAAAAGCATCGCCAAGGACACGCTCGACGGCAAGATCTGGCTGGCCGAAGTCGGCCATGCCACGCATTACCATGCTTACTGGGTGCACCCGAGCTGGGTGCATGAAATGACGCGCTTGTTCAAGCTCGGCGTCCATACATTTTACCGGCCGCGCAATTGGGGCGATGGCGAAGACGAACCGGTCTGGGGCAAGGGTGCAAGCATAGCCGCGCCGGCGGCGCCGAGCGCGAGCAATAGTGAGACACCGAACGGCAAGTCCGAGGGCGCCAAACCCGATGTGAAGGCGCCGCAAGCCGCCGCGCCGCCCGCGGGCGCGCGGACGTGATTGTGCTCTAGCGTGTCGTTTGCCGCTCATTCCCGCGAAAGCGGGAATCCAGGCGGGAAAAGATATTAGGGCGTGTACTCATAAAAGCGCCGGTAATGTCCGCTATGGGGGGTTGAACGGACGTGACGCCGACATCGTGCCAAGACCGACTCTGACCCAACTGAGACATTTCGCGAATGACTACTTGATCACCTTGTCGGCGCGTGCGCCGTTGCGGATGCTGTTCAAGGAGCTTCGGCGTCACGATCCTGCGCGTCCTTAAGGTCACGAGGATCAATGGCTACCATCTCGACCGAGGAAGAATTTTGGGAATCTGCCGGTACGAAGATCATTGTAGCAACGCGACGATAAACGGGAAATGACAGTTCTTCGATGAGTTCTTCGTCCGTTATGACCTTATACTGTCCGGCTGCCAATACCCGATCAACGCCCTTCAGCAAAAAGGGACGAGCAAATGACACCGTTTTGCTGCTCGTTCGTATGGTCATCGAAATTGCACCGCTGACCGACTAAGGGTGGAGAGTCAGCACCAGCATGGCGACAAACACAAGTACGGCGGCCGTCAAACCGTTGCGATTCAGCGCGCCCTATTGAACGCCTCAGACACGCCCGTCTTAATTGGCTCGGCAGCCTCAGTCGCCACCTCCTGAGCGAGCGCGCAAAGCTCCTTGTTCTGCGCAGAAAACATGTCGAATTGCTTGCGCATCTGCGCAGTCGACAGTTCGATAAACTCAGACGGGGACTTCACACCCAACAGCTCATGAGCGTAGTCAAAGGTGGCGCGAGTGTTGGTACGTGCAATCTCGATCAGCTTGAGATTGTGGTCGGTGGCGCCCTTGGCAACAGCCGCATAGGTATTTTGGAACAGGTCGGCTGCTTCCTCGCTGGCTGCCTTCGCCTTGGCGTAGGTGTCCTTGGCATGCACGACGCCTTTCTCGGTCATCTCACGAAATGCCTCCGGCATTTCCATATTCGACATATCGAATTTTGGCATCTCGAGATTCGGAATCAACGACGAGGCGGCGTGCTTCGCGGTCTTGGCTTTGGTGGTGGCAGTAGTAGTTTCTGTCATGACACTTAATCCTTTAACGGGCGGTTTTGGTTAGACTTCCCGATGTCGCCCTCAACGCCGGACTTCGGTAGGGAGCAAAGTGATTCAGTTCCGGCCTCGCTGTAACTTAGACGCCATCGTCCCGTTCGTCGGCTGAGTGATTCTCTTGACGCATTCCTCAAGGCTGGAAAAAGGTCCAGAAGAGAGGTTGCCGTCATCCTCAACCGCGTACCAGCCGGGCTTGATGCCGCGCATGTCGGATTTGTTCTCACTGATGTAATGGGGAGCGGTCATTGTGGCGTTCCAGTCTGAAGCATCATCAATCAATCGGCCTCACCGCGGCCGAATTTGTCGTCCTTCAACACCGCGGTCTGTGAGGTACTTCACAGTCCACTGGCGAACCCAGAGAATGTCGGCTCAACGCAGCAGTCGAGGTCCTGCGATGCAGTTCATTGGGCTGAAGTTTTGACTTGGACCAATTTCTCTGCACACGCCCTGGCTAAGTGGTAGTCGGAGGAAGTAGCCCCCGGCTGCGTCGCCCAGCCGCCGTTCTGCAAGTAGTCACCTTGTTCCCAGCTTGAAGAAATCTTTTGTAGGACTGCAAGGTTTGCTTTCGCGTCACTGTTTTGCAGGAATTTCTCCACGCAGATTGGCGTGAGGGCTGCTACGACGGCGGTATCAGCTCGCTCGGCCGCAATTTTGTTGGCAGTCCTGGTAGTCATCCAACCGCCCCAAGAAAATCCGATAACCATAGATGCGATGGCACCGACAGCTATTCCTTGGAGGAGACGAGTCCGCGACTCGCCCCGCAGAATTGAAGGAACTTCCATGGCCTTGCCTTTTCGATGAGAGGGATATGCGCCGCACGCGGCGCGTGCAGCGACAGAACCGGGTGCTGACGGCACCCGAGCCAAACGGACCTCTATTTGCAGTATTACTGCGCCTGCCGACGGCGCCTGCGCTGCCACCTGGAGAGAAGGGGGACTTCGGTACGTCCCCGATTTATGGGCAGCTCTCGGACAAGCCACTGCTTGCCTTTAGTATACTCACATGGGGTGCGAGTTATGAAGCACAATAGAGATCGAGAAATTAAAGCGCCAAGCACCTTCTTGCCGTTCAGCGGGCAGCGGGGCTGAAACGTCCGTACAGATTCGACTCCTGCCGTCTTAATTACACGCGTGATGTCGGCTTGTGGCCCAAAGCGGACGCGCCGGTCGACAAGAGCCGCGGCAGCTTTCGGGGGGGAAAGCGGACATTGACGCCCGTTGCGCATCGCGATCTCGATTTTATGAGTACACGCCCTAGTTTAAGGCTGGGTCCCTGTCTGCGGGGGGACGAGCGGAACGGACTGGCTGAGTCCCCTCACATTGCAATATCAAGCCCGACATCGAGGTTCTGCACCGAGTGGGTCAGCGCGCCGGAGGATAAATAATCCACGCCGGTCTCGGCGATCGCGGCAGCGCTTTCGAGCGTGATGCCGCCGGAGGCTTCGATCACCAGGCACCCCGCGACCATCTCCACCGCTTTGCGCATTGCGCCGAGATCGAAATTGTCGATCAGCACGACATCGGCAAGCCCGACGTCGAGCACCTCTTTGAGCTGAGCAAGCGAGTCGACTTCGATCTCGATCTTGACGAGATGGCCGGCGGCGCCTTTGGCGCGTTCGAGCACCGGCTGAATGCCGCCGGCGACCGCGATGTGATTGTCCTTGATCAGGATCGCGTCGTCGAGACCGAAGCGATGATTGTAACCGCCGCCGCAGCGCACCGCGTATTTTTCCAGCGCCCGCAAACCCGGCGTGGTCTTGCGCGTGCAGATGATGCGCGCCTTGGTATGCGCGATGCGCGCGACGAAAGCCGCCGTCGCGGTGGCGATTCCGGACAGGTGCCCGAGGAAGTTGAGCGCCACGCGTTCGGCGCCGAGGATCGCCCGCGCATTGCCGGAAATGGTCATCACCTTGGCGCCGCGCTGCGCCGGCGCGCCGTCGTGCGCATGCGGCGCAATCGCGATCTGTGGTGCGAGCCGTTGGAACGCCGCGGCGACCAGCGGCAATCCGGCGATCACACCGGCTTCACGCACCATGACCTCGGCGCGGCCATCGAGATCCGAAGGGATGGTCGCGATCGAGGTGATGTCGCCGGCGCGGCCGAGATCTTCTTCGAGGGCGCGGGTGACCGCCGCTTCGATTTCAAGCGGCGAGAGGAAAGCATCGGGGCGCATTAGCGATGCTGGAAGAGTGGGATCGGCGGGACTTGGCGTTCGCATGGGGAGGTCCTTGCCCCGAAATCCATAGTCACTGCCGCCAATTATGGCAAACCGTGCCGCCTCGGCTCGGCGGCTACGCTCCGCTACGTGGTCCACTACTTGGGCGGAACAGCCATGCGCTGGTCGATCCGTCATCTGGCAGTTTTCGTTTTGGACATCCACATTGGACCCCTATGCTGCGCGACTTTTCGAATCTGAAGTTCGCCGGGGCGACATGAGCGATTCATCCAAAACTTTAGCCAGCTGGCGCACGCCGGCGCTGGTCATCGGCTTCGGCAGTTTGATTGCGCTGATCGCTTTCGGACCGCGGTCGACGCTGGGCTTTTTCTTGACCCCGCTCTCCAATGCCAATCACTGGGGCCGTGACGTCTTTGCTTTTGCGCTCGCTTTGCAGAACTTGTTATGGGGCGTCGGCCAGCCGCTCGGCGGGATCATCGCCGACCGGTTCGGCAGCGTGAAGGTACTGTGCGGAGGCGCGTTACTGTACGCACTCGGTCTCGTACTCATGGCGCATTCGACCAGCGCACCCATGCTCGATCTCTCGGCCGGCGTGCTCATCGGTTTCGGCCTCGCCGGCTGTTCGTTCCCGGTGGTGCTCGCCGCACTCGGCAAGATCGTACCGCTGCAATGGCGGTCGCGTGCTTTCGGTTTCGGCACCGCGGCGGGTTCGTTCGGACAATTTCTCTATTCACCGGTCGCAGTGGCGCTGATGGATACGTTCGGCTGGCAACAGACGCTCGTGATCTTCGCGGTCAGCATGCTTGCGGTGCTGCCGCTGTCGCTGGCGCTGGCGACGCCGCCAGACGCCGCGCCTGCCGGATCGCAGTCGCTGCGGCAGGCGTTGGGCGAAGCCTTCGTCCACCGCTCCTATGTGCTCTTGGTGCTCGGCTTCTTCACTTGCGGCTTCCAGCTGCAATTCATCACCGTGCACCTGCCGTCCTATCTCGTCGACCGCGGATTGTCGGCGCAGGTCGGCGGCTGGACCATCGCCACCATTGGCCTGTTCAACATCGTCGGCTCGGTCACCGCTGGCTGGCTCGGCGACCGCATGCCGAAGCGCTATCTGCTGTCGATCATCTATTTCATTCGCGCGGCCGCGATCCTGGTGTTCATCGCGTTTCCGGTCACGCCGGTCACTTGTCTGATCTTCGGCGCCACCATGGGATTGATGTGGCTCTCCACCGTGCCGCCAACCAACGGCATCATTGCCTTGATGTTCGGGACGCGCTGGCTGGCGACGCTTGCCGGTTTCGCCTTTTTCAGCCATCAGGTCGGCGGCTTCCTCGGCGTCTGGCTCGGCGGCCTCGTGTTCGACCGCACCGGCTCTTATAATATGGTGTGGTGGCTAGCGATTCTGTTTGGCGTGCTCTCGGCGCTGATCAATATGCCCATCGTGGAGAAACCGGTCGCGCGCGTCGCCGCGGTGCCGGCCTGAACACGCTGGCCCTCGATCCAATCTGATTTTGCCGAGTTGTTTTCGCCGCGCCTCGGCGCGTAAGATCATTGCATGGCGACTTTCAAAGCGATCGTCATCGACAAAGCCGACACCGGCCAGATGGTGCGGCTCACCGACTTCGATGAAAAAGATCTGATGGATGGCGACGTCACCGTCCGCGTCGAATGGTCGACGGTGAATTACAAAGACGGCCTCGCCATCACCGGAAAGGCGCCGGTGGTGCGGCGCTTTCCGATGATCGCCGGGGTCGATTTCGCCGGCACCGTGGAATCCTCCACCCATCCGAAATGGAAACCGGGCGACCAGGTCGTCCACAACGGCTGGGGGCTCGGCGAAACGCATCTCGGCGCCTATGCCGAGAAAGCGCGCGTCAAGGGCGACTGGCTGGTGCGGCGCCCGGTCGGCATCAGCGCGCGCGATGCGATGGCGATCGGCACCGCCGGCTATACCGCCATGCTTGCGGTGATGGCGCTCGAGCGCGCCGGCATCGATCCGTCGCGCGGGCCGGTGATCGTGACCGGCGCCGCCGGCGGCGTCGGCTCGGTTGCGGTCGCGCTTCTCGCCAAGCTCGGTTACACCGTCGCCGCTTCGACAGGACGGACGGAAGAGGCGTCGTATCTGAAAAGCCTTGGCGCCAGCGAAATCATCAACCGCAGCGAGCTGACCGGGTCGCCGCGGCCGCTCGCCAAGGAGCGCTGGGCTGGCGGGATCGATGCGGTCGGCTCGACCACGCTTGCCAATGTGCTGTCGATGACCCGCTACGACGGGGCGGTCGCGGCCTGCGGGCTTGCCGGCGGCATGGATCTGCCGACCACCGTCGCGCCGTTCATTCTGCGCGGGGTTTCGCTCATCGGCATCGATTCTGTCATGTGTCCGCTGCCGCAGAGAGAAGCGGCGTGGCGCCGGCTCGAGGCGGACCTCGACCGCGGCAAGATCGCGGCCATGGCGAACGAAATCGGGCTTGATGACGTTATTGCCGCGGGCCGCCGCATCGTCGAAGGCAAGGTGCGCGGGCGTATTGTGGTAAAAATCAGGTAAACGGTCGGGCTTGTTTGCTAATTTCGGCCACGATGCGGGGCTCTGCTATGGTAAGGAGACGGTTAAGAAATGTTGTTAACAGTGTAGTAGTGCCCGTCGGGGTGGAGCGGTCGATGTCAGTGCGCTGGTCGCTTGTTTGTGCGTCCGTTTTGACGTCCGGCTTGTTGGGTTTGGGGCAGGGCATTGCCGAGGAGCTCGGACCGGAGCAGGCGCGCGCCTTCGTCGTCGGCAAGCTGTTCGCCTATACCTGTTTCGAGGGCACGTCCGGAATGGGACGGATCTATTCCGACGGCTCCGTGGTCGGCACCATCAAAATTCGCGGTCAGGGTCAGACCCGCTTTGCGGCGCTGCCGGCCGGAACGATCCGAGTCGACGGTGGGTCGATGTGCGCGCATCTGGCGGGCCTGCCGTTCACGCCGTGCTTTCGGGTCGAGAAGATCGATTACCGCAGTTTCCGCGGCTCGCTTGCTGGCTTGGGTTTTGCTTATTGCGATTTCTATCAGCGTAATCCGCGCAGCCACCTGATCAGCAGCAGCGCTGAACAGTCGACGACGGAGACCACTCCGATGGCCAGTATGCGGCCGGTGCTGCGCCCGTCGCTGCCGCAATGAAGCGTGATCCGGAATAAGCCTGGGCTTGCGCCTTGATCGGACGCGGTTGCGGCGCTGCGACTTCTCGAACAACCGCTTCGCGTCATGGATAGCGGCGGCGAAGCTCGGCCGTATAAATCCGATATTGCCGCTCTAACGCGTTAATCGTTTGTACATTCGACACGCGCCTTGTTCGCGCGCCGACGGCATTGGCCACAGTCTTGAATTCAAGCATTTGATGGACAAGGTCCGACATCGCCTCTGTATTTCGAGAAATCGCACGCCACAATTCATCGTCGGTCAGATTTGCGCATTGCATTTGACTATGCCCGAAGCTGCTTGCTCACCCCGGGATTGTGCGCCGATCGAGCTAAAAACCACTTAATACTTCTTGTTCCGAACCGACCCGCCGCAATGTCTCAGTCCTTATCAGGGGTTAAGCGGAAGTGAGGCGGGCAGCGGATTTCGTGGCGGCCTTAGTCTCCGATCGGTTAGGTTCCTGTCGCGACATGCAAATTCGGGATGTTGCCGATGCTGGAAAATCTGGCGCTTCCAACCCATTCTGAAAACGCCTACTGTTTCCCGGGTTTTGCAGGGCATCAAAAAATGCCCATGTGGAAGCTATCAGCCACGACGAAAGCCACGCGCGCGATACTTTTCGCGACGTTGGCGTCGCTTTTTGCCAACCCGCCTCTATCCTCGATGGCCGAACAATCCGCGGGTCAACAATCAACTGTCGCTGCGCCGGCAGGTGCACTGATTGGCGGAGCGGCCGCTGAGGGTGAGCTCAAGGCGACCGTTCGTACGTACCAAAGCGGCAATCCAAGTGCGGTCTACCGTTATTATTGGTGGCGCGACAGTTGCTATGTCCGCTCTCAGTCGGACAATTATGAGTTGGTCTCGCCGGAATATTGCCACCAACAGCCCTAACCACGCTGCAATCCGCAGTTGGGGATAAAATACGCAAGTTCGCGACCTTTGTTCCTCACTCCAAGTTAGCTCCTCACTCCAAATCGAGCCGGAACGGCGTCGCTTCGGCGGTCAAATCACCGCGTCCGATTTCTTCAATGGCCGCAATCATGCGGCCGTCGCGGCCGAGCAGCCGATCGGCGAGCGAGACGATGCGCGCATTCGGCGTCGCGGTCGGCGATGCGCGCCGCAGCGCCTGCGCGATGCTCGTTTCGTCACGCCGCGGATTGAGCGCGCACACGGTCGCATAGGCGCTCGCCGTCGAGCGGCTGATGCCCATGTAGCAGTGCACGACCAGCGGTGCCCGGCGATCCCACTCGCGCACGAAATTAAGGAGATCGGTGACGTGTTCCTCCGCCGGCACGATATAGCCATCGAGCGGGGCGGAAATGTCGTGCAGGCGCAGCCAGAGGTGATTTTTCGGGACGATACAAGACGGCCGCGCCACGCGCGCTTCATCGCCGATCAGCGACACGACGTGCCGCGCGCCGGTCTGTTCGACCGTTTCTTCAAGCCGGGCCAGGGAACAAACGTGAATCATCGTCGGGAAGCCGTTGGCTTTTATATAGGGATTGGGGTGCCCCATTCATATAGGATTCTCGCTTGCCGCAACTATGACGTGTTCGCGCGGCGCAAGATTTATCCAGTGATGCGCTTCTGGTATTGACCTCTCGCCGCATGCGGGAAAATGGAATTCGCCCGCGAACTTTATTGCCGGGCGAGCCGGTTGAATCGTTCGAGATAGCGCGCTTGCGCGGTCTCGGCGGGCCACGGCTTGAGATAATCGCGCTCCATCGCCGCTGAGAATTTCGGCGGCCGGCCGAAGAACCGGCGGGCTTCGGCGGGATCGAAGCCGGCCAGTCGTGTCGCTTCGAGAAACGCGGCTTGCCGGTCGGCGGCCTTGATCAACGCCTCGATTGGCGGCGGCGTAGTGGCGGGGAGCCCAAAGCGCAGGTGAATCGCGGTTAAGAGCCGCCGCTCGATGGCCTTGTAGGCGTCGCCGATCACCGCCTTAAATGGCGAGATCATGTCGCCGATGACGTATTCGGGCGCGTCATGAAAAAGGATCGCGAGCCGGCAGCGGTTGTCGAGCCGCGGCGATCGGGCTCGCGCCAGCGCTTCGACGAACAGGCAATGCTGCGCCACCGAGTAGATACGCGCGCCGCCGGTCTGGCCATTCCAGCGCGCCACGCGGGCGAGCCCGTGCGCGATATCCTCGATTTCGATGTCGAGAGGTGAGGGGTCGAGCAGGTCTAATCGCCGCCCCGAGAGCATGCGCTGCCAGGCGCGCTGGGCGCCGACGGCACGAAGACCGCGCTTCGCTATCGGCCTGCCGACGCCATGCGGCATGCCATGAAGGCCCCCTCGGCTCCGCGGCGACGACGGCGACATGCTAGCCGCCAAGTTTCTGCACCGCCAAGTTTTGTACTCCCTGATGGCGATAGCAGCTGACAAGATGATCGTTGACCATGCCGACCGCCTGCATGAAGGCGTAGACGATGGTCGGCCCGCAAAACTTGAAACCACGTTGCGCCAGTTCCTTCGACATCGCGCGTGACACCGCGGTTTCGGCCGGCACCTGACGAACGCTGCGAAAGCGATTGACCTTCGGCCGGCCGTCGACGAAGTCCCACAGCAGCTTTGAAAATCCCGACCCCTTCTCCATCACCTCAAGCCAGGCGCGCGCCGAGAGCACCGTACCTTCGATCTTGGCGCGATTGCGAACGATGCCGGCGTCGCCCATCAGCCGTTCGACTTTCGCGCTCCGGTAGCGCGCGATCTTTTCCGGATCAAAGCCGTCGAAGGCGCGGCGGAAATTGTCGCGCTTGCGCAGAATGGTGATCCACGACAAGCCGGCCTGGAAACCATCGAGCACGAGTTTTTCGTAAAGCGCGCGATCGTTGAATTCCGGCACGCCCCATTCCGTATCGTGATAGGCGATATAGAGCGGGTCGTGCTTAGGCCACGGACAGCGCGACAGATTGTCGGGAGCTTGCTCTTTCATTCGGCGGCCTTGATCTCGCCGGGGAACGAAAAGCGCGCCCAGTCCGGCTTGATGAGGCGAATGGGTATGCCGCCCGCCGCAAGCGCGGCCAGTTCGGCCTCCGCCACGCGATCGAGGCGAATGAGCGCGATGCCGCGGCCGTGGGCGGCCGAGCCCATGGTGCCGATCTGGCGCTCGCCGGCGGTAATCGGGGCGCCGCTTTCCGGCGTGGCGCCGTCATAGCGGAGCGCCACCGCACGGGTGCGCGCGATGCCGCGATGCTCGATGCGTGACACCACTTCCTGGCCGACATAGCAGCCTTTGGCGAAATCGATCCCGCCGAGCTGATCCATATCGGCCTCATGGGGAAAAGCGTCGCCATAGGCGAAATCAAGCCCGCCGCGCGGCACGCCGAGCGCGATGCGGTGCGCCTCATAATCCTCCGCGCCTATAAGCGCTGCGTTAAGTTCGCTTCCCGCCTCGGCGGCGCGATGCGGCGAAATCATCACGCGAAATCCGAGCGCCGGCAGGCGCGGATCGGCGTAGCTCAAGCCTTGTTTGGTTTTGCCTTGATTGGCCTTGGCTTGTTTGCTCGTGCCGCTGCCGTCCCAGACCGCGAGCACGCCGAGGATTTCGGTGAGATCCTCGATCAGGACTTTGGCGCGCAGCTTGTACAAATTGAGCTTTTCGACCAGCGTTGCCGCTAAAGCGCGCGGAATGTCGAGAAAGAACCCGCCGCCCTCGGCTTGCGGCGCTTCGGTCACGAAGAAATCGGCGATGATCTTTCCTTGCGGGGTGAGCAGCGCGCAGAATCGCGCCGTGCCTGGCGTGAGATCGAGAATATCGGCGGTGACGAGCCCATGCAGGAATTTGCGGGCGTCGTCGCCGATAACCTTGATAACCCCGCGGTCGGGGAGGAGGGCAGCTTTCATAACGTTATGAGTAAGGGTGCGGCCCCGTGATCGCAAGGCAAACAATCCTCCCCCACGGCGGCGGGGAAGGGGCAACAGGCGGCTTCGCCGCGGTGCCTTTAAGAACGCCGGCTAAAACGGGAGAGGACGCAAATAAGATGGCTTATTGGCGCGACAGCTTGACGGAAAATTCGCCGTTGCGGATGCGCTGCCCGAGATTGTCGGCATAGCGGGCGGCGGGTTCCTCGCCATAGGTCGCGATCAGTTCGGCGAAAGCGAGAAAGAGTGCGGTCTGGGCCAGGCAATCGCCTTCGATGCCGTCATGGATCGCCTCGGCCCACGCGTCCTGAAAATAGCCAAGCGCCAAGCGTTTCTGGTCGCTCTCGGCCAAGGCGCCGCGAGGCGTAACATTCTGCGTCGGTATCATCATCCCCGTGTGTCGGCTTCCGGCGTTCCCCTCAGAACCAGGAAGGTTACGTTAGCAGGCCGCGACAGGCCTTTGGGGCCGAACCTTGGGCAGGGTTAATGCTCAAAATCGCTAGTTACATTGTGTTTCGCGTTTGTTGACCCTCCCCCTTTTTGGGGGACGGGGAAGCGCAGTGAACAGTTTCCTCCCCCTGAAAAGGGGGAGGATCAAGGTGGGGGTCAGCCTCACCGGATTCCGCGTTCAGGCCGTGCAACGCCTACTAATTCGCGTAGCGGGCGGTGATGTCGCGGGCGATCTTGGCGCCTTCTTCCAGATAGCGATGGATGACAATGTCGGCGGCGGGCGTGCAGCTGCGGTAGGTCTGCTGAAAGCCGCGATAGCCGCGATTGAAACCCGCGACCATCTGCTCGCGGCGCGTTCCGCTCGGCGCTTCGGCGTCGATCAGCGCTTGCGCCTCGGTGCGCCATTTCTGGCCTTCGTTGCCGTTGCAAATGCCGCGCAGGAAATGCAGCGCGCCGAGAATTTCCGATAACCGCTGCAGATCGCGATCGTAGGGCGCCGGCATGTCTTCCACGGCCGGACCAGGCGGAGCCGATGCTTGCGCCGGGGGCT
The DNA here is from genome assembly GCA_049286035.1 of Xanthobacteraceae bacterium. GTDB lineage: Bacteria > Pseudomonadota > Alphaproteobacteria > Rhizobiales > Xanthobacteraceae > BOG-931. Next base: position 17,447 of record JBAQBC010000067.1, read on the forward strand.
TGGGCGTCGAAGGCGCCGACGGCCGCGGGGCCTGCCGGTATGGCGAACCCCAGCCGCCGCCCCAGCTGTTACCCCAGTTATTGCCCCAAAATTGCGCCTGCGCCGGCGCGGCGGCGAGGCACAGCGCGAGCGCAACGGTTGGGGCGACGCGAAATACGGCCATGGCGGCCAACATAATGCAGACGAAGCGCACGGCAAGTCTCATGCAAGTCACGTGCAAGCCTCATGCGAGCCTCTTGCAAGCCCCATGCAAGCCTCGTTGATCTTGGCGATCATCGCGCGAGCGCCACGCGTTCGGCGGCGGCGGCGACGATCTCCGCGAGCCCTTCGGTCGTTTTCAGGCCGGCAAGCTCGTCGGGCTTGCGCCAATGCGCTTCGGCGAGTTCCTCGCTCAGCGCAACCTCGCCCGCGATCCAGCGCGCCGCAAAGGGAAGGATGACGAAATGGCGCTCGACGCGTCCGGCGGCGTCGCGCGCGAGCGCCTCGCGGAAGCCGACCAGCGCGAGCGGGGTGATCGCAAGCCCGGTTTCCTCGCGGACTTCGCGGATGATCGCCTGTTCCAGGGTCTCCCCGAGTTCAACGCCGCCGCCGGGCAGCGTATAAAGCCCGTGCGCCGGCGGGCGCGCCCGCCGTACGATCAGCACTCGGCCGTCGCGGAATATCGCCGCGCTCACCGCCAGATATGGCCGCGTTGGATAAGTCCGCGCGTTATCGGCGTTGCTCATTAAACTATTGCCCGATCCGTCTTATATCAGCGTCACTGGCAGGGAAACTGGACTGGCGATTGAGGCATGTGCGGACGTTACGTCATATTTTCCACGCCGGAAGCAATCCGGGCGCTGTTCCGCTATGGCGAGCAGCCGAATTTTCCGCCGCGCTACAACGTCGCCCCGACCCAGCCGATCCCGATCGTGCGGCTCGTCGACGGTAAGCGGTCATTCGCGCTGATGCGCTGGGGCCTGTTGCCGTCCTGGGTCGAGGACCCGAAAACGTTTCCGCTCCTCATCAATGCCCGGGGCGAATCCGTTCTCGACAAGCCGGCCTTCCGCAACGCCATGCGGCGGCGGCGTTGTTTGATCCCGACCGACGGCTTCTACGAATGGCAGGCGGGCGCAGCGAGCGGACCGAAGCAGCCTTATTTCGTGCGCGCCAGGGACGCCAAGGATGGCATGGCGCCGCCGCTTGCTTTCGCGGGGCTATGGGAGACCTGGACCGGTCCCAACGGCGAAGAGCTCGACACCGCCGCCATCGTCACAACCGACGCCAATCATACGCTGTGGGCGATTCATCCGCGCATGCCAGCGTTCATCGCACTTGCGGATTTCGATCGCTGGCTCGACTGCGATGCCGTTCCGGCCGAGGAGGCGGCCACGCTGATCAAGCCGGCGGATGAGGCGCTGCTTGAGGTTTATCCGATTTCGCCGGCCGTCAATCGCGTGGCGAACGATTCCGAGGCGCTGATCGCCCCGCTGTCGGCGCGGGCTGAACAAGCTCCGCCGGCGCAACCGCCGAAACCGAGCAAGACCAAAAAATCGGACGACCAGCCGACGCTGTTGTAGCGTGTGGTTTTATTTTGAAGCGTCGTCATTGGGAGGAGCGCAAGCGACCAAGCAATCCAGATTCGCAAACTCAGAGTCCTCCGGATTGCTTCGCCGGGCCTGTCATCCGGCCGGCCACTTCGGGCCGGACCCGTTGGCTCGCAATGACGAGCTTCGCCTCACGGCAGCCGGTGCGGATATCCGATATCCGCCGCGGCGCGATGATCGCTGGCCAGATACTCGAGAAGCTTTTTGAGCTCACGACGGCGACTGTGCCAAGCGACGATTGCGCCGAACACGGTGCGAATGGATTCGACCCCGCTCGCGCACAGCGATCGGAACGAAACTCGCGCGCTGAAGAATGTCGGTAAGACAGCCGTAATATTACGAGTGGACATGACGCGCTCCAAAAAGATCATGAACGCAATGTCGTCGTGTCATGATGTCGAAACCACCCGATTACTGACTTTCGCTCGTCATTGTTCCCGTCGCGAATGGTGGTAGCTTTAAAGGCTGAGCCGGAGAGGGAAGGATGAAGTGCATGCTGCGCCGCCGTGAATTTCTTATGACGCTCGCTGGTGCCGCCGCGCTCATGCGCCCGCGCGCGGCGCACGCGCAAGCGGATTGGCCGACGCGTCCGGTGCGCGTCATGGTGCCTTACCCGCCCGCCGGCGGCGCCGACACAACCGCGCGCATCGTCTATGCCCGGCTCAGCGAGGATCTCGGCCAGCAATTCGCCATCGAGAATCGCGGCGGTGCCGGCGGCACGATCGGGGAGGAAGCGGTCGCGAAGGCCGCGCCCGACGGCTACACGATCTTGCACGACGCCACCGCGTTTTCGGTCAACGGCTCGCTCTACTCCAATCTGCCGTTCGACTACCGCAAGGATTTCGATCCGGTGTTTCTGGTCGCGCTGGTGCCGAACATTCTCGTCGTCACCCCCACCGTGCCGGCGAACACGGTTTCAGACGTCATCGCGCTCGCCAAAGCCACGCCCGGCGGCATCGACATGGCTTCGTCCGGCAACGGCACGCTGCAGCACCTCTTGCTCGAACTGTTCCGGCAGCGCACCGGGATCGCCATCAATCACGTGCCCTATCGCGGCGGCGGCTTGGCGCTGACCGATGTCATGGCCGGGCAGGTGAAATTTTTCTTCGCCAATGGTTCGTCGGCGTTCGGCTTGATCAAGGGCGGCAAGGTCAAAGCCATCGCGCATACCGGCAAGGGCCGGCTTGCGAGTTTGCCGGACATTCCACCGATGTCCGACACGCTGCCGGGCTTCGAAGGCTATGACTGGAACGGCGTGTTCGTCCCGCACGGCACGCCCGCCGCGCTCGTGAAGAAGCTCAACGCCGCGTTAAACGCGGCGATCGTTTCGCCGCAAGTGACGGCGCGGTTCACCGAGCTCAACATCGAATCGCGGCAGAATTCGCCGGAAGATTTCCGCGCCTATGTCGAAGGCCAGATGGCGCTGTGGAGTCGCGTGGTGAAGGAAGCGAATATCAAGTTGGGGTAATCGAATGTTTTTCACCTCCCCTTTTGAGGGGGAGGGTAGGGAGGGGGGTAGTTAGGCGAAGTGGGAGCGACGACGCATGCGATGCGCGTTGCCACCCCCACCCCCACCCCAACCCCTGCCCCTCCCCAACGAGCTTGCACTCGGGGGCGCGCAAGCGCGGCCCGGGTGGGGGAGGGGAACATGGCAGAGATTTCTAGCGACCCGCCGCGCATTGCCGGGCCGGTGCTACACCCGCGCCGGCCGCGCATAAAACCGCCGCCCGGCGCCTGGGATACGCACGCGCATATTTTCGGACCCTCCGACAAATTTCCGTATCAGCCGGGGCGCGGCTACACGCCGCCGGATGCGCCGGTCGAGCGCTTCATCGCACTCCTTGATCATCTCGGCTTCAGCAATGGCCTCGTCGTGCAAGGCAACGCGCATGTCTATGACAATCGCGTCGTACTTGATGCGCTGACGCGTTTTCCGGCGCGGCTGCGCGGCGTCGCCATCACCACACGCGCATCGAGCCCGAAGTGTTGCGCGATTGGGATGCGCGCGGCATGCGGGGTTTACGCTTTCATCTGTTTCCGCAGCGGCCGAATTACATCCGCGGCGTCGGCCTCGATGTGTTCGCGGTATTTCGCAAGACCATGGCCGAGCTCGGTTGGGTGGTGCAGTTCTTCTGCGATCACCGCATGCTGGCGGAAACCGCGCCGGCACTGCGGGAGATCGCGCGGGACTTAGCCGTGATCGTCGACCATCTCGGCATGGTGCCGGCGGTGCAGGGTGTCCGCGATCCGAATTTCCAGGCGCTGCTCAAGCTCGTCGGCGACGGCCACGCTTACGTAAAACTTTCTGCGGTCTATCGCCTGTCCACGCAATTTCCCGACTATCGCGATGCAAAGCCGCTGCACGATGCGCTCGTTGCCGCCGATCCGGAACGGCTGATGTGGGGGACTGACTGGCCGCATCCCTCGATCCCGGCGGACGCCATGCCGGACGACGGCCATTTGCTCGATCTTTTTCACGATTGGACGCCGGACGAACAAATGCGCCGCCGCATTCTGGTCGATACGCCGGCGCGGCTGTTCGCCAGGTGACGCAAGCTGTGACGCAAGCCACTTCCTGTGGACCTGCGCAAACCGCTACAGTCCCGGCGATAGCTTCGGGGCGACGATGAAACGGCAGTCCAGAACAGGTGCTCGATCGGTCAAGCCGCGACGCCGCAAGGCGGCGACGCCAAAGCACTCCAGCCGCGCTGGAACGACTCGGCCTCGCAGTTCATCTGCCGCCGGACAGGAATCCGAGATTGCCCGTCTTGCCCACGACCTGAACGACGCGCTGGAGCGGGAGATTGCAGCTTCTGAAGTCTTAAAGATCATCAGCAGCGCGCAAGCAGCGTCAGTGCAGCCGGTCTTGGACACAGTCGTATCGAATGCGGCCCGATTATGCCGCGCACTGAACGCGACCATTTATCTTCGCGAGGACGATTCCGTAGTCATCCAAGCCCAATATGGGCCGCCCGGATTAAGCCCAGTTGGTACTCGGAGACCAATCAATCGCGACTGGGTTACTGGTGCGGCCATTATCGAGGCGCGGCCAATCCAAGTGGCCGATCTGCTCAATAGTAAGGATTATCCGGCGGGCAGAGAGCTGGCCCGGCGATTGGGCCACAGAACTACACTTGCCGTACCTTTGTTGCGGGACAAGATCGCTATTGGCGTCATCGTGGCAACTCGGCGGGAAGTCCATCCTTTTTCCAGAACGCAAATTGCGCTTCTTCAGAGCTTCGCCGCTCAGGCCGTGATCGCCATCGAGAACGCGCGGCTGCTCAACGAATTGCGCGAATCGCTCCAGCAGCAGACGGCGACCTCGGACGTTTTACGGGTAATCAGTTCGTCACCTGGCGAGCTTGAGCCGGTGTTTCAGGCTTTGCTGGGAAACGCCACGCGGCTCTGCGAGGCGATATTCGGCATGCTGTATCGTTTTGACGGTAATGCCTTCCACTTCGCAGCAGAAGTCAGCGCCCCGCAGGAGTATGCCGACTTCAATAGGCAGCGCGGAGCATTTCAACCCACTCCGGGTGGCCAGCTCGAACGCGTAATGCTGACGAAAGAGGTGTGCCACACGCCCGACGATGCCGCTGCAGTTGTTCCTGGCATGGCAGCTAGGCTGGCCAGCGCACGAACTCAAGTCATTGTCCCAATGCTCAAAGATAGCGACCTGATCGGCGCCGTTATCATCTATCGCCAAGAAGTTCGCCCGTTCACCGACAAACAGATCGAACTTGTCAAAAACTTTGCCGCCCAAGCCGTCATCGCCATCGAGAATGCGCGGCTGCTCAGCGAGCTGCGGGAATCGTTGGAGCAGCAGACGGCAACTGCCGACGTACTGCGCATCATCAGCTCTTCGCCGGGCGACTTAGAGCCAGTATTCGCCACGATCCTCGATAAAGCCCTGCATCTTTGTGAGGCCGCGTTCGGATTTGTGACTACCTACGATGGAGTGCGCTTTGAACGCGCTGCGCAGCGAGGCGTGCCGGACGCTCTTGCTGCGTATTTCCGTAAAGGAATGGACCAGCCTCGGCCAGGAGACGCACATTGGCGACTTGTTGAGGGCGAGGAGCTTATTCACAACCTCGATCAGATGGACGAGGACGCATATCGGCTTGGTAATCCGCTTCGTCGAGCGACTGTAGACCTGGGGGGCGCGCGGAGCGCCCTTGTTGTAGCGCTTCGCAAAGACAAAGTGCTGCTCGGTGCTTTAACCGTCTACCGCAAGGAAGTTCGACCGTTCACAGACCGGCAAGTCTCGCTATTGCAGAACTTCGCCGCACAGGCAGTGATCGCAATCGAGAACGCGCGGCTCCTCAGTGAGCTGCGGCAGCGAACGGAAGAAGTCGTCAAGTTGAATCAGCAGCTCGAACAGCGCGTGGCCGCTCAGGTGGGCGAGATCGAGCGCATGAGCCGGCTGCGGCGTTTTTTGCCGCCGCAGGTCGCCGACCTCATCGTCGCGTCCGGCGCCGAACGACAGCTGGAAAGCCATCGCCGCGAGATCACCGCTCTGTTCTGCGACCTGCGCGGCTTCACCGGATTCTCGGAAAGCTCCGATCCGGAAGACGTGATGACGGTGCTCCGCCAATATCACGCGGCGATCGGCGAAATCATCATCACATATAGCGGCACATTGGAACGCTATGCCGGCGACGGCGTGATGGTGGTGTTCAACGACCCGGTGCCGGTCGACAATCCGGCGCTCCAAGCGGTGCGCATGGCGCTCGATATGCGCTCGGCGCTCGGCGGCCTGATCGAGAAGTGGCGGCGGCTTGGTCACGAGCTCGGCTTTGGCATCGGCATCGCCCACGGCTATGCGACGCTCGGCACCATCGGTTTCGAAGGCCGCTTCGATTATGCCGCCATCGGCACGGTTTCGAACGTGGCGTCGCGCTTGTGCGACGAAGCCAAGCCCGGGCAGATCCTCATCAGCCCGCGCGTCCTTATGGCGGTGGAAGACGCAATCAGCGTTGAACCTGTCGGCGATTTCGCGCTCAAGGGCATCAGCCGCCCGCTGACGGCGTACAACGTGGTTGGAGCGAAGTGAGTTTGCGAACAGGGCAAGTTGATGAAGCGGGAGATTGAACATTTATCCACCCCCGCAAGCGGGGGAGAAGGAAAATTTATTCGCCGCCGCGCCTTCATGGTGCTCGCTGCCTGCTCGGTGTTCGCCCGCACATTTGCGGCGCGTGCGCAGCTTGCCCCAAACCGGCCGATCCGCATCATCGTGCCGTTCGCGCCGGCGGGATCGTCCGATGTGCTGGCGCGGCTTCTGCAATCGCCGCTGCAGCAGGCGCTCGGCCAAACCGTGATCGTCGAAAATCGCGCCGGCGCCGGTGCCAATATCGGCATGGTCGAGGCGGCGCGCGCCGAACCGGACGGCTATACGCTTCTGCTCACCTCGAGCGCGCTCGTGGTCAACCCCGCGCTCTACAAGAACGTTGCTTACGATCCGGCGAAAGATTTTGCCCCGATCGCTACGCTTCCGGTGGCGCCGAATATTCTCGCGGTGAACGCCAAGGGCAGCCTCAATTCCCTGTCCGAAGTGGTGGCGCGCGCCAAAGCCGAGCCGGGCAAACTCAACTATGCGAGCCCCGGCAACGGCACCACGCCGCAATTGGCGATGGAGCTGTTCAAGCTCAAAGCCGGCGTCGAGATCACCAATATTCCGTTCAACGGCGGCGGGCCGGCGACGCAGGCGCTGCTCACCGGCACCGTCGATTTGTTGTTGACGGCATTGCCCGGCGCGCAGGCGCAAGTGCAGGCCGGCGTGATGCGCGGACTTGCCGTCACCACGCAAACACGCTGGATCAATTTGCCCGACGTGCCGACCTTCAAGGAAGCTGGTTTTCCCGACGTCACGCTCGAGACCGAACACTTTCTGCTGGCGCCGGCCGGCACGCCGCCGCAACTTCTCGAGCGTTTGGGCAAAGCGACGCTGGCGGTGATGGCGCAAGACGACATCAAGAACCGCGTCATTGCGCTCGGCTACGCGCCAATCGCCGGCGGGCCGGACGCAGTCAAGGAGCGGATCGCCAAGACCGTGCCGTTTTTCAAGGAATTGATCGCCAGCGCCAAAATTCCGCAGATCGAGTGATGCCGAGGGCGCATCTCACCTCCCCCTGGATGGGGGAGGTCGATCCGCGCAGCGGACTCCAAGCCGGCCGGATTCTCAAAGGCGACAAGCCCGTCGATTTTGCCGGTTCAGCAAGCGACCAAAATTGAGCTCTACGTCAATCTGAAAACTGCAAAAGCGTTTGGCCTCAACGTGCCGCTCCCTCTGTCCGGCCGCGCCGATCGGGTGATCGAATGAGAACGGGCGCGAAGGCGCCTTCTCCCCCGCAGGCGGGGGAGAATACAAACCTCAGTCCCCGGTCCAATGCGGCGACCGCTTGTTGAGGAAGGCGTCGAGGCCTTCACGGAAATCGCGGCTCATGTAGCACGTGAGGATCAGATCCTCGCCTTCCTCGCGCGACAGCCGCCGCGTGAGCCGGACCAAAGCCTGTTTGGTGGCGTTGAGCGTGAGCGGCGCATGGCCGGCGATCAGAATCGCGAGTTCATCGGCGCGCTTTTGCAGTGCCGGCAAATCCTCGACGACTTCGTTGAGGAGCCCGAGGTGGGCTGCTTCCTCGGCGCCGACCAGGCGCGCGGTGAAAATGAGGTCCTTCACCCGCGCCGGTCCGACCAAGGCGGTGAGCCGGCTGATGCTCGACATCGACAGACAATTGCCGAGCGTGCGCGCGATCGGAAATCCGATCCGCGTCGACTTGGTGCCGATGCGCAGATCGCAGCAGGCGGCGATGCCGGCGCCGCCGCCGGTGCAGGCGCCGGTGATCGCGGCGATGGTCGGGACGCGGCATTGTTCGAGTTGCGTGAGCACGCGGTCGATGCGGGATTCGTATTCGAGCGCGTGCTGCGGCGTGGTGAAGGCGCGAAACTGATTGATGTCGGTGCCCGAGGCAAACGCCTTGTCGCCGGCGCCTTGGAGCACCAGCACCTTGATGGAACGGTAGCGATTGGCCTCGTCGCAAATCGCGGCGAGGCGCTCATACATCGCGAAGGTAAACGCATTGCGCGCTTGTGGCCGGTTGAACGTGACCCGGCCGATGCCGTCGCGCAGCTCGTACAGGATGTCTTGCGACGTGTCTTTTGACGTGTTTTGGGAGGTTTGCGTTTGTTGTTCCATGTTTCTTCGCTCGATCTTACCTAGTGGCGTGCGCAGCCAACGGACCGTCATCCTGAGGCGCGAACGCAGTGAGCCTCGAAGGATGAGCGGCCCCGAAGTCCGGGCCGTCGCCCTTCGAGGCCGCTTCGCGGCCACCTCAGGGTGACGGAAAAAACGTAAGTGCATCCGTCAACGTGTTAAAACAATCGAGTCCCTAAATTACCTTGCCCGGATTCAATATGCCGTTCGGGTCGAGGAGGCGCTTGATGCTCTTCATCAGATCGAGCGCCACGGGATCTTTCACGCCCGGCAACAGATCGCGTTTCATCACGCCGACGCCGTGCTCGGCCGAAATCGAGCCGCCGTATTTCTTCACCACCGCGAACACGGCGGCGTTGACCTCGTCCCAGCGCTTGAGGAACTGCTCCTTGTCGGCGCCGACCGGCTGATTGACATTATAGTGGATGTTGCCGTCGCCGAGGTGGCCGAAGGGAAGCGGCCGCGCGCCGGGAATGAGCGCGGTGACCGCGGCGTCGGCGTCGCGGATGAACGCCGGCACGGCGGCGACCGGCACGGAAATGTCGTGCTTGATCGAGCCGCCGGCGAAGCGCTGCACCTCGCCGAACATTTCGCGCACGCGCCAGAATGCTTTGCCCTGTTCGATGGCCTCCGCGATAGTGGCGTCGACGACGAGCCCGCGCTCGAGGCCCTCGGCGAGCACCGCTTCGAGTACCTCGCGCAAGCCTTCGCGCCGCTGCGACGACAGCTCCATCAGCACGTACCAAGGATGCGGCGAGCCGAGCGGGTCGCGGCAGCCCTGGCCGTAGCGCAACACGAGCTCGATACCGGCGCGCGTCATGATCTCGAAGCTCGTGACATCACCGCCGGTGCGGTCCTGCGCGATGCCCAAAAGTTGGAGCGCGGCGTCCGCCGAGGCGACGCCGGCAAAGGCGGTCTCGACCGAGCGCGGCCGCGGCACCAGCCTTAAGACCGCCGCGGTGATGACGCCGAGCGTGCCTTCGGCGCCGATGAAAAGATTCTTCAGGTCGTAGCCGGTATTGTCCTTCTTCAGCTTGTTGAGGTTGTTGAGCACGCGGCCGTCGGCCAGCACCACTTCGAGGCCGAGCGCATGCGACCGCGCGATGCCGTGCGCGATCGCTGCGGTGCCGCCGGCATTGGTGGAGAGGTTGCCGCCGATGGTGCAGGTGCCTTCGGAGGGGAGGAGCTGCGGATAGAGCCGGTCGACCGCGGCGGCGGCCTCGCGCGCGCGCTGTAGCGTGACGCCGGCCTCGCAGGTGATGGTGTAGGAGGTCGGATCGACCTCGCGGATACGGTCGAGCCGGTTGAGCGACAGTACGATTTCGTTGTGATGCGGAATCTGTCCGCCGACGAGGCCCGTATTGCCGCCCTGCGGCACGATCGGGGTTGCGGTGTCGTTGGCGAGCTTGAGGATTGCCGCGACTTCGGCGACTGTTGCTGGCCGCAACACCATCGGCGAATGGCCGCGGAACAGATCGCGCATTTCGACGAGGTAGGGCGCCTGCGCCGCCGGATCGGTGATGGCGTATTTGTCGCCGACGATGGCGGCGAAACGCGACAGCAAAGCGGGATCGATCGCTTTGCCCGGCTTGTTATCCAATTTATCGAGCATCAGGCGTTTCCGGCGAAATACATTCCATTGATAAATGACAGCGCCCGCGACCCGGCGCAAGCGCGCGTTACCGCTCAATGCGCCTTGAGGAAAGCGGTGTAAGCGGCGTCGGTGCGATCCAGTGCCGCCTTGCTGCTGCCGCTCATCACCACATCGAGCACGAAATCGTTGCCGTCCTTGTCGGAATCGACCCCGAGCGCGCCGACTTCGTATGCCTGCTGCGCCTTGCCGGTATTTTCGAAAGCAAAGCGCAGGAAGGCGGGCTTGCCGTTTGCGCGCTCGACCGTCGGCAGTTCGGTGATCTTCGCTCGCGGATTGGCGGCGAGCCAGCGCGCATTGCTCGCACGCACGAAATCGGCGAGCGTTTGCTGCTTGTCGGGCTGATAGAACACCTGCACGTAGATCAACGGTTCGGCGCTGGCGAAGCTTTGGCCCTTCGGCACCATGATCTGCACCTTGTTCTCCGCTGTCGCTTTGGCGTCGACGATGAAGCCGTCGGGCGGCGTGAGCACGAGTGCGTAAGAGGCGCACAACTTTTGCCCGCCGCAGGGGTTGAGAAATTTTTGCACTTCGGCATGTGCGGAGGCGCTGCAGACGATCAGCGCGGCAGAGGAGAGTATGACGAGTTGGCGACGACGACAGATCATTGCTTCCTCCCTTTTTTGGCCAGGGAGTCACGTTAACTTTGCCCTCCCCTGAAAGGGGAGGGTCGACGCGCGAAGCGCGGAAGGGATCGAACCGTATCACATCCTCGGCGCTGACCCCCACCCGGCGGCTTGCAGCCGCCGACCTCCCCCTTTCAGGGGGAGGGGGATTTTATAAAGCGAGCGAAGGCGCTGCATCGCAATCTCCTTCACTCCGCCGAGGCGCGGCGGAGCCGGTCGTTGATCGCTTCGCCGAGCCCATGATGCGGGATCGGCATCACCGCGATGGTCTCGGCGCCGGCAGTATCGAGCGCGCGCAGATGCGAGAACAGATTGGCGGCCGCCTCGATCAGATCGCCGCGCGCCGAGAGGTTCAAGACCTTCACCGCAAGCGCTGAGCCTTCCGCAAGCACCGGCCCGAACGCTAGCAAAGCTTCGCGTGCGGACGCGGCGCGGGCATCGAGGCGGAGCCGTGTGCGCGGCGCATAATGCGAGGCGAGCATACCCGGCGCACGCGGCACGGCTTGACTGCGCGGCGCGGTCGCATCAGCGAGCGAAGCTCCCAGCACTTCTTCGATCGCCGCGCGCGGCACGGCGCCGGGACGAAGTAGCGCCGGCTCGCCGAAAAACTCACCGAGACAGGCGACGATAGTCGATTCAAGCCCGACCGGCGTCGCCCCGCCATCGACGATCAGATCGATCCGCCCGCCGAGATCGGCAAGCACATGCGCGGCCGTGGTCGGCGACACATGGCCGGAGCGATTGGCCGACGGCGCCACCACCGGCCCGCCGAAGGCGCGCAGAAGCTCGGCCGCCACCGGATGCGCCGGCACGCGCACCGCGACGC
>JBAQBC010000068.1:0-2155 GCA_049286035.1 Xanthobacteraceae bacterium
ACGCTGCGAGTTAGGGCGTGTACTCATCATAAATCGAGGTCGATGAGCAACCGTTGGTCAATGTCCGCTATTCCCCCAAAAGCGGACATCGAGCTAACACGCCTCCATGTCCGCTAAGTGCCAAAACCAGACATTCCCCGCCTGTTTCGATCACCGGTCCCGAAACCAGGCCTTCCGCTTCACAATCCTGCCACGAGGCGCGGTGGATCCCGGCAAAATCGCCAAGCTGCCGGCCTGCTACGCAAGGAAAGCTGATACGGGCGTCCGGCTTTCCGCAATATTTGTTCCGCGTTGATCTACATCAACGCCAAGTCGCAAAAAACAGCATGTCTGCCCTGCGTTGAGGCGCGCCCACCGAGCTTGAAACTGCTCGGTGCGCAGTTAGCTAGCGCTAAGTTGAGGCAACTCAGCGAACCCCGAAGAAGTACGCTTCTTCGGGGTTCTATAATGGGTGCGATGCAATGACCCTTGCCGACTACTTCGCAATCGGAGTTTTGATCGTCTCGATTGGTTGGGCCGGGAGATGGTTTCTGATGACCTATCAGTTGTCACCAAGGCAAAGCCAGCCCACCAGCGATCAGGAGTCTCAACAACCACAGACCGAATTGCGTGATTAGACATTTCTCAGATTCAATATCGCTGACGCACATGAGGCGCGGTGCATCGCGGCCAGCATTGCCACGCTGCCGAAACCAGCCTGAAGGCGGCGTATTGCCCCCGTCCTAGCCGCATAACAAAGACCCCAGCATTTGGGGCTGGGGTTTTCGTTTGCTTGATCGCATTTGAGACAAATTGGGGCAACGGACGAGGGTCTTACAAAGACTGATTGCCGCGCTACACCCGATCCCGGCCGCCCACGTTTTCGCAAACCTTAAGCGGGCCATGGCTCGCTGGCACAGAGCAAGGCCCCAGCAGCGCGAGCTAACAAGTGGCCCTCTCTATTTCACAGCGCGATCTAGTACCCCCGCCGATGTTCCCGTCGCTCATGACGGCGGTGTCGCCGATTGACTCCTGCGACACTGGCAGCGGTACCCGGCTGGCCAACGTAGGCTTGCGCTTGGTCAACAGCCAGAATGTTGGCTATTGCCGACTGTGGTAGTGCCGACCACTTGATCGAAACCGGAGTGGCCGCAAACATCACAGCGCCGATGAAGGTTGTGCCAATCAAGAGTATTTTCCGCATAGTCGCGCTCTCCTCCACTTGGCATTGCTTATGTAAGTAACGCGGACACTCCACGTCCGTTCATTTAACGAGGATGGCGGGTGTTTAGTTCCGCGAGACCGCGCAATAAACCAACGGTCACCAAACTATCTCGCGCGCGAATGCGAAAGCCGCTTTATTCAGCGGACGTTCATGTGCGCGAGCCCCTAATAGGTGTCCCGGGGGGAGGATCAAAATCTCCGGAGATTAGACATGAGTGAAAAAATGCTCTCGCGTCGAGACGCCTTTTCCCTTCTCGGACTAACCGCCGCGTTGGGCTTTGCCGTGCCGACCACCGCGCTAATGACGTCAGATGCTGAGGCTCAGGCGCAGCCAATCGCTCCAGCACCCTCCGCTCCAGCACCCTCCGCTCCAGCAACGCCCGCTCCAGCAACGCCCGCTCAAGCAACGTCCGGTATGGAACGGCGTCAAGCGCGGCGCGCAGGTCGCCACGAGCGGCGTGAAGCGCGTCGTGCGGGTCGCCACGAGCGGCGTGAGGCACGGCGCACCGCTCGCCACATGCGTCGTGAGGCACGGCGAAAAGGTGATAACCTTTACATGAAGGCCGGCGAAACCACCAAACAAAAGTAGTTCGAGCCATACATCAGCAACGAATGGCCCACCGGGCGCAGAACTCGGTGGGCCTGTTGTTTTTTACTAAGGCAATTTCGCAATGTTCGCCGCAATCCGCCGAGCCTCATCTTGGCTCAGCAGCTTAGCCGATGAGCGCCGGCTGGTTCACACCAATACCCCCAGCGTTCCAGGCCATAGGGAGACCAATGATACTGGCCTTGGGGCCGCCAGTAAGGTTGATAACCATAACGGCGCGTGGGTGGCACGATAATTACTGATAACGAGTGCCGGTAGTGATGCGAATAAACCAGAGTAATGTTATCGGACCATGCTCGTATTCCGGTTAGCGGTGCAATGGGCGCGGCGTGAGACGTTTTGTAC
>JBAQBC010000069.1:0-6663 GCA_049286035.1 Xanthobacteraceae bacterium
GCCCAGTCGCTCGCGCAGCGCGAGGGGCATCAGCAATTTTCCACCGAACATCTGTTGAAGGTCCTGCTCGACGACCCGGAAGGGCTCGCCGCGGGGCTGATCTATCGCGCCGGCGGCAATTCGCGCGCGGCGCTCAAGGCCACCGAAGCGGCTTTGGCGAAGCGCCCGAAAGTGTCGGGCGGCGGCGCCGGCCAGGTCTATCTCGATCCGGCGCTGGCGCGCGCGTTCGACGCCGCGGAAAAGGCGGCGGAGAAGGCCGGCGACAATTACGTCACCGTCGAGCGGCTGCTGCTCGCACTTGCCGCGGATCGCTCGAGTGAGGCCGGCAAGATTTTGAAGGACGCCGGCGTCACCGCTCAATCGCTCAACGCCGCGATCGAGGCTTTGCGCAAGGGCCGCAGCGCCGATTCGGCTACGGCCGAGAACGCCTATGATGCGCTCAAGAAATATGCCCGCGACCTGACCCAGGCCGCGCGCGACGGCAAGCTTGATCCTGTCATCGGCCGCGACGAGGAAATCCGCCGCACCGTGCAGGTGCTCTCGCGCCGCACCAAAAACAACCCCGTGCTGATCGGCGAGCCCGGCGTCGGCAAGACCGCGATCGTCGAGGGCCTGGCGCTGCGCATCGTCAACGGCGACGTGCCGGAGAGCTTGCAAGACAAGAAATTGCTGGCGCTCGACATGGGCGCGCTCATCGCCGGCGCCAAATATCGTGGCGAGTTCGAGGAGCGGCTCAAGGCGGTGTTGGCCGAAATCACCGGCTCCGACGGCGCCTACATTCTCTTCATCGATGAGATGCACACGATCATCGGCGCCGGCCGCGCCGACGGCGCGATGGATGCGTCGAACCTGCTCAAGCCCGCGCTCGCGCGCGGCGAACTCCATTGCATCGGCGCCACCACGCTCGACGAATATAAGAAACATGTCGAGAAGGACGCCGCTTTGGCGCGGCGCTTCCAGCCGGTTTATGTCGACGAGCCTTCGGTGGAGGATACTGTTTCGATCCTGCGCGGCTTGAAGGAGAAATACGAAGCGCACCACAAGGTGAGGATCACCGACGGCGCGCTGGTCGCGGCGGCCACTCTATCGCACCGATATATCACCGACCGGTTTCTCCCCGACAAGGCGATCGATTTGGTCGACGAGGCGGCGGCGCGCTTGCGCATGCAGATCGATTCCAAGCCGGAAGAGCTCGACAATCTCGACCGCGAAATCGTGCGGCTGAAGATCGAGCAGGAGGCGTTGAAGAAAGAGCGCGACGCGGCCTCCAAAGAGCGGCTCAAGCGGCTGGAAAAGGATCTGGCGTCGCTGCAAGAGAAGGCCGATGCTCTCACCGCGAAATGGAAAGCGGAGAAGGACAAGCTGTCGTCCGCGGCCGAGCTGCAGAAGCAGCTCGACAAGGCGAAATTCGATCTCGCCGACGCGATCCGGCGCGGCGATTACCAGCGCGCCGGCGAATTGCAGTACAGCGTCATCCCGCAGCTCGAAGGCCGGCTGAAAGGAACCGAGAAGGCGGCTGCTGCGGTGGGCGCTGGCGCGGCCGGCATGCTGGCCGAGGAAGCGGTCACCCCCAATCACATCGCGCAAGTGGTGTCGCGCTGGACCGGCATTCCGGTCGACCGCATGCTCGAAGGCGAGCGCGAGAAACTTTTGCGCATGGAAGATCAGCTCTCAAAGCGCGTGGTCGGCCAGGCCGAAGCTGTGAAGGCGGTTTCGACCGCGGTGCGGCGCGCCCGCGCGGGGCTGCAAGACCCCAATCGTCCGATCGGCTCGTTCATGTTTCTAGGTCCCACCGGCGTCGGCAAGACCGAGCTCACCAAGGCGCTGGCGCAATTTTTGTTCGACGACGAACACGCGCTCATCCGCATCGACATGTCGGAATATATGGAGAAGCATTCGGTGGCGCGGCTCATCGGCGCGCCGCCCGGCTATGTCGGCTATGAGGAAGGCGGCGCTTTGACGGAAGCGGTGCGGCGAAGGCCGTACCAGGTCGTGCTGTTCGACGAGATCGAGAAGGCGCACCAGGACGTGTTCAACGTGCTGCTGCAAGTGCTCGACGATGGTCGTTTGACTGATGGTCAGGGCCACACCGTCGACTTTCGCAACACGCTCATTGTCATGACCTCGAACCTCGGCGCCGAATATCTCGTCGCGCAGCCGGAAGGCGAGGATAGCGACAAGGTGCGCGACCAGGTGATGGCCGAAGTACGCGCGCATTTCCGCCCCGAGTTTTTGAACCGCGTCGACGAGATCATCCTGTTCCATCGACTCAAGCGCGACCAGATGAGCCGCATCGTCGATATCCAGTTCGCGTATCTGCAGAAGCTTCTGGAAGAGCGCAAGATCACGATCGCGCTCGATGCCAAGGCGCGCGATTGGCTCGCCGACAAAGGCTACGATCCAGCTTACGGTGCGCGGCCTTTGAAACGCGTGATCCAGAAATCGGTGCAGGATCCGCTCGCCGAGCTCATCCTCTCCGGCCGCATCAAGGACGGCGAGACGGTGAAGATCTCGGCCACCCGCGACGGGCTGAGCTTCAACGGCACTCCGGTCGCCGCGGCGGCATGAGTCGTCATCCTCCCCCGCAAAGCGGGGGAGGGGGACCGCACGAAGTGCGGTGGAGGGGGCGTTGTCGCTGACGCTTTTTCCGCTGCACTCGTAGTTCGCTGAGGCCCACGCCCCTTCCACCACCTCGCTTCGCAAGGTGATCCCCCTTCCCCGCTTTCGCGGGGAAGGATGGCAGCTTCACCGCCGCGGTGTTTGTTGCGGCACTACCGGGGCAACGTCATTGAGCCGCGCCCGCACGTGATCGACGAAGGCGCGCGCGTCCGGTTTTGGCACGCCGAATACGCGCAGCGGATTAAGCCCGCCCGAACTCTCGACGCTGATCGCGTCCCAGAAGAAGCCGCGGTAATGGGTGACCTCGGCGATGTGCGAGAGCGGCAAATGCTCGTCGACGCGCCGCCACGGCGTCAGCCAGAAATCGACATTGGCGGTGGACACCCCGATCGCATCGGCGCTCATGGTGGCCGGGAACAAGATGCGCGTAAAGTTGAGATGAAATGCGGCCCACAGCCGGCTCGAACGCACGGCGATGCGGGCGGCTGAAGCGTCGGTCAAATGCGGCTCTCCTGCTGCGCGCCGTCATCCTGAGGTGGCCGCCAACGGGTCCGGCCCGAAGTGGCCGGCCCGATGACAAGCTCCGCGGCCCTCGAAGGATGAACGGCCCGTGCTACGGCCGTCGCCCTTCGAGGCTCGCTCCGCTCGCACCTCAGGGTGACGGTAATTTTATCTAATGCTACCGCGTCGCCACGCGCCCGGACGATGCGCGCGAGAGCACGGCGTCAAGCTGATCGCGCTCGTGATCGAATATCGTCAGCGTGGCGCCGGCGAGCACGCGGCCGCGCGGCAGTTTGATCGTCATCGGATTGACGAAGCGGTCGTTGATGATGATTTCGAAATGCACATGCGTGCCGGTGGAGAGCCCCGAAGAGCCGACAAAGCCGATGATCTGGCCCTGGCGGACGCGGCTGCCGACGTCGAGCCCGCGCGCGAATGCGGTCATGTGGCCGTAAGCGGTCTCGTAACCGTTGGCGTGGCGGATGCGCACATATTTGCCGTAGCCGCCTTTTTCGCCGATCTCCTCGATGTCGCCGTTGCCGGCGGCGAAGATCGGCGTGCCGGGCGGAGCGCCCCAATCGACGCCGGTATGCAATTCGCTGACGTGAAGCAGCGGATGCGTGCGCCAGCCGAACGGCGAGGTCATCATGCCTTGGGCGACCGGCTTGCGCACCAGGAACTTCTTGGCGCTCACCCCGCTGTCGTCATAGTAGTCGTAGACGCCGTCATCGGCGGTCTGGAAGCGATAATAGTGTTTGGTGTCACCGCCCACCGTGAGCGCGGCATAGCGCACTTCGTTGCGGCCTTCGCCGCTCTCGTCGTCGGAATAAAGTAGATCGAAGCTGTCGCCCGGCAGCGTCTTGCGCTGGAAATCGACGTCATAGGAGAAAATGCGCACGAGCTCCGCGATCACCGGGCCCGGCACATTGTTGCGCAGCGCCGTCTCGTAGAGGCTCTGATAGAGCCGCACGCCGCCGGCATCGTCGGACGATGCGTCCTCGTTCGCTTCGGCGGTTTCGGTATCAATGTTGCGGATATCGACCGGCACATATTTGCCGAGGTCGGACAGCGCCACCGCGGCGGTGATGCCGTTGTCGCCGGCAACGATGACGCGCAACGGCTGCATGTGGCCGAGGCCGGCCGGCGCCATCAAGGCGCGCACCTTCTGGCCTTCTTTCGCGGTCGGATCGACCGCGGCCGGGCCGATCACCGTGACGATGCTTTTGATCTCCTCGGGCGCGGCGCCGAGCTCGCGCAGCACCGAGCCGACCGTCTCGCCGCGCTTGAGCGGCACCACGCGCTCGCTCCAATCGGTGAGGCCGGCGACCTGGCTTGTCTTCGGCAACAGCGTGACGTTTTCCGGAACCACGCGCGGCACGAAACTGAAATAAGCGCCGGGATCGTTCTCGGCGGCGTAGCTGAGCTTGATGTTCGCGGTGGAGCCATTGAGCGCCGGGATCGCGCCGGTCGCCGAGCGCGCGATCGTGTCGCGCACGTTCGCCATCACTTGTTCGAGCGGCAACAGCGTCGACGGTTTGACTTTCGACATCAGCGAATTGAGATCGCAGACGCCGGTGGCCACTTTTGCAGCTTTCGCCGCCGGCGTGAGATCGCAGGTGACGAATGTCACTTCGGCTTCGGGCTCGGCGGCGGGCGTCTGGTCGTCGCCGGCGACGGAATCGGCGAGGAGCTTCTGCGGATTGTAGGGCGGGATATTGGCGGAAAGATCGGTGACCGTGAGCGAAAGATTGCCGCTCACGCGCACATAGGGCCGCACATGCACGAGTTCGCGATCGCGCAGCCGCGACAAAGTTGGCACGCGCAAAATTTGCCGCGCGACGCTCGGCTCGATCAGCGCCGGCAGCCGATCGGTCTTGCGCAACACGTTCAGCCGCTCGCCGATCGAGGTAATGGCGCCGCGCAGCGCGGTACCGACACGCTCCGGCGCGCTGGCGAAATTGGTTTCGCCATCAAGCGAAGCGAAAACGGCGCCGCCCATCAGAGCAGCGCCGCACAGGCCGGTCAGAATCGTTCCGCTAAACCATTGTACCGATATGCGCCGGCGATCGACCAAACCGCCGGTGCCGCCGTCGACCGAAAGCGGCGGCTCGTTGCCGAGATCGATTGTCTCGGCGGCTAAGCGACGATGTTTAGCGCCGCACAGTCTCGCCTGGTCCAAGCCCGTCCCCCGACCACGCCCCGACCAAGGTTTTGCTTTAAGCCAAATCCCCTTCGGCTAAAGTTTCCCTTGAACGGAAGCCCCCTTCATTGCCGTTGCGCCGAGATGGCCTTGCGCAACGATTCCCGTAAGCAACTTCTCCGAGCAGCCGGCCGCGCGCAAGCCTTAAACGTCAAGCCTTAGACGCCAAGCCTTAAACGCCAAGCCTTAAACGCCACGGCCCTAAAGGTATCCCGTGTTCCGGCTGCATAATTCCCCGGCTCACGGATGCCCGAATGTGAAAAGCTCAAGTGATGCTGTCGCTTACCCCGCTTGGCGACATCCCGACGATTGCATAAGGATCGTCCGAGGAATGTGGCCCAAGTACGGCCTAGAGTACGGCCTAGAGTACGGCCTGATCTCCAAGTACAGCTCTACAGTGCGGCGTTGACTGCGGATAAGTGCCGAATTCGCCGATAGTTTGCCGTCTTACGCATGGCTTACACATGGCGCGGCGGCGTCCGGCAATGCCGGACGGCAATTGGCAAAAAACCGGCAGTAATTGCCGCTTTCTTTCGTATCTTTGTGCTCGGAAAGGTTGACAGAAACCGCGGCCGAACCCTATATAGGTCCTCTTGGGTGCGCCGCCGCCTCGGCGCGTTGGCGCGTCCGCGAAGCCCCTCACTGTTTACACGGTGACCGAGCATCCGGCCATGCTCGTGGCCATGTTCGCGTCACCGCGTCGAATGCGCGGGGGCCTGCTGTTTGACAAGTGAATCGGAAGAAAGAGAAACGTGGACGGCGGAGTCCTTGCGGGCCGCTTTTCGCGCCGGCGAAAGCTTGCGTGGAATGAGGCCAGGAAGAGACTTCGGCGGTCGACGTTTTAGGTCAACACTTGGTCAGGCGCGTGAATGTCAGGCGCGTGAATCTCACGCAAGTGAGATCTCACGCAAATGAGATTTCACGCAAGTGACCGGTGGGACCTCGTCAAACGTTGTGATCAGCCGGGAAAAGTTCTCATCCAACTTGAGAGTTTGATCCTGGCTCAGAGCGAACGCTGGCGGCAGGCCTAACACATGCAAGTCGAGCGCCGTAGCAATACGGAGCGGCAGACGGGAGAGTAACACGTGGGAACGTGCCCTTCAGTCCGGAACAACCCAGGGAAACTTGGGCTAATACCGGATACGTCCGTAAGGAGAAAGATTTATCGCTGAAGGATCGGCCCGCGTCTGATTAGCTAGTTGGTGGGGTAACGGCCCACCAAGGCGACGATCAGTAGCTGGTCTGAGAGGATGATCAGCCTCACTGGGACTGAGACACGGCCCAGACTCCTACGGGAGGCAGCAGTGGGGAATATTGGACAATGGGCGCAAGCCTGATCCAGC
>JBAQBC010000070.1:0-3519 GCA_049286035.1 Xanthobacteraceae bacterium
ACTTCGGTTACGAAGTCCTTGCGGCTCCCTAGATGTACTTACGTCGGATTGCTAAGCTGGTGGCAAACTAAGATCCGAAAACACACACCCCGCCGCATCCAGTAAGACGCGGCGGGGGCATGCCAAAGGCGTGGAGTGATTATGCGCTGTGCTCAGCACGGCGCGCGCATCCTATTGTAGATCACCGCTCCCCTGGCAACGGCGTGATGCGCACCCTGCCGCTAGCTGTCTCTGCGGTGGCAGACGAAGACTTTTAGCCGCCAGAGTCGTCTTGAATGCAGCGGTTCGCGCTTTGATCGAAGTACGAGCCAGGATCGCATTTCGCAAAAGCTGGACTCAACAACAGGACGCTGATAGCGAGCGCAGATACACAGACTTTTAGGCCGATCGATTTCATTGTTTGCAATCCCTCGTTCAGTGCCGCCCGTGCTGCGCCATCTAACAGAATTATTGCGGCGGGCAAGATCCGATACTCCAATCGAGCGTCACAAAATTGTTACGGAATAAAAAGAGTTTGCGCCGACGCGTTTTGCAACAACCTCGCGCTCGGGGGCTCAATCGTTTAGGAGAAAAAGCCACTTGAAGTAGGTCGTCGACGCGGCCCTCTCGGTGTGACCGACTTGGCAGATCAGCCACGAAGGCTTCAGTGCGACAGTCCTCACGCCTCGGCAAAGATCACCTGTGATTGATTAATCGGCAGGGAATTAATCCGATCAACGCGTGATCCGGCTTACGAGTACAACCAAAGACGAAGTGCTGTCCTGCGCGCACGGCGTTTGCAGAGCGGCCAGCCGCCTGCCCCTTGAAGGTGCTAAAATGGTTGCCCCGTTCAAACCAAGCTTTGGTGGGTCCATTTTTCTCATTGTCGCCCTGCTGGCGGCAGCTCGGCCGGTTCCGGCGGCTGCTGACGACCGCGGCGCCATTCCTCTGCAGGCGCCGACTCCGTGCATGGTCGGGCATCGGTTCGAACCCGGACCGATCGTCGGCGGTCACAACCGCCAACCGACGGTTCGTGAATTTCAAGCACGCATGGCGCAGTTGTTGGAATCCGAGCAAAGAGACGCCGACCGCTGTGCCCGGGCGCCGGCCGGCACTGAAGCGATCAGGCAGCTGTCGCCGGCGGGTTAAGCGTCCGGTTAGATTGCCAAGTCGACTCCGATCGCCGGGACCGATGTTTCATGCGCAGTCAGATTTAGCTCGGGAATAAAATGCGCTAATCGCGATCGTACAAAAATCTGTGGCCTACGAATCGTCACTGGGAACATGACGTTTGACGGGGCCGGATCATGAATGACGGCAGCAGCGATTGCCAATGCATCTCGCGCCGCGTGGTGCTCACCAGTGCGGTGCTTGCGTTCGGCGCAGCGGCGGCCACCATGGCGGTCTCGCAAGCGGAGGCGCAGCAGAAGATCAGTCAGGAGGACGCCAAATATCAGGATACGCCGAAGGGCCAACAGCAGTGCGATGGCTGCATCAACTTCCAACCGCCGAATGCGTGTAAATTCGTCGAAGGCGAGATCAATCCGAGCGGCTGGTGCCGGCTCTTTTACCCGAAGACCTAAGCGTCGACCTGAAAATGCAACTGAAGTTGTGCCCAAAATCGGCTTTTTTCCATTATTCGGACCGATCGAGCGCCGATTAAAGTGGGGAATAAACCCGCGATCGTTCTGATCGTTGCGATGTGGCGCCAAAGCTACCATCGCTCAAGAGTTTGCGGCTCTTCGCAACTGTCGCTCGCTGCGGCAGTTTTAAACTCGCCGCGCAGGAACTGAATGTAACACCGGGCGCGGTTAGTCACGGCATCAAATCGCTCGAAGAATGGCTCAACGTCGAGCTTTTCGATCGTAAGCGCGAGCTGGTCTTGACCCCGGCCGGGCATCACTACCTGCCGTATATCAACGGGGCGCTGTCGAAGATCGCACAAGGTACCGACGAGATCCTGCCCAATAATCGTGAGTCGCACGATACTCCTGCGCTACTAGCCCGCTCTAAGTCCGGCTTTTGATAGCCGACACTGAAGCTGAGCGACGCCCCATTGTTGGCCCGAAGCATTCGACTTTCGCTGCGGCGGAGCTGCGCTCAGCTATCGCAATCGAAATGCGCGGCTGCTTGATGAGCTGCGTCACCGCATCGACGATCTCGGCCAACCGGCCAACGAGTCGCGCGCGCTTGCGGAGCTTTTCCACGCGGTGACCTCAATACCTCGATCTCAAAGCCATGCTGTCGACTATTGTCAGCAAGGCCGTGCAATTCTCGAGCACCGAAGCCGGCTCAACAGATCACGTTTTCATGGGCCGAAATTGAGATCGCGCACAGGAATAGGAGCGTTCGTTGCTGATCATTTCCGGCGAGGCGACATCGGCTTACGGAGACGTCAAATGAACAAATACGATTCTAGGCGCGCGATCCATAAAACCATCATCATCGTTGCTGCATCACTGGCGCTGGGCACAGCGACCGTAACGACCGCCACCGGTGCGTTCGCGCGCGGCGGCGGCGGGGGCGGTCATTTTGGCGGCGGCGGTGGGGGCGGTCATTTTGGCGGCGGCGGTTTCGGCGGTCATTTTGGTGGCGGCGGTTTCGGCGGCCGTTTTGGCGGTGGGTTCGGCCATCATTTTGGTGGCAGGTTCGGCGATCATTTTGGTGGCGCTCGTTTTGCCGGTCGGCACTTCGGCAGAGGGTTTGGCGACGGCTTTGGGTTTTACGGATTTGGGCCCTATTACGGCGGCTATGGCGGCTATGGCGGCTGCTACGTCTTCACGCCCTATGGTTACACTTGGGCCTGTTACTGAAACCGGTTTATGCAAAGAGATGACGCATTCTCTTAAAGAGCCGATTGAAAATCGGCATGTGGAGGGTGTGTCTTTCCCCGTTACAAAGACGATCTACTTGTTCCGTTGCGGCGACAGCGGACTATATGCGCTCACTGCAGACTCCAGCGGCAGCGCGCTCCCATCCCGAATCTATCCTCAGATCCGTTGACGCTTTGAACGGCTCGTGACAGTGCGTACCGACAGCAACTCGCTGAAGCAGAAAATCGCGCAAGCGATACTCGATTCCATTGCAGAGGAGGGATTCAAGCTTATTCACGCATCAGTCAACCCAGAACTCCACGCAACATTGCGATAATGCCGTCAATCGCAGCCGCCGTGCCGATGCCGTCGCCATTTGAAGCGACGCTGGCGGCACATGGCAGCAAAGTCAACGAATCAAAATCGATCAACTCGTGAGTTCGGGGTTGCGAAACTCCCGCGGTTCGATCCGATTTGGGAAGTACGCCGAAATCTCATTATAAAATAAAAGTGATCTGGGAATTTTCGGTTGGCACCAACGCTCTTTAATCGACGAACGTGACCACGTTCGCGAGCAATTCAGGGAGAACTTCAGTGGCTTCAAATAAAAGCGGCAACGACGACGGTTCGACTCGGCGCCAAGTGCTGGAATGCATGACCTGGGCTGGGACCGGCATCCTGTGGTCAGTCTCAGGCGGCGTACCAAAGTCGTTGCGTCTCCTTGGAA
>JBAQBC010000071.1:0-15381 GCA_049286035.1 Xanthobacteraceae bacterium
GCGCACGACTGTCGGCGTTCCACCGCGGTTCTCGCCCCAAGGAGTCTTTCATCGCAAGGGACTCAGCCTCAGGCCATGCTTCCTGGGACCCGGCCTGTTGGTATGACGGGTTTTCCCCGCCCCTGCCTGTCCCAGTCCAGCGACTGCACCTCGCGCCCTAGTCGTAGTGCTAGGGGGTTGATGCCCAAAGCCGCCTGGGAGCGGGTTGCAACTCCGCGCGCGGGCACCGCCCTCGCCCGCGCGATCCGGGAATGCCTCCCAGGCCGCGTCCGATTGGGCGAGATTTGATTCGCTATATGTAACGGATAAGAGGACAATTGTCAATAAGACGGTGACGCCATAAGCACTCGACAAGATTTATGTGCGTAACGGCCGCTCGACGGTGCTAGCCCGTCTTCATTTCCGCGGGCGTCGGGATGTATTTCTCCATGCGCGGCGTCGCGCCGTTCTTTCGCATCTCCTCAAGCCAGATGCGGTGGATGCGCGGATCCTGATCTTCGTATTCGATCTGATCGCCGCCTTCGTTGACGCTTTTCGACACTGCCGGCGTGTCGCCTTCGCTCGCGCCGAGCAATGAAACGCGTTGCGCCCACATGGTTGGATAGCGCAAGCCGCCGACGGCGGTGGCGAGATAGCGCGCCGGCGCGGGCCCGGTGTTGAAATGTTGATGAAATTGCCGGTCAGCCGGCACCAGCACCATGCCGTGTTTCCAATCGATGCGGCGAAAATCCTTTTCGTGCTCGTACCACAGCAATGAGAAACCCTGGCCCATGACGCACATGACGTGAAAGCTCGGTCCGTGCCGATGCGCCTTTTTGTACGTACCGACCGGCATTTCCGAGATGTGGGCGTGCATCGTGCCGTCGGCGAGCACGAACATGATATTGGTGCCGCCGGCGCCGCGATCGCCCCAGCTTTTCAGCTCGATCGAGGTCAAATCCGGCACGAAATTGGTTTCCCACATGTGATTGCCGGGACGCACGGTGATAAGGCTGCCTTCGCCGGCGAAATATTCCTGCTTTCCCGCGCGCTCGCTGAAATCGAAGTCGCAGCCGAAGACGAAATCTTCGTTGTGGAAGACATTCATCACCATCGGCAGATTTGTGGTGCTGACAAGAAGCGCGCGCTCGGTGCCGCTGCCGTTGAAATGGCGGTATCTGGCATTGAGCGGAATGGCGAACAGGCTTTTCTCGCCCCATTCGAAGCTGCGGCGGCTGCCGTCAGAAAATTCGAGCTGCGTCGAACCATGGCCTTCGAGCACGTAGACAACTTCTTCGTAGAGATGGCGCTGCGGCGCCGTCGATTGGCCGGGCCCAATATCGAACAGAAACATATTGGCGAAATCGCCACGCCCCTTGAGGTGAACCGCCGCGCCGTTGACGCCGTAACGCGGCCAAGGTGCGGTCTCGACGGCGAACAAGTCCACGCCATAATCCTCGGTGACCGGAATGGCTTCGCCGGCAAGCCAATCGAGATAGGGATCGACGCCGTAGCGCGGTTTGGCTTGCAGCGTTTCACGGACGTTCATGCGTTTCCTCCGGCTCGTCGGCGTTTACGGATCGCCTCCGCGCATGCCGACCGGCGTTCTCATTATCATTCCCTCCCCCCTTGTGGGGGAGGGTAGGGAGGGGGGGTCCAAACAACACCCCCCTCCCGGCTCGCTGCGCTCGCCGGCCTCCCCCCACAAGAGGGGAGGCAACAGCGAGGGCTGGCTGCGGCGCGCGTTACAGGTCGAACGATCATAGTCGATCCTAGGCCAAGGCGACCCGCCAAATTGTCATGCGAACAGCAACGACTTGATCACGACCGGCACCACGCCGGGCGGCGCGATCAGCTCGCCGACATCGATGTAGTCGAGCTCATGCAATTCCACGCCGTCGAGGCAAATGATTTTGCCGGGCCAGTTGAGTTCGCGATGCATGAGCCGCCCGAACGTCTTGCCGATATCCCCGTCAATCGCCAGCAGCAAAAGCTTGATCCGCGCCTGCACCGGCTGCAATGCGTCGAGAATGGCTTCGCCGGCGGCGCACAAGCGTGAATGTTCCGGATCGCCGCGCCAGGTGAATGCGATGGTGACGCCGGGGATGTTGTCGAGGTCGATTTCCTCGAGACCGTCGCGAATTTCCGCCGCGATCCGCCCGCGATCGGGCACGCCGTCATCCATCGTGATGTGAACGACCGGCACATTGCGAACCGGGAGCGCGTACGGATCGGGCAGGTAAATCGTCTTGCCGCTGACCTGCACCGTGAATTGCGAGGCGCCGATGACGGTGGCGCGGATGCGCTGGCCCGGATCGATCAACGGCGAGCCGGAGCGCCAGCTGAGTTCGCGCGCCAGCGCGTCGCTGAGCGGCTTGGCAATGTCGCCGAACTCGGAAGTCTCGTGGCCGAATATATATTCGGCGACGCCGCCCGAGAGCGTCAGCGCGGCCGGAGCCACTTCGCGCGGCAGCGGCTCGGTGACCAGCAGCGATCGCGCCAGTGCGTCGAGCGGCGCATCAAAGATAATATCCGCCGCGGCCGCGGCGAGCCGCTGCACGATCTGCCGGCGGACCGTTTCGTCGGCAAGTGTCGTCGACGACAATTGCAACGACAAATCGTCGGCGACAAGCCGCGCCGCGTGATCGATGCGCGTCCAGTCGCCGCGCGCATCCATAGCGATGAGCCGCCCGCCGACGGCGAATGCCGCCAATCCGACAATCGTGCCGCGGTCGATCAGCGCAAGTTTGGTCGTACCGCCGCCGATATCGATATGCAGCAGGCCAATGCCGCGCTGTTTCGAGGCCGCCACGGCGCCCGAGCCGTGCGCCGCCAGCCGCGCCTCGAGTTTATGGCCGGCGCTGGCGCAGACGAACTTCCCCGCCTGCGCGGCGAAGAGTTCGTCGATGGCGCGCGCGTTCTTGCGCTTGATAGCCTCACCGGTGAGGATGACGGCGCCGCCGTCAATCTGATCTTTCGTGAAACCGGCGTCGCGGTAGCAGCGGTCGATGAAGTCGCCGAGCGCGGCGGCGTCGATCAAATCATCGGAACGAAACGGCGTCAGCAGTATCGGCGAGCGCCACACGATATCGCGGCCGACCACGACAAAGCGGCTTGAGTGGCCTTGCGATTGGCGCTGCAAGGCAACTTTTGCAAACAACAGATGCGAGGTCGAACTGCCGATGTCGATGCCGACGGTAGTGAACACCAGATTGTCTTGCGCCCAGATCGATCGCGCGATGGCGGCGCGTTCGGCCAGCGTCTCGCTGTGTTCGTGAGAAAAATCGGTCTCGTGCATCGCCAAAGCAATAGCGCGCAACCGGCCGTTGGCGCTAGGGAGAAAGACCAGGGCGTATAAAAAGACTGGGGCGTGTACTCATAAATTGCGTCGGCCAATATCCGCTTTCAGGGGCCAAGCGGACATCGTGGCCGCCTACCGCAGTGTCGCATTTTGACCCGGAGCGGACATTCGACGAAGCCATAGGTGTAGGTGCTGTGAACCACGGCGCAGCAGGAAGAATGAAACCGACGTTGCGCGCGCTGTCGCAGATCAAGCGCCAGGTATCGGCAAGACCGGCATTACCTCCACGGCTTCGCCAGGGAAAATTGTGAAGTGCGGATGATTTTCGAAAAGCTTTGCGGCGGCCTCGTTTGAATCCGCTCGGACGACCGTAAAGGCTCCCATGTCGTTGCTTATGTCTTCTATCCCGCGTTGAGTGATCTTCTTGGTTTTGCCAAGCGGTCCGCCCATGGCAACGATCGCGCCCTGGTGTTTTTCGACCCACGCCTTCCACGCTGCAATTCCATCCCGTTCCTTTGTCCGCCGGTCCGCTTCCGGGAGAGCGTTCCATGCCCTCATTTTTGGGCTGGCCTTGCTGCCGAGAAAAACAGCGAGATATGTGTCGTTGGTGCTCATGCGGTTCTCTTTCCATTGATGTTTGTTAGCGGTCGCATTGCGTCTCGACTAAAATCAAACTAGACTGTCTAGTACTGCCGGTCAATAGGACAAAAGGTATGACCGCGACGCCTTCGGCAGGTGCTTCAGAAGAGCCCGAAGAGCCGGGCCGCTCGGCGCAAAAGCGGCGGGCGATCCTCGATGCAGCTACAGAGATATTCCTGCAAAAAGGCTATCTCGCCACCAATATGGATGAGATCGCGGCACGTGCGGCAGTGTCGAAACAGACCGTTTACAAGAATTTTCCGGGTAAGGAGACGCTGTTCATTGAGATCGTGAGCAGTGTGACTACCCGAGCTGGAAATAGGGTCTACAATGAGATGCCGGAGATCGCCGCGGGCGAAGATATTTCCGAATATCTTCAGCGCTATGCATACCGGCAGCTTACTGAAGTGCTCACGCGGCGCGTCATGCAGCTACGCCGCCTGGTGATTGGCGAGGTCGGCCGCTTCCCTGAATTGGCGAGGGCTCTCTTTGATGGTGGACCTAAGCGCGCAATGGCGACGCTTGCATTGTTGTTCGAGCGCTTGGCCGATCGCGGCCTAATTGCGATCGATGATCCGGCTGTCGCCGCCTCCCAATTCAATTGGTTGATTATGGCTGATCCATTGAATCGCGCCATGCTGTTGGGTGACGAGGCGATCCCTAAGCCGGCGGAACTCCGACGTCATGCTGCAGCCGGTGTGCGCACGTTCCTCGCGTCATACGGCAAGGCACGCAGGCCAAAGCGGCGAGGATCAGCACACGACCGAGCGCGCCAAACGCCTCGAACATGAGACGCTCGGACGCACGATTTACGATCGTCGCGAAACGCCCCTGTTTGCTGAGAGCATCGCACGTAGCGCGCTCGCGCGGTCGTCCCCCCTTCGACGGGTTGTCGGATGGCAGGCGGGGTCCGGTGACCGTTGGTGCTGCAGCGCATGAGTCTGCTTTCGGCACTTAGCGGACATGGAGGCGTGTTAGCTCGATGTCCGCTTTTGGGGGAATAGCGGACATCACAGCGGAGCAGCAGAATGTCCGCTAATGACCCATCTGAGACATTGGTTGTCAAATTTGCTGTGATGCACAACGAGTGTCACTCCCGAATGTGATAGCCTCAGGTCGCCGACGGTCTTGGCAGGAGGGATATTCCCCCATGAGGCGACGTGAGTTTATCACGCTGATCGGCGGTGCAGCTGCTTTGTGGTCGCGAGCAGCGAGCGCGCAGCAGGTTGCATCGCCGATAGTCGGATTTCTTGATCCCCGAACACCCGAGGTCGTGTCGGCGCGGCTGCGTGGATTTCGACAGGGCCTGAAGGAAGTCGGTTTTGTTGAAGGCGAGAACGTAGCAATCGCATACGCATGGGGCGAGGATCAGATCGAACGGCTGCCGTCGCTGGCAGTCAACTTGGTTCGCCGCCCGGTCGCCGCGATCGTGGCATCGGGACCACCATCTTCGTTTGCCGCAAAGGCGGCAACCACGACAATCCCGATTGTTTTTTTGGTCGGCAACGATCCGGTCCAACTTGGGTTGTCCTCTAGCCTCTCGCGACCTGACCGTAACCTGACCGGAATCAACATTCTGAATTCCGAGCTGGCATCAAAGCGGCTGGAGTTGCTTCGCGACCTATTGCCTCGGGCTCGGCGGATCGCTTTGCTTGTTAACCCCGCGGATGCAAGTCTTACTGAAGTCCAATTGAAGGATGCGAATACGGCCGCCCAATCCATGGGAGTGCAAATTCAGGTTTACAATGCCGACACCAGCGTGGAGATCGATGCCGCTTTCGAGGCAATGAATCGAGATCGACCCGACGCCGTTTTGGTCGGAACCACGCCGTTCTTGAACGGGCGACGTGTCCAACTGGCGCAACTCGCAGCATTTTGTAAGCTCCCGGCCGTTTACGCAGGCCGCGAATATGTCGAAGTTGGCGGCCTGATGAGCTACGGGTCCAACATTGTCGATGCCTATCGCCAAGTCGGCCTCTATGTGGGCCGCATCCTGAAAGGTGCAAAACCTGCAGACTTGCCTATTGTGCAAGCGAGCAAATTTGAGTTGGTCGTCAATGCGCCAACCGCGAGGATGCTTGGCCTGGCGTTACCACCATCCTTTCTCAACCGCGCCGACGAAGTGATCGATTAGTTCGGCAATATCCGCTTTTGGCACTGAATTGACATTCCGCAATGTCCGCTTCATGTCCGCCATCAGGGGCAAAGCGGACATGAAGCCGGCATCGCAAAAAGTCCGCCTTTTTACCCAAAGCAGACGTGCGGGCGCGTTGTCGCAATCGCAACCATGCGAACGAGGAGGCCCGGCCTAGGGTCGGGAGTGCTTTGTGGGTTCGATCATACTATTTAGTTCGTTTGCAACAAACCGGCGACGGTCCTGATCTCGTTCCGGGCATATTTCGGCAAGCCGGCGCTGATCGATTCCCCGGAATTGAACGACGACTGCCCCATCAGCACTTGCGCCGGCACCAAATTGCGCAGCACCGGCACTTTCTCGAATTCGCGCTTCTCATCGAGCACGCGGGCCTTGATCGCGAGCGTCATGAATGCGGTCACGACGGTCTTGTCGGCGTCCGATGGGTGAGCCTGAAAGACGGCGAACAATTTGCCGAATTTCATGATCTGATTGACGTAGAAAATGTTCTGTTCGAGCACGCCGGTGACCGTGGTGGTAAGCGCAGTCAGCTCCTGCAATCCGCTCTGATCGAGATCGGCCGGCGGCAGCGCCGCGAGTTCGCTTTGAAAATCGATATGATCGGCGACCTTTTTGCTGTCGCGCAATTTGTTCACCAGCGTGATGCCGATCGGAATCTTGCCTTCAAGCTTATAGGTCGACGCAATGCAGATCGCGTTGGCGAGGCCGGTGCACCACTTGCGATCGGGGTTGTCGTTACCGATGCCGGCTTTATCCTTGAACGTCGTTACATCGGCCGCGCCAATGAGTGAATGTTTTATGGCGGGATCGATCTTTTGCAAAAACGCGAGCGTCACATAGCGGGAAAGATCGATTGCGCTTGGCGCCTTGGCCAGCATGAAACGCGCCTGGGCGACATACATGTAAAGCTTTTCGGGCTTCTGCGCCGGTTCGGCGGAACTATCTTCGCTATTGATGAGCGGTTCGACGTAATTCGGAAACAAAGCGAGAAATTTTTTCTCGATCGGCTGCTGGCTTGCCCATTCATCAAAGGGCATCAGCGCGCTCTCGCTGGTGGTCCCCGCGGTGCCGGTATGATCGCTAAATTCGATCGCGCCCGCCGCGAGCCGCGTCGTGTCCATTTTGCGCGCCGAACTCACATTGTCGATACGAAATTCCGTCGTCTGCGCAATCGAATGGGACGCGGCAAACAATGTGCCGGCGATCGAGGTAAGGACTACCGCGCGCCGCATGCGCGCTTTCTGGCGAGAGAAATCGATCAATTCACCCGCCCGCCCCAGAAGAATTCACGCAGCGGCGAGGGATTGTCGCTCCAACGCCAGGGCTGGAACAGACCGCGTGCTGCGGGAGGCGGTTGCGGCGGCAGTGACTGCGAATTGGGGTAGTAAGAGCGTCCGATCCACTGGCCATTGCGATTATATCCGCCCCAGAAGGAGCCCTGGTCGTTATAGCCCCATTGGTTGCCTTCATAATAGCCGCCGTAGCGTGACGCCAATTGATATTGGGTGTCCTCGACTTGACCGGCGGCATCGCGGCGGAAATGCTCGACAAAGCCGCCGCCGGCGACGCGATTGCCGCTGACGTAATCGATCGGCGCATCCACGAGCAGTTTTCTCGCTTCCGGCGATGGGCCGCTTAAGAGCGTTTTCGGCGCGATGTGTTCAGCCCAGATCGCCAGGATGATCGGCTCGAAGATCGGCAGCGCAACGCGCGCGCCCGTCGCATTGGTGCCGAGCGAGCGCCGCTTGTGATCGGCGTTGTCATAACCGACCCACACAGCAATCGTGACGTCATTGGTAAAACCGATGAACCAGCCATCCACTGCGTCTTCGGTCGTGCCGGTTTTGCCCGCGACATAGGGCGACAGCCCGCCGATCGCGCGCGCGGTGCCGCGCGCCACGACGCCCTGCAACATGGTCTTGAGCTGGTAGAACGAGGCATGGTCCGCGGCTCCGATCAACGGCAGCGGCGTCTTCGGATATTCGTAAACCGTCTGCCCGTTCTCCTCGATCGAATCGATGCCGTGCGGCTGCGGCAGCGCGCCCTCGTTGGCAACCGCCGCATAGAACGTGGCGAGATCGATCATGCGTACCGGTTGTGCGCCGAGCACGAAGGGGTAATAACGCACGCATTCGGAATAGATTTTCGCGGCGACCGCCGTGGCGCAAACCGCGTCGAGACTCTTCTCCGGGCTGTCGCTGATCCCGCCGTCGAGGAGATGCGCGGTCACCACGTTGATGGAATTTTCAAGCCCGCGCCGCACGGTGAAAAGGCCGCCTTCGTTGTAGTCGGCATTGCGCGGCGACCAGAAATCCTGCGGACGTGCATAGCCGCCGTAATCGCGGCTGATCATGTCGCGGCCATCGGTGCCGCTGCCGATCGGGGGCAGCGTGATCGGTTCGTTGGGCACCAGCGTGTTCGGCTGCAGCCCATGTTGTAGCGCGGTGAGGTAGGTCAAAGGCTTCATCGCCGAGCCCGGTTGGCGCTGGCTCTGTGCGACACGATTAAGCTGGCTGAGCGGATAAGAGAAACTACCGGCCATCGCCAGGATCCGGCCGGTTTTGTTTTCGAGCACCAGCGCCGCGCCTTGCACCGTCGGGCGGACACGGAGCTGCGCTTGGCCGCTACTTTGGGCGCCGGTTTGCACGGTGCCGCCCGTTGGCGCGCCGTTGGTTGATTTGCTCTTCGACTTGCTCTCGATGGTTCTGCCCTCGACGACTTTGCTCTCGACGACATGGACAAAGACAACGTCATACTGTCCGACGCCGCGCCGGATGGCCGCGCTCCATACCGCGAGCGGCAGGATGCGCCCGTCCGGCAAGCCGACGCGGATCGCCTCGTCGCCTTTCTTGCCGCCGCCTTTGGTCAGCACCACCGCCGGAGTCCAGTGCACATCGTAGAGCGGCAGGCGCACCGCTTGCAGCGCCTGCTGCCAGGCCGGTGTGGCAGAGCGATTGTCGCCTTCCAGCTTGCGCACCGCGTCGCCGATGTTCGCTTCAGGCCCGCGGAATTGCATCCGCCCGGTCGATAATTCGTAATGCGCCAGGCCTTCCTGCAGCGCCGCTTCGGTGTCGCGCTGTAATCGCGCATCGATCGTGGAATGCACGGTGTAAGAGCGCGCGGTGAGGCTCGCGACGCCATCGGCTTTGGCCTCGCGGCCAAGGAAATCGACGAAGTGAAAGCCGGTGTCGCGCCGCGGATGCTGGTAGGCGACAAGCTTCGGCGGCGCCGCGAGCGCCTCATCCTTTTGCGCCGTGCTGATGGCGCCGTCTTCCTGCATGCGGTCCAGCACGTAAGCGAGCCGTTCTTTGGTGCGATCCGGATGCCGATCCGGATTGTAGTAATTCGGCCCCTTCAAGAGGCCGGCCAGCATCGCGCCCTCGGGCACCGTGAGATCCTTGGCCGATTTGCCGAAATAGCTGCGCGCGGCCATCTCGATGCCCCACGAGCCACGGCCGAGATAAGCGGAATTCAAATACAGTTCGAGAATGTCGTTCTTGCCTAGCGTATTCTCGAGCCGCGACGCCACGATCATCTCGCGAATTTTGCGCTCATAGGTGACATCGTCGCCGACCAGCAGATTCTTCACCACCTGCTGGGTGATGGTGGAGCCGCCCTGCGGCCGGCGCGGATCGGCGAGATTGCCGACAAAGGCACGGATGATGCCGCGCTCGTCGACGCCGTGATGCTGATAGAAGCGCCGGTCTTCGGCGGCGACGAAGGCCTTTTGCACCGGCTCGGGAATATCGGCGAGCGATATCCAGATCCGCCGATTGCCGGATTCGAACACATCGGCGAAATCGCGGCCATTGCCGTCGAGGACGACGCTCATGCTCGGCAATCGCTTGCCTTTGAGAATGTTCTGATCCGGCAGATCCGCCGCCGCATTGTTGAAGAAGTCGATCACCTGCCGCATGTCGACGACCGGATTCGTGATCGGCTCGTTTTTGCAGAACTGGTGATAGGCGGTGTTCAGATCGGTGAAGTTCAGCCCGTGGAAAGCCTTGATCTCGGCGCCCACCGCCTTGGGATCGTCAAGCGCGGTCGCGATCAGTTCGTCGAGATTGATCGATTCAATATCGAAGGCTTGCTTCATATGCGCGCAGCCGCCGCGCAAGATCTGCACGACCTCGTCCTGGTCCTTGACCGGATCGAATTGCGTCTTGATCGCCTGCGGCTGGGTCGTGACCTGACTCAGCGCCAGCGCCGTCGCGAAGATCTTGACCAGGATCAGGTCCATGAGGGACAGCGCGATGCCGTATTGAAAGCCGCAACGATACAACGGCGATTATAGCGATCTGATCCACACAAAGAGACTTTTTTGCGAGCGCGCGAGGCTGAAAAGACCGTGGCAACAATTGCGCAAATTGCACGGAATTGCGCAACTCTGCGGTTCGGTTCTTTGCGGATTAATTCTTGTTAATTTTTGGCCGGCGCCAAGCCGTCAAAATGGCCGCGATGCTGGAGGAAAGCCAATAACATCAGCGCCGGCAGACCGGCGACCGCGCATATCGCGAAGAACCACGCCCATCCAGTTGCCGCCGCGATGAAGCCGGCGGCCGACGAAAGGTAAGTCCGGCCGAACGCCGCCAGCGCGGTCAGGAGCGCGTATTGGGTCGCGGTGTGCAGCGGGTTGCGGCAGAGCGCCGAGAGATAGGCGACAAAAATCACGGTCCCGATGGCGCTGGTGAAGTTTTCAGCAATGATGGCAAAGGTGAGCCATGCCGCATTGTGGCCAAGCACCGCTTGCCATGAAAACGCGAGGTTGGCGAAGCCTTGCGCCAATCCTCCGATCCAAAGGCTGACCGGAAGCGAGTAAGCACGCGCCAGCGAACCGCCGGCGAAGCCGCCGATCAGCGTTGCGGCGAGCCCGACGCCCTTGATGATCGTCGCATATTCGTTGCGCGAGAAACCGAGATCGATCACGAAGGGCGCGGTCATCGCGCCCGAGAGCGCATCGGTGAATTTGAAAAGAATGACAAAAGCGAGCGCCACCAACGCCAGATCGCGCGTCAAAAACTCTGAAAAAGCCCCGACCGCGGCTTCGATGACCCGCTGCAGCGAGGTTTCCCGGGCCTGGGCGGCAGCAGCGCCAGCCGATTTTTCCGGTTCATGCGCGACGAGCGTCGTTGCCACGCCCATGAGGACAAGTACCGCCATCGCCGCATAACCGGCGCTCCAAGCGGCGCTGTGCCCGAGACCGAGACCCTGAAAGCCGCTGACGAGAAAGAGCGCGCCGGCGGTCGAAACCAGCATGCCGATGCGGTAGGCGGCAACATAGGACGCCATGCCGGCGGCCTGTTCGCTTTCGTCGAGACTTTCCACGCGAAAGGCGTCGACCACGATGTCCTGGGTCGCCGAGGCGGTGGCGACCAGAAGCGCGCCAATCGCCACCGGAAACGGCGATACCGAAGGATTGCACAGGCCGAGGAAGACGATCGCCGCCATTAGCAGAAATTGCGACAGCAGCAGCCAGCCGCGGCGGCGGCCGAAGCGGCGCGATAAGAGCGGCACGTCGAGCGCGTCGATGAACGGCGCCCAGAGAAACTTGATCGTGTAGGGCGTGCCGACCAGAGCAAATAATCCGATCGTGCCGAGATTGACGCCCGCTTCCGTCATCCAAACCAGCAGCGTCGATCCCGATAAAGCCAGCGGCAGGCCCGAGGAGAAGCCGAGAAACATGATCACGAGCACGCGCGGCTTGAGATAGACCGCGAGCGTCTCGGTCAGGGACGGGCGCGCGGCTGCGGCGCGGGCATCGGAACGCACGGCCATGCGCCGCTACTCACCTGCTTGCAATTTGAGAGTCGGCGCCGCCACGACAGTCTCGGCTTGCGTCTCCAGCTCGACCTCTTGGATCCGGTCGCCATGCGCCTCGATCTTGTCGACCGACACGATCGCCAGCCGGATGTCTTCACTGGCCTGATTGAAATGGGTTTGCAATTTGCGGACGCGGTCACCCAGCAAGCCCACATCTTTCACCAAACGCGCGACTTCGTCGCGGATTTGATCGGCCGCCTCGCGCATGCGGGCGTCCTTCTGGATTTGCTGCACCATCTGGATGGCGAGCGCGAGCAGCGCCGGGGACACAATCATGACGCGCGCGCGATGGGCACGCTGAAAAAGATCGTCGAAGCTGTCGTAAAGCTCGGCGTAAACCGATTCCGACGGTACGAACATCAACGCGACCTCATAGGTCTCGCCGGCTATCAAATATTTGTCGGCGATGTCGGCAATGTGCTTGCTCACATCGGTACGCAAGCGCTGGGCGGCGGCTTTGCGCTCCTCCTCGGACTTGGCTTCGCGATAAGCGGTCACCGCTTCGAGAGGGAACTTGGCGTCGATCGCCATCGGGCGCTTGTCCGGCAGGAACACGCAGCAGTCGGGGCGGGTGCGATTGGAAAGCGTGCGCTGAAACTCGTAAGCGCTTTTCGGCAATCCGTCGGCAACGATGGCCTCCATGCGCAATTGCCCGAACGCGCCGCGCGATTGTTTATTGGCCAAGACGCCCTGCAGCGACGTCACCTCGGTGGCAAGCGCAGCGATGTTCTTCTGCGCACTGTCAATAACGGCAAGCCGCTCGTGCAGCTTGTGCAAATTCTCGGTGGTGTGCTGCGTGGTTTTCTGCAGCGAATCGCCGAGCCGGTGCGAGACGCTGTCCAGGCGCTCGCTGACCGCATGCTGAACTTGCGACTGCCGGTCGGCGAGCATTTTGAGCATGGCCTCGAGCCGCGCGGCGCCGTCGCGTTGCGCCTGCATCAATTCCGCAATCGTCGCCGCTTTCGGATCGGCCGAATGGCGGCTCCGCCACAGCACGATGCCGAACGCGGCAAGTCCGGCGACGGCGATTGCGGCAAGCAGCAACGTCAGGAAGCTGTCGGTCATGCTCCGCTCGACGGGTCAGGGGTGATTCGCCCACGTGGTTCGCCCAACTGATTCGTCCATGTGATAGGTGATTCGTCGATGGAACGAACAGCGAACGGTCATAGCCGCTTGTCGGGCGATGCGCAAATGAGTTCTGACCCTGAACCGGCGCATTGACCCCGCTTTACGCACCAATTACATCGCCCGCAATGGCGGTGTGACGATGGCGATCCGCGAGATCCTCAAGCTTCCCGATAAGCGCCTGCGACTGCGCTCGGAGCCGGTCAAACAGATCGACGCCGGGATCCGTAAGCTTGTCGATGACATGTTTGAGACGATGTACAAGGCGCCGGGCATCGGTCTTGCCGCGATCCAGCTCGGCGTCGCCAAGCGCGTGATCACCATGGACTTGTCGAAAAAAGAAGACGACCACAAGCCCCAAGTGTTTATCAATCCGGAAATCCTTTGGCAGTCGGAAGAGCGCGCCAAATTCGAGGAAGGCTGCTTGTCGATTCCGGATTACTATGAGGAAGTCGAACGGCCGACCGAGGTGAAGGTCAAATATCTCGATCTTGCCGGCAAGAAGCGCGAGATCGACGCCAAGGGTCTCTTGGCGACATGCCTGCAGCATGAAATCGACCACATCAACGGTGTGCTCTTCATCGATCATCTGTCCAAGCTCAAGCGCGACCGCGTCATCAAAAAATTCATTAAGGCAGCTAAGAGCACGACAACGAGCAGTGCGACCAAGAACGTGGAGGCGTGATTGGCGCTCCGCCTCGTTTTCATGGGCACGCCGGACTTCGCGGTGCCCACATTGGACGCGATTGCCGGGGCCGGACGTAAACTGACGGCGGTATATACGCGTCCGCCGCGGCCCGCCGGCCGCGGCATGGCGGAGCAGCCCTCGCCGATTGCCGAGGCGGCCGAGCGTCTCGGCTTGCCTGTATTTACGCCTAAAACTTTGCGCGAGATCGGCGCCGCCGACGCCATGCGTGCGCATGATGCCGACGCCGCGGTGGTCGTAGCCTATGGTTTGATCCTGCCGAAAGAGATTCTCGATCTGTTTCCGCTCGGTTGTTTCAATCTGCACGCCTCGCTCTTGCCGCGCTGGCGCGGCGCGGCGCCGATCCAGCGCGCCATCATGGCCGGCGATCGCGAAACTGGTGTCGCCGTCATGAAAATGGAAGAGGGTCTCGATACCGGGCCGGTCGCCATTGTTGACGGCAAAATGGCGGAGCTCGTCGCAATAGGGCCAGACGCGACCGGCGGCGATCTCCACGATGAGCTCGCCCGCCTTGGCGCTGGTCTGATGGTGCGCGCGCTCGCGGCTCTGGAAATGGGCGACTTGCGCGTGATTCCCCAACCCGGCACCAGCGTGACCTACGCCAACAAGATTGAGAAAGCCGAAACGCGCATCGACTGGCGGAAAGCGTGGAACAAGGTTCACGACCATTGCCGTGGCCTGTCCCCGTTTCCAGGCGCCTGGTTCGAGCATTCGAACGTCGGCCGCATCAAGGTTCTGCGCACCACCAAAGCCAGCGGCGCCGGCGAGCCCGGCCGCGTGCTCGATGACGATTTGACCGTCGCGTGCGGGGAGGGCGCGATTCGGCTTCTCGAACTGCAGCGTGCCGGCCGGCAGCCCATGCGCGCGGAGGAATTCCTGCGCGGCACGCCCATCCCGCGCGGCAGTACACTGCGCTAACGCAGAGTAGACCGCGATGCCGCGCTACAAGCTCACGATCGAATATGACGGCACCCCCTTTGTCGGCTGGCAGGCGCAGGATAACGGCGTCTCCGTGCAGGGCGTTCTCACCGCGGCGATCGCCGCATTCGCGGGCGAGCAGATTACTGTCGGCGCCGCGGGACGGACCGATGCCGGCGTGCACGCGCTCGGCCAGGTCGCGCATGTCGATCTTGCCAAGGACTGGGACACCGAGACCGTGCGCGACGCCATTAATTTCCACTTAAGACCGCAGCCGGTGGCGATGCTCGCCGTGGAGCGCGCGGCGCCGGATTTCGATGCGCGCTTCTCCGCCATCAAACGTCATTATCTTTATCGCATCGTCAACCGGCGCGCCGATCTCACGCTTGAGCAAAATCGCGCCTGGCGCGTGCCGCGCCCGCTCGATGCGCAAGCCATGCACGTCGCGGCGCAGCGGCTTATCGGCCGCCACGACTTCACGACCTTCCGTTCCACCGAGTGCCAGGCCAAATCGCCGGTGAAGACGCTCGATCGTCTCGATGTTGCGCGCGCCGGCGAGGAGGTCAGCATTGCCGCCGTCGCGCGCTCTTTCTTGCAGCACCAGGTGCGCTCGATGGTGGGCTCGCTCATACATGTCGGCGAGGGCAAATGGAGCGCCGACGATCTTGCCTCCGCGCTTGCCGCGCGCGATCGGTCTGCGTGCGGCCAAGTCGCGCCGCCGCACGGGCTTTATCTGGT
>JBAQBC010000072.1:0-8302 GCA_049286035.1 Xanthobacteraceae bacterium
TTGAGGATTATGAAGCGCTGGCGCTTAGGCTTGCGCGCGATCCAACACTGCTGGCTTCAATCAAAGCCAAACTGGCGCGCAATCGTAGCACGCATCCGCTGTTCGATACGGCGCGGTTCACGCGCCACATCGAGGCCGCGTACACAACAATGTGGCGGCGCTATCAAGACGACGCGGCACCGCAAGCGTTTGCGGTCGAGCCCATCGACTGAGATTTCTGCGGCGGTTGGCTGCGGTCAAGCCCAACGAGCGACGTGTTAGAGCACGATTGGGTTGCCGCTCATCCAATGCGCGCTCTACAGCGAAGGCTATCGGCGAGCGCCCGTCCTGGTGGGTCCGCCACATTGTCTTGTAGGCAGATTCAATATGGCGGGTGAAGCGCCGCATATCGAAGAACGGATAAGTTTTTCGGTTGCGCGCCAGCTTCTCCTTCATCCCGCCGGGCAATGCCGGTCGCGCGCAAGCCGGAGCGCCAAGGCCTCGTAATCTTCGAGCGAGGTGGTGATCAGTTCGGAAAGGCCGACGGCCTTCAGCACGGTTTTGGCGGCAAGGAGCCGCATCCAGATCTCGAATATTTGTGGATTGATCTTGAACGTATTGTCGAAGCAGCAAAATACGATGGCGTTCTGAGGCAGGCCGCATTCGGTCCGACTGGGCAGACGGTCGGTGATGGAACTCTTGTCGTCATTGGCCTGGTAGCTATACGGCAGCCACACCACGCGTTCGCTGTAGAAACGGAAATGCTAAAAAGCCGTTGCGCTCAGGGCAACCGAAGAGGCGAGGGAAGTCAAATGCTGTTTTGGTCCCGCCTTCGGGACCCAATTTGGTTCAGATCGTGTAATCACATTACGCCGCGGCCGACCGGGCCATGCGTGTGCGCGGACGCGCCCCCCTTGTTACCCCCGAGTTGCGCGCCGCGCACCGCATGGGTGCACCAATTTTGTCGCCGCGGCAGAGCCACGCATCACCCACCCCGATATGATGACGGTCACACTTAGCGGCAACAACGATGAATCGGAATCGATGAGTTGGACGTTTATTCCCACGGCCGATGAAAATTGCTGCCGATCTCGACTGATTTGCAACGCTGAGTGAATTTTACTCATCTGAAGCGAAAAATACTGCTCGACAGGTGAATTTCCCTTCGGATTCGGGGACATTTGCGACCGGAATGCATCCAACCTCACAATTTCAGTAGGACCAAGATACCCCCGTTCTGCAAAAATTTTTTACCGTGAGTCTCGGAATAAAAAACCTTGTGGATGAGTCTGCGTCATGGCACCAAGTAACATGATCACTAGATCATGAAAAATGATTTATGGGGGCGAATGATGATCTATCCTGACACCAATAAAATTCACCTGACTATTGTTTCGTTCAACTGACTGGCTAACATCCTTTTCGTTGAGGGTCGTATTGTGCCAGTCGCAGAACTCACCTCGATCTTCGTGCGTCAAGCGTCCTGTCCTCCGGGACAGCGCAAGGTCGATTACTTCGACCCCAAGCAACGCGGATTTTTGATCGAGATCCGCTGCTCCGGACGTAAAACCTACTATCAGCGTTATTGCGACGAGCGCGGCCGCGAACGGCAATTCAAGATCGGACGCGCCGATGTCTTGACCGCTGAGCAGGCGCGTCGGGCTGCCCGCTCAA
Organism: Xanthobacteraceae bacterium; assembly: GCA_049286035.1. GTDB lineage: Bacteria > Pseudomonadota > Alphaproteobacteria > Rhizobiales > Xanthobacteraceae > BOG-931. The sequence continues at coordinate 1,654 of JBAQBC010000072.1, forward strand.
TTCTCGCCCGCGCGGTACTTGGGGAAAATCCGCAACTGCGCCGGCAGGAGCTACGATCGATCCCAAGCTTGGCCGAGTTCGTCGGCGAGAAATATCTGCCGTTTATCAAAACTTACAAGCGAAGCTGGGGCACCGACGAGACGGTGCTGCGCATCCACGTCCTGCCGTCGCTCGGGAAAATGGCGCTCGACGAGATCGCGGCTGAGCACATCATCGCGCTGATCGCGCGCATGCGCTCGGACGGCTATGCGGTGGGTACATCGAACCGCGTCGTGATGATCTTGCGCTACATGTACAATCTCGCCGCCAAATGGAAGGTACCGGGCGCGGCGACAAATCCGACACGCGGCATCGAGCTCGGCCAGGAGGCGCAGCGCAACCGGTTCCTCAGCAGAGAAGAGGCGCAGCGCCTCGTCGACGCGATCACCGTCGATGAAAATCGCACCGCCGCCAATGCCATTCTCTTGTTGATGCTCACCGGAGCGCGGCGCAACGAAATCACTCAGGCAAAATGGGAGCACGTGCTCTGGAAAGAGCGCAAACTTCTGGTGCCGCTGTCGAAGTCGGGCAAGCCGCGATGGGTCGCGCTGAGCACGTCGGCAATGTCGCTCCTTGAATCGATCCCGAGACTTGACGGCTGCGACCACGTTTTTCCGTCGTCGATTACTGGCCGGCCGTCGCCGTCGTTGTGGTTTCCATGGCGGCGCATCCGCGCGCGTGCGGGATTAGCCGACGTACGGCTGCACGACCTGCGGCACTCGTTTGCGAGCTTCCTCGTCAATGAGGGCGTCTCGCTTTACGTGGTGCAGGCGCTGCTCGGGCACGCCAATGCCCGCACCACGCAGCGCTATGCCCACCTCGCCAGTGACACGTTGACCGATGCAACCGAAATCGTGGACGGCATCGTCACGGCGCAGCCGCGCATGGTCCCAACATCGGACCCGGCTCAGGTCGCCAGTTTTTGATGCTTGTATGCGACTGCGTTGGGTGGACCAGGCCACGGGTTAAGATTGCAAAAGCCGAGGGTCGCAGTGAACCGATGAGTTCGCAATGTCACTAAAGGGATTCATATGATGTGCTCAAACTCGCCGTTCTCCGCCACGTCCGGTTACGACCCGGGTGAAATAACGCAGCGTTAATGGGCCTTCTCGCCAATTAGCGCAGTGCAGTGATATGTCCGGAGTTGAAGCGGAAGTGATAAGCGCACGCTCGAAAGAGGAGCGGCGATGGCGGTTTTTCAGAAGCTTTTTGCCGACTTCGGTCGAGGCCCGATCAAGGTGGGCGACGTCACCCCGCTTGGCAGGTGGAAACAGCGACAGCAGCAATCAAGAGGAAACGATGGCGCAGATCGGGTATAAAACAGCGTTGGTCGTCGGTGTCGGCTCAGGCCTCTCTGCCTCATTGGCACGCGCTTTACGCAAAGAGGGAATGGAGGTCGCGCTCGCGGCCAGGCGGGCTAATAATCTTGCCGCCTTGGCCGGTGAAACTGGCGCGAAAGTGTTGGGCTGCGACGCGACGGATGGCGATCAGGTGAGCAAGCTGTTTGTTCAGCTGGAGCAGGAGTTCGGGGCGCCGGACGTCGTCGTTTACAATGCCAGCTACCGCACGCGAGGACCGTTCGTTACGCTTGATCCCGCCGAGGTTGAGAAATCGATCGCGGTCAGCGCGTTCGGCGGATTTTTGGTTGCGCAGGAGGCGGCCAAGCGCATGGTGCCGCGCGGTCATGGTGCGATTCTGTTTACCGGCGCATCGGCGAGCGTGAAGGGCTACGCCCAGTCGGCGCCCTTTGCCATGGGTAAGTTTGCGCTCCGCGGCTTGGCGCAAAGTCTGGCTCGTGAATTGTCGCCGCAAGGAATCCACGTCGGCCATGTCGTCGTTGATGGGGGCATACGCAGCCAAACTCGGCCTGTGCCGTCGGACAAGCCTGACAGCTTGCTCGATCCTGACGCTATCGCACAGACCTATTTGGATTTATTGCGGCAACCGCGGAGCGCGTGGGCCTGGGAGATCGAGTTGCGGCCTTGGGTCGAGAAGTTCTGAAGCGAGATCGGTTTAGTTTGACCTGGCAAGGCTCGCTCGCAATCAATGTCGTGCTCGGCGTTTCGTCCCTCAAGTTGCGCCGGGCGACGTGGAGATGGTAAGGAATTGATCGCCGTTGAAGGTGACGGCTCAAGCCGTAGAATGAGCAAGTCGCCACGAGCAACTTCTTGGCCCGGTACCGTCAGAGCAAACCGACGACCGTCAGCCTGATGAGTTTGGGCATCATGGCCTCCACCGATCGGGTGCCGCGTGTCTAATTGGCAGCGACCGGTGTGCCAAAGTGGCCACCTAGCGATGGGTGGCCACCTGGTCGAGGTTTGCCGTGACGGTTAGCCTATGTAAGCGACGCGCTGCTGCTTTTGCGCCTCAACGGCAGTCTTTGGTTCCGCTGGCAATTGCAGAACCCTGGCCTCTTGGCCCTCGCACAGTGTCGTCAAGAGCGCGATCCGCCCGTCTGGAAATTCCAGCGCGTCGTGATGCACCGCAACCTTGTCTTTGTTGATCTGCCGGAAGATTGCTGTGTTATGTCCGACCACTCTACCACGCCAGGGGAGCAGGCCGGTTGCTAAGCACGTCACGTCTTGCGAAAACGATAGCTCCGTACCCGGAAGAACGCAGACCGCTACACTCCTATCTTCCGATGTCGCGAACCCTCGCGTGCCAGTACCAAAATCGCGGGTAATGAGCTTGTCACCAACTTTCGCTGGCCGCGATTTGATGCTGTGGAGACTGTAGTCGCACATCTCGAACCTCACCGTTGGGGAGAGCCCCTCAGCCACTGCAAGCATACTCCTTTCATCATCGTCACGCACCGTCAAACCAACCGCCATTCGCGTCACTGACTGACACATTCCGGTTACCGACCGTGATCATTTCATCATATTTTGATGTGGTGGTGGTGCTTCCCAAGTCATGTCGAAAATTAGGTTTAAGATGACACCCAAACACATGAGTCCATTACCACCCAGTCTGATCACGCGCGTGGCGTATGCTGTTACTCAGTTGCCGCGGGTCGCTTGGTATCTTGGGCATGGACTTGTGCTCCGCCGCCTTTCCGAGGCAGCACGGCGACCGCGACAGTGTAAAGGCGCGACATTATCGACCGATCGCTGGGCCCGTGCCTGACCGCGCCCAGATTTACGGCGATATGGCGCGAGCGTTTTTTTGCAGGAGTCAGGTCGATGACGATAAAACAGGAGAAGGCACCGTATAGCGACGAGGCAATTCTGACTGTCGACGTGTCGGATGAGGCCATCGAGTCTGCGGCAAGCGCGGCATGGGAAAAAAGCGTGCAGCGCTGACCCTCGCCTTTTGCTCCAGAATTGATACTTGCCCGATGCGTGCGAGCTTAAGATAAGCCCATTCAAATTTTGATTCGCGCGAGACTTCAAGTCTGACCGAGCCTTCGAGTCTGACGACCTTTCGACTTGTTCCCGACCGCCATTGCTAACAGCAAAGATTTTCTGAGCTTGGCTACCATGAATCAATGGCCCACCGCGAAGCGGAATCGTACCACGCTGCCCAAACGGCCAGTGTCAGACGGACGCAGTGAGTGATCAAAGTGTTCATGCGATCTTGTCTCCTTGAAGCTTGGGCGATTATTCGGCATGCCTGTGAATAATCTGCGCGGCAAAACACGGGCTGGCTCGCAGCGGCTATCGAGCGACCTTTGGGAGCTGCAGCAAATGCCGGAGCAGGTAATCAATCGAGAACCGACCGGGTCCCCATGCCATGATGCCAAGCGCCATCGCGGCCCACGTGATATGGACCGGCCATCCGTCTGGTAGGGTCAACTCGACAATGACGGTCATGCAGAGGAGTCCCAAAGCCGCGAAGCGCGTGGCAAGGCCAAGGACCAGTAGAACCGGGAGAACGATTTCGCCCGAGCCGGAGAGGAAGGCCATCAGGGTGGGCGCCGGAAACGGATAGGGACCGCCGGGCAGATGGAGCATGAACTCATCCGTGAACAACGTGACCGCGGTGTCGCTCAATTGGAGAAAGCCATCCCACTTGAGAATCCCGGAGCGCCAGAACGGCACCGCCAACGCAAAGCGCATGATCAGCTGAACGAGCGAGGGCTGTATAACCACGCGGACCACAAGGCTAGCCCTATCGACGAGAAGGCCGATCAGGCGGATTGCTCCTTCCGTGGCGACCTGCTGATCCATCGTCGTCATCATCCCTCTCCAAGATTGAGATCGGTGAACACGCCGGCCTCGATCATGCCGGCGATGCTCGCGCCAATGTCGAACGCGGGCGTCGCTTCAAGAGCCGCGGCGGCAGCTTTACCAAGCGTGCGTCCCGAAATCAGGTTTGTGAGGAATATCGCTCCCCCCGCGGGGAGATGCCTGACGACGACGTCGAGGTCGGGCCGCGTGATCAGGGCGTCCTCGGGCACGCCGGCATTGATCGGACCGATGGGCTCCTCAGTCCGGTTGGCCGCAAAGATCGTCACCGCCGCGAAGTTCGAGCAAACGATCCTCGTCGCCGGGTGCGGCACGAAAACAAGGTCCGCCAATTGTTCAAGCGGAACCGAGGCCAGGGCGGCGGGCGCCATTTGTGCGCTGTCGGCGGCGTGATAGGCGTCGAGCCACGCGCGTTCGATGCGCGCTATGTCGGCCAGCCAGGGCATGAACCTCGCGTATTCGTATCGCTCGATAAAAACAGGAAACTCGCGTCCATACTCGAACAGCAAAGGCGAGTTCGGCGGCGTCGCGCGGATATGGGAGCGCGCCATCGCACGGAAGAATTCGACGCCGGTGATGCGCTGGACCGCGGGATACACCGCGGCCAGGGCATCGATCAGGCTTACCGTGACGTTGTTGCGGTACACGTTGTAGCGCTTGACGGCCGCCTTCCCACTTGGACCGGCGACCGTTGGCGGCGTCGCTTGGTACGGATTGAGCAGCGGCGGCGAAAACGCAGCGGCGTATGACGCGCTGACGCGGTGAGCGTATTCAAGCAGCAGCATGGCTATGGTCCGGCAGAGCGATGACTTTGTGACGATCGAGGATCGCCTGCGCGGCGATTGCCTCGGCCCTCAGGATCGGCCAATCGGGAATGTTGCTGTCCCACTCGACGAGCGTGGGAATAGCTCCACATCTCCCAACGACGATCTCGAAGAGTTTCCAGACTGCGTCGGCGACCGGCCCGTCGTGACTATCGATCAACAGGAGGTCGCCTTCGTCGTCGGTCTGCTCAGCATGACCGGCGAGATGGATCTCACCGACGCGCGCGAGTGGAAAATCAAACAAATACTCTAATGCCGAGAACCCGTGATTGGCCGCGGATACGAAGACGTTGTTGACGTCGAGCAACAAGCCACATCCGGTACGCCGGACGATCGCGCGGATGAAATCCGTTTCGCTCATCGTCGACTCGCAAAACGTCACATAGGTCGAGGGATTCTCCAGAAGAATCGGACGGCGGATGGCCTCCTGAACTTCGTCGATGTGGTCGCACACGCATGCGAGAGTCGTTTCCGTGTAGGGCAATGGGAGAAGATCGTTGAAATAGGTGGTCTCGTGCGTCGACCAGGCGAGATGCTCGGAAACCAGCGCAGGTTCGTAGCGCTCGACCAGCGACCGAAAGCGTTTGAGATGGACCTTGTCCAGCGGCTGCGAACCGCCGATCGACATGCAGACGCCGTGCACGGACACCGGATTGTCGCGACGAATGGCTTCCAGCGCACGATGGGGTAGACCTCCCGCGCCCATGTAATTTTCCGCATGAACCTCAAAGAAGCCGTCCTGCTTCCCTTCATCGATAATTGCAGTCAGATGTTGGTGCTTGAAACTCGTTCCGGCAAGGCCTGCGACTAGGTGCGCCGGAAAACGGAGAGGAAGCGCTGCGAAGGCGGCGGCTGGCTTTACCGCTTTTTTCACGTCTTCTCTCCGCTTTCCGGTAATCGTTGCTCCGCTAACTCGTCCGATCAGATCGCCTTCAGGGAACCGTGACCGCCATTCGGCAACTGGATCGACGTGCAAGTGCCGCCCCGCACGAACTTCCAAGCGTTGCCCTGGAAGTCGACCGTCGAAGTGCCCTGGCAGCTCGTGCCTAGTCCCGCGGCGCAGTCGTTCTGGCCCTTGAGGGCGACGCCGAAGCACTTCTCCTTGTGGGCTGCGACGGCGGCCTCTCCCTCGGCCTTCGTCAGCGGGCCGGCGGCGGCGATTGTCGCAATGGCGGTGGTGACGGCGCCGGCGAGGATAAACGAATTGATGGCACTTCTTGCAGACATGGGTTTCTCCATATTGGGCTCTGGTTGCACCCTCGGTGGGGCGCACTGGCTCATTCGCGTTATCGCCCGGAATATTACAGTGTCGGTCGCTCACTAATCCGTGAGCAGCGAGTGGACCCCGTGGGCCATCGAGTTCGGGGTGCGAGCTTGTCGGACATAACGCGCGCGTACCGGTCGGTCGAGAATCAACCGCGCGTGCTGAGAAATCGCATACCGCACTACGTGGGCTGGGACAAAAAAGCCCTCGGCATTTCGCCGGGGCAAGTCAGCTTCCTACGGCAAGTGGGCAGCCGCGCGGACAGGAAGCGCGTGACACATTGCGGTGAACATCGCTGACCGGCCGCGAATTGCGGGCGCTGCGCCGTCATCAGC
>JBAQBC010000073.1:0-26075 GCA_049286035.1 Xanthobacteraceae bacterium
CCGCTAGTGTCGCCGCCAGTGTCACCGCCAGTGTCGCTGCCAGCGAGCGCCGCCGCGGCGACGGGCGGGGACCTGCCGCCACCGCCGCCGATCAATCCCAGCGCCACCGGCGCCACGACCGGAACCATGCAAGCCGCGCTGCCACCGGGCAATACGCCTAAGGATGAGTATGATCTGGCCTATGGCTACGTCCTGCACAAAGACTTTGCCCTTGCCGAACAGACGTTCCGCGATTTCTTGCACAAATATCCGAGCGACCGGCTCGCTCCCGAAGCGCAATACTGGCTGGGCGAGAGTCTGTTTCAGGACAAGCAGTATCGCGACGCCGCGGAATCGTTTCTCACCATTTCCAGCAAATACGAGAATACCGCGCGCGCTCCAGACGCGCTATTGCGGCTGGGGCAATCGCTTGCGGCTTTGGGCGAAAAAGAAGCGGCATGCGCCTCGCTCGGCGAGGTGTTGCGGAAATATCCGCGCGCTCCGCTCAGCGTGAAGCAGAGCGTCGACCGTGAACAGAAGCGCACGCACTGCTGATCTAGCGCTTCGCGACGAAGAAGCGGACGCTTTATTCTCCGGTCTGGAAGATTCGCGCGGCCTCGTTCTGGCGATTTCCGGCGGCCCCGATTCAACCGCGCTGCTCCTGCTCGCAGCGCGCTGGGCGAAGCGGATCAAGCGCGCGCCAAAGCTCGTCGCGGTAACCATCGATCATGGATTGCGCGCGGAAGCCGCACGCGAAGCGGCTGCGGTGAAGCGTCTTGCCCGGCGGCTGGGCGTAACGCATCGCACTCTGCGCTGGCGCGGCAGAAAACCGAAAGCCGGATTGCAGGAGGCCGCGCGCGTCGCCCGCTATCGGCTGCTCGCGGAGGTCGCCGCCGGCGCCGGCTACGCCCATATCCTGACCGCGCACACGCTCGACGATCAGGCGGAAACGGTGTTGTTCCGGCTGGCGCGCGGCAGCGGACTGGTGGGACTGGCCGGCATGGCGCATGCCTCGCTGCTGCCGGTCGGAGCGGACAGGATAGGCTTTCTGCTGCGGCCGCTCTTGCCCATTCCCAAAGCGCGGCTTGTGGCGACCTTGCGCGCGGCGGGCGTCGCCTACAGCGACGACCCAAGCAACCGCGATCCGCGCTTTACCCGCGCACGGTTGCGCGCCTTGATGCCGGATTTAGCGCGCGAAGGATTAAGCGCGCCCGGTTTGTCGCGATTCGCTGCGCGGATGCGGCGCGCCGATGCGACCATTGAATTTGCCGTCGCCGCGGCGCGCGATGCGCTCGCTCCGAAGCCGTGGTCGGAGTTCGGTCCGGTCAAGTTCGACACCGCCCGATTCGCAAGCTTGCCGGCCGAAGTGGCGCTGCGGCTTCTCGGCCGCGCCATAGCCTGGACCGGAAGCGAAGGGCCTGTCGAGCTCGCCAAGCTCGAATCCCTCTACGCCGCGATGCGTCAGGCTACTGCGCGGCTGCGCCGAACGCTCGCCGGCGCGCTCATCACGCTCGACAGCGACTGGATCGTGGTCGAACGCGCCCCGGCGCGGCGGTCCTCGACCGGGCGGGGCGGCTCCGGCAGCCGCTCAGCCATGCCGAAACACCGCAAGAGGGGCTTTACGAAATAGCGTAATAAAGGGACTTCGCTACGGCCGCTTGACGGCCGCTTCCCTTGGCAGGCAGGGGGCCGCCCCCTACATTGCCAGATACCGGGGACGTGAAGCCGCCACGATTTGCGGGCACGGCTGGCCCGCGCGACTCCGGTTGAGCCGGGGACCAAGGACAAGAGATGAACGCCAATCTGCGCAATTTCGCCCTGTGGGTGATCATTGTCCTGCTGCTCCTTGCCCTGTTCACGCTGTTTCAGAATCCTGGTCAGCGCACGACATCGCAGGACATTTCGTTCTCGCAGCTCCTAAGCGACGTCGATCAGGGCCGGGTGCGCGACGTGCTGATCCAGGGCCCGGAAATCCACGGCACCTATACCGACGGACGCAGCTTCCAGACCTATGCGCCGGGCGATCCGTCGCTCATTCAGCGTCTCTACAATAAGGGCGTGCAGATCACCGCGCGGCCGCAATCGGACAATGTGCCCTGGTTCGTTTCGCTGCTGATTTCCTGGCTGCCCTTTGTGGCGCTGATCGGCGTGTGGATTTTCTTGTCACGGCAGATGCAAGGCGCCGGCGGCAAGGCGCTCGGCTTCGGCAAAAGCCGCGCCAAATTACTCACCGAGGCGCATGGCCGGGTCACCTTCGAGGACGTCGCCGGCGTCGACGAGGCCAAGCTCGATCTGCAGGAGATCGTCGAATTCCTGCGCGATCCGGCGAAATTCCAGCGGCTTGGCGGCCGCATCCCGCGCGGCGTGCTCTTGGTCGGCCCGCCCGGCACCGGCAAGACGCTGTTGGCGCGCGCCATTGCCGGCGAAGCCAATGTGCCGTTCTTCACGATCTCCGGCTCGGATTTCGTCGAAATGTTCGTCGGCGTTGGCGCCAGCCGTGTCCGCGACATGTTCGAGCAGGCGAAGAAGAACGCGCCCTGCATTATCTTCATCGATGAGATCGATGCGGTGGGCCGTCATCGCGGCGCCGGTCTCGGCGGCGGCAATGACGAGCGCGAGCAGACGCTCAACCAGCTCCTCGTCGAGATGGACGGTTTCGAGGCCAATGAGGGGATCATCCTGATTGCCGCGACCAACCGGCCCGACGTGCTCGATCCGGCGCTCTTGCGTCCCGGCCGTTTCGACCGCCAGGTCGTGGTGCCGAACCCCGATGTTGTCGGACGCGAGCAGATACTCAAGGTCCATGTCCGCAAGGTGCCGCTGGCGCCCGATGTCAATCTCAAGACCATCGCGCGCGGCACACCCGGATTCTCCGGCGCCGATCTCATGAATCTCGTCAATGAGGCGGCCTTGATGGCGGCGCGGCGCAACAAACGCATGGTGACGCAGGTCGAATTCGAGGACGCCAAGGACAAGGTGATGATGGGTGCCGAGCGCAAATCGCTCGTCATGACCGAAGAGGAAAAACTCCTCACCGCCTATCACGAGGGTGGCCACGCGATCGTGGCGCTCAATGTCAAAGCCACCGATCCGGTGCACAAGGCCACCATCATCCCGCGCGGCCGCGCGCTGGGCATGGTCATGCAACTGCCTGAGCGCGACAAACTATCGATGAGCCGCGAACAGATGACCTCGCGGCTCGCCATTATGATGGGTGGCCGCGTCGCCGAGGAACTGGTGTTCGGCCGCGAACGGGTCACCTCCGGCGCCGCTTCCGATATCGAACAGGCAACCAAGCTTGCGCGCATGATGGTGACACGCTGGGGCCTGTCCGACGAACTCGGCACGGTCGCCTACGGCGAGAACCAGGAAGAGGTGTTCCTGGGCTATTCGGTGGCCCGCCAGCAGAACATTTCGGAAGAGACGTCGAGGAAAATCGACGCCGAAATCCGCCGCCTGGTTGAAGCCGGCTATGACGAGGCGCACGCCATCCTTACCGCCAAGCGCGCCGATCTCGAGACGCTCGCCAAGGGTCTCCTCGAATTTGAAACGCTGACCGGCGACGAGATCAAGGATCTGCTCTTGGGCAAGCGGCCGAACCGCGAATCGGTGATCGAACCACCGACGACGCCGCGGGCTTCGACCGTGCCGACCGCTGGCGCCGGCCGCAATCGGCCGCGCCCGGAAACCGGCCCCATGGAGCCGCAGCCGCAGGCTTAGTCACATCCGTCGCTCGTTCATCATTCGCCGTTGAGTTTTGCTGTTATCCTTCCCCGCGTAACGCAGTGAGCGGGGGAGGATACAGCCCATGCGCCAGATGATTTTGGTCGGCTTTCTGCAGGCGCAGAACTGCACCAATCTCGCGAGTTCCTGGCGCCATCCGCAATCGCGCACCGACAGCTGGTCGCCGGATTTCTACCGTCACATCGGCCGCGTGCTCGAAGCCGGCAAATTCCATCTGGGCTTTTTCGACGATCGCCTATCGATGCCGGACATGTATGGACGCAATCACGCCCACACCGTCCAGCACGGCATTCGCTGCGTGAAGCTCGATGCCGTCACCGTGCTCACCGTGATGGGCATGGCGACCGAGCGGCTCGGCCTCGGCGCGACCTATTCGACGAGCTACTACGAGCCCTTTCACGTCGCCCGCGTATTTGCCACGCTTGACCTGATGAGCGGCGGCCGCGCCGCCTGGAACGTCGTCACCTCGCTCAACGACGGCGAAGCGCAGAACATGGGCCGCGACGAAGTGATCGGCCATGATGCGCGCTACGACCGCGCCGACGAATTCATGGAGATCGTGCTCGGCCACTGGGACACATGGCAAGACGATGCCATCGTGCAGGACAAAGCGAGCGGTTTGTTTGCCAAACCCGACAAGGTGCTTCGCCTCGACTACGAGGGCCGTTATTATCGCTCGCGCGGGCCGTTCACGGTGCCGCGCTCGGGGCAAGGCCATCCGGTCATCATCCAGGCCGGGTCAAGCGGCCGCGGCAAGACTTTCGGCGCGCGTTGGGGCGAAGTGATTTTCGTTGTTTATCCGAATATTGAAGTCGGCAAACGCGACTATGCCGCATTCAGGGCCGAGGTGGCGCGCGTTAATCGCGATCCCGACCAGGTCAAGATCACGCATCTCATCAACACCGTGGCGGCGGCGACCAAAAGCGAGGCGGAAGACAAATGGGCCGAGATCAAAAAACTGCCGCTTGAAATCGATGCGCTGTCGTTGCTTTCGGAGGCGCTCAATTTCGATTTTTCCAAAAAGGGCATGGACGAGCCGTTCACCGACGAGGAATTGGACGAGATGTCCGGTCTGCAAGGCATCCGCGATCGCGTGACGAGCGTGAAGAAAAATCCGACGGTGCGCGAATTCATTGAGATCAGCGGCCGCGGCCGCGTGCACAATCCGATCGTCGGTGGCCCGAAGGAGGTCGCGGACCAGCTGGAAGCCTGGTTTGCCGCGCCGGCCTGCGATGGTTTCGTGCTTTCCGCCACCCATGTGCCGGGTGCCTATGAAGACTTCGCGCGCTTCGTGGTTCCGGAACTGCAGCGCCGCGGTCTGTTCCGCAAGGATTTTGCCGGTACGACGTTGCGCGAGAATCTCGGGCTGCCGCAGCCGGAGATCGGCGCATGGCGCACACCGGTATGAAATTATGAACGAATCTCGCCTATGGTCGCGGCGTGGGAACCGGTGGCTGCGATCTGAAAATCATGGAACTTAGTCGACGCTCGTTAAAGCGCGACGCGGAGCGGAACGAAATCGCGGCCGCCGAGTTTGATGCGCGAAGGGGCATCGGGGAACACGATGTTGCGATCAACGATTTTCGTGACGGCAAGTTTGCTCGCTGCCATGCCGATGCCGGCGATCGCTCAGACCGCTTCGCATAATTTTTCAGGACTTTGTGCCTTTTATCCCGCCCACGGCAACGGTCTCACCGCCGCGCATCGGACGCTCCCGTTCGGCACGCGGGTTCGCGTGACCGATCCGAAAAGCGGCCGAAGCGTCACCGTGACGGTCAGCGATCGCGGTCCATTCGGCAAGCATCGCGTGCTCGATCTGTCGCCTAGCGCCGCGCGGACGCTCGGAATGATCAGCCGCGGCGTTATTTTTGTTCAAGCCGAAGTGTTGTGACGTGCCGAGTTTGTCATGGCCGGACTTGTTCCGGCCATCCACGTCTTTGTCTTGCGCTAGTTAAGACGTGGATGCCCGCGACATAGGCGAGCGAAGCGACGCCGTTCTTCGAACGGCTACGCGCGGGCATGACGATGAAAATTCGCACGCATCAATTCAACCTCAGCTCGGTAATGTGGCGCGGGTCGGGCTTGAGCTCGCTCCTCTCGACACGATTAACGATGTCGGTGAGCACGGCATTGGCGCGACAGGGCAGGCCGAGTTTTTCGCCTTCGCGCACGACAAAGCCATTGAGGAATTCGATTTCGGTGCGCCGGCCCTTCTGCATGTCCTGACCCATCGACGGGCGCTGACCGGCCGCCGTGCGCGCCGCATCTTTGAAGCGCTGCGCGTCGCAGGTCGCCATCGCGGCCTCGTCGCCTTCGCCGGCGCGCGCGATGGTCTCAGGCTCCAGATGCAGAATTTCCTCGAGCTGGTAGCCGAGTGCCTGGCCGACGCGGATTGCTTCGGAGCCGAGCCGGGTGGCAAAGCGCCGGATTGGCTCGTTCTTGAGCATTTCGCCGCCGGGAAGTCCGGTGCAGGCGGACAGTCCATTTTGCATCGCGTTGGCGACGAGTTTGGACCAGCGTTCGCCCCACAGATTGCTGGTCACTTTGGCGCTGTCGGCAAACGCCACCAGCCGGCACACTTCCTCGGCGCGCGGGGTGACGCGGCCGTGCACCTCGCCGGTCCGAAACACCGTGTGTGCAGCGCCATGCTTGGCCGCGCCGCGATGAATAAGCCCAGGCTCCGGCAGATTGACGGTGATGCTCGAGGCGATACAGCCGAGCGTCTTGCCCCAGCCGACAACGCCGGCGACGGTCGGCTCGTTGATGCAATTCTGCAGGGAAACGACATAGCCGTCCGGCGCCAGATATTGGTTGATCAGCATCGTCGCCCAGGCGGTGTCGTAGGACTTCATGCAAACGAAGGCGATGTCGACCGGGTTTTCCTTGGCGAGCTGCTGCGCGTCGGTGACATGGAGCGCGCGCACCGCCACGGTGAATTCCGGCTCTTTCATTGCATGCGTGACGCGCAAGCCATGCTTGCGCATATGCTCGACATGGTCCGGCCACGGATCGATGAAGGTCACGTCCTCGCCGGCTTGCACCATATGCGCGCCGGCATAGCCGCCGACCGCACCGGCACCGACGATGGCAATTTTTCGGCGCATCCTGTCCTCCCGTTATTGCATTTGCCGCAAACTAGCCGGCGCGATGCCGCTTCGCCATAGCCGCTGCACGCGATTACACTATTCGTCAGCCGCGCGCCGAATAGCCGCCGTCGACAGGCAGCGCCGCACCAGTCACGAAATCCGATGCCGAACTGGAGAGAAACACCGCCGCTCCGGCTAGGTCGTCGGGATCGCCCCATCTGCCCGCGGGCGTGCGCGAGAGGACAAAGTCGTGAAGATCGGCGACTTGCTGCCGCTCTCTGCGGGTGAGGTCAGTATCGATCCAACCCGGCAGGATGGCATTGACTTGAATATTGTCCGGCGCCCAGGCGCAGGCGAGCGAACGCGTGAGCTGGAGGAGACCGCCCTTGCTCGCTGCATAAGCGGCGACGGTCGCCGCGCCGAACAGCGAGTACATCGAGCCGACATTGAGAATCTTGCCGCGGCCGGCTGCTTTCATGTGTGGATAGGCGGCTTGCGCGCAAAACAATGCGGAACTGAGATTGACATCCAAGATTTCGCGCCATTCGTGCTCGGTAATTTGTTCGGGAGGCTTTCTTCTATTCATCCCGGCATTGTTGATGAGAATGTCGCAGGCGCCAAAATCCCCGACCACGGTTTCGATCAATTTGCGGCATGACGATGCGGACGAGGCCTGGAACGCATAGAACCGGGTCCGCGGCGCCGACGAGATCAAATCCTCCACGGCTGCCTTCCCCTTGCTTTCATCGCGAGCGGCGATTGCGATCGCGGCTCCTGCACGAGCAAGCCCGCGCGCCATTGCAAGGCCCAGGCCGCCATTGCCGCCGGTGACGATGGCGACGCGGCCGGTAAGATCGAAAGGATTCAAGTGCGACTCCGGAAATGGTTTCATGAGAATTTCGACTTCCCCGCCAAGGGAGGCTAGACTGGGCAGCTAGACCATGATCCGATCAAACTGAATCGGATCGTGGTCTAGCTTGTTGTTGGAGCATGATCTGTTCGGAAAACCGGCGTCCACTTTTCCGGATCATGCTTTAGACCACTCTTCGGGTCATCGGCAATGCCGCTGCAAAATCGTGTCGATCCGTTCGGCGAACTTTTAGCCGACCCGGCGCGCGGCACTTTCATGGGTAATCGCGGCGGGCGGTTTCACACGCTAGCGCAGACACTCACGGCGCGGCGCTGGGCTTCGCGGCAATGGATCTGCTGCGTGCTCACGTTCAAAGAACGGCACCGCGACATATGGGGGCAATTCTATACTGAATTGTTTTTTCTCGATGAGCCAACCGCGCTCGCCGCCGGGCACCGCCCGTGTTTCGAGTGCCGGCGCCAAGATGCGGAAAATTTTGCCGAGTACTGGCGCAAAGCGCAGGGAAAGCGCCGGCGCCCCCGCGCCACAGAGATGGATCGAGTGCTCCACCGCGAACGCTTGCACGGCCGCGCCAAGCGCCGGCATCGGCGCAGCACCGACGGACTGCCCGACGGCGTCTTCATCGCGCTGGACGGCGCAGCTTTCGCGCTGCGTGGCGCTGCGCTCTTGCGCTGGACGCCGCAGGGTTACGATGCCCGCATGCCGCGGCCGCGCGGCAGCATGGTTGATGTGCTCACACCGCCCGCGATTATCGCCGTGCTCTCGGCTGGTTATCGCCCGCGCTGGCATGCGAGTGCGAAAGACTCGGTCGCATGATCAATGTCCGATATGTAGCCTGCAGCGGACTCATGTCGGATACCGCGCCACACACTCACCGCGCCGAAATAAGATGATGATCCTCGGCAGCGGCGCGTTAGAAACGCTATAATGGCAGTTTCATACATGCGGAGGCCACTGTGCGCTTAGTTGCCTGCCTTACGATGTGTTTGATGCCGATGTTGGCGAACGCCGCTCAAACGGACGCCCAAGATCCGTCCGATCCTCAAGCTTATTGTGTGAATCGGAGCGCCGACTTTTATCGGTATTTGGGTGAGCCCTGCAAAAGCGGCTACCAACTCGGATCGGGCAATTGCCGAAAAACTGACGGGCGTATGGTTGCCGTGCCAAGAGAGCAGTGCGTTGCAATGGCCGGCAGAGTCGAATTACCGTTTGAAGGCGGAAGACGTCCTCAAGCTCCAATGAAGTGACCCCCCGTGAAATCGGCTCCGGGTCAATTCAGACATGAACTGGCCGACAAAGGCATGGTGCTAGAATAGGCCTGGGCGCTCACGATGAGCAAAGATCCGTCTAAGACAACGTCAGCCCGTCCGCGGGACAATCAATCCTGTTCGGCCCCGGCCATGTCGCCGCGCGCGGAGATTGATCGTTTTCTCGACCAGGTCAAAGCGCTTAGTCCTGGCGCGAAAACGGGGCGGCATGGCCGGCTGATCTTTGCCCTCGACGCCACGATGAGCCGCCAGCCAACGTGGGATCAGGCGTGCAAGTTACAGGCCGAGATGTTCCACGAAGCGGCAGCCGCCGGCGGTCTCGATATCCAGCTCGTCTATTATCGGGGCTTGGCGGAATGCCGCGCTTCATCCTGGATTACTAACCCGGATCGGCTGGGCGCGTTAATGTCGGGCATTAATTGCCGCGGCGGTCAGACTCAGATCGCCAAGATTCTGGCACACGCCCGACGCGAGAACGAGAACGGCAAGGTCGCCGTACTGGTGTTTGTTGGCGATGCGATGGAGGAACCGCTCGACGCGCTCTGCGCTCGCGCCGGGGAACTTGGTTTGCGCAACGTGAAGGCGTTTATGTTTCAGGAGGGTCACGATCCAATCTGCGAACAAGCGTTCCGCGAAATCGCTCGCCTCACGGGCGGTGCGTACTGCCGTTTTGCACCGGGCGCCGCGCATGAACTTGCCGAGCTTTTGCGCGCCGCCGCAGCCTACGCCGCCGGCGGGCTCAAGGCTCTGGCCGATCTCAAAGCGCTGGGCGGCGGCGTTGCAAGGCTGATCGAGCAACTGAAGTAGCCATGCCGGAATTTCTGCTTGGAGTGGTGGCCCTTCTTTTGTTGCTGTGGGCCGCCAGTGCGTTCATTAAGGCCGATCCCAAACAAGTGGTGCGCCTGTTGCGTTGGATCGGCGGCGGCGTCGCGCTGCTGCTTGCCGGGCTTCTGCTGTTTCGCGGCCAAATCGGAATCGCCATCCCGCTTGGAGCCTTCGGATTGGGTCTGCTCGGCTGGACGTCGTTCTGGCCGGCTGCTTTTGGGGCGCGAACACAACGCAGCACGGGCCAGGCGTCGCGTGTGCAGACGGCTTTCCTTGAAATGGCGCTCGATCATGATACCGGCAGAATGTACGGCCGTGTTCTCGCCGGCAGCTATCAAGGCGCTTCGCTTGATACGCTGGATCGAGCAGCGCTGCTGAAATTATTGGGTGAAGTCGACGACGACAGCCGCGATTTACTGGCCGCCTATCTTGACCGCAGGGAGCCCGGCTGGCGTGAGCATGCGCAGTATCATGCCGGTACGGGCGGTGGCACGCGGCCGACCGGCGCTGGCAAAATGACCGAGGAGGAGGCTTATCAGATCCTTGGCCTTCAGCGCGGGGCGAGCACAGAGGAGATTAGGCGCGCGCACCGATCTCTCATCAAGAAACTGCATCCAGATCAAGGAGGGACTACCTATCTCGCGGCTCGCATAAATGAGGCTAAGGACGTGCTGCTTCGCCGCCATCGCTGACGTGGTGCATCCAGCAAATTGGATTATGGCTGCGTGTTAACAAGCCCACACACCCTAGCCCCGAAATGCTGTCTTGATGCTTTCCACCGTCGCACCGGGTGCGCGCGCCGCGGTGATGATACGCGCTTCCTGCTTGGCCAAGCCATCGAGCGCCGCGGGCATCGCATCGATCTTGTCGACCGGCACGACCACCGCGCCGTGGCGGTCGGCGTGAATGAGATCGCCGCTCGTGACCGCCATTCCGTGAACGGTCACGGGAACGCCGAGCTCGACGACATGCACGTAGGCGTGCGACGGCGCAAGCGAGCCGGCAAGCATCTGAAAGCCGGGGGCGACGGCGGGAATATCGCGCACCGATCCGTTGGTCACGGTGCCGAGGCAGCCAAGCGCCTGGTGCACATTGGTCTGCACCTCGCCCCAGAACGCGCCATAGCCGGGCGGCTCGTCTTTGTCTTCGATGACGACGACGCTCGGTCGCGGCGCCGCCGCCACATAATCGAGATACTCCATGCGTTTTTGCATGTAGCTCGGGCCGCTCACCTTGTCGCGCGCGCGAATGGTGACGGTCTTGGCGAAGCCCACCATCGGCGGCAAATCCGGAAACGGACAATGCAGATGCACGGCGGTATAGCCGGCGCCGCGGCGCTCGGGCGCGACGATTTCGATCAAGTTGCAGACGGTCGGTGTGTCGATCGACCGCAGAAAAGCGAATTGGCTTTCCGAGACCACGATATTTCCCCCTTTTTGCATCAGCATAAATACGGCTCCAATTTCAACGTCTAATCCCAAGTAACCGCGACGATTGCCGCGATAATCACTTGGACAAGAACGATCACGGCCACGCAACCGGTCCAGCCCGCCGCCGTCCAAGCAAAGCCGGTGATGAAGGCCCCAGCACTGCCTCCGACATAATAGATCGACACATACAGCCCTACCGCCGACGAGCGGCCCTCCTTGGCCGAGAGCGTGACATAGCCGGTCGATATTGCCTGGCAGACCATGCCGCAGACGGCGCAAAGAGTCAGCCCGGTGATGATCAGCACAAGCGGCGGCGCCAGGAGCAGCAAGGCGCCGACCACCCACAGCGCGATGATCCCAAGCACGAAACGGCGGCGGCCGAACAGCGCAATCGCGCGGCCGACCCAGGGCACGATCGGACTACTGACCAGATAGGTGACAAACAAGGCGCCAAGCAGCGTCGGCGAAAAGCGGTAGGGTGGCGCTGCCAGATGGAAGTTCACGTAGGTGAACGTCGCGACGAAATTGAATAATACGCCGAACCCGATGGCATAGGTTGCCACCAATCGCCGGTCGCGCAAATGACGCAACATTTGCATGGCGGACGTTGCAAGGCCGCCGGAACGGGTGAAATTGCGCTCGCGGGGCAGCGTCACGGCGACGATGATGGCGGCAACGAGCGTGAGCAGCGCGACCACCTGGAATGCGGCGCGCCACCCGATCACGTCGGTCAACAGACCGGGCACAAAGCGCCCGCTGAAGCCGCCGATTGCCGACCCGGAGATGTAAAGCCCAGCCACGCGTGTCACGTCGGCGGGCGGCCACTCGTCGCCGATATAGGCGACCGTGACCGCGAAGATCGGCGGCAGCAACAGGCCCTGGACGAAGCGCCAGAAGGCGAGCTGCGGCACGCTGGCGGCAAAGGTCATGATCAGCATCGGCACCACGACCGCGAACATGGCGGTAGTGATCAGGCGTTTACGACCGGCGACGTCGGCCAGCGCGCCGGTGAACGGCGCGGAAAGCGCGATCGCCGCGGTGCCTGCGGTCATCAACACGCTGATTTCGCCGGGGCCGACGTGAAACTCGCGCGCCAGTTCCGGCAGTAGCGCTTGCGGCGAATAAAGATTGACGAAAGCGGCAAAGCCCGCGGTGGCCACCGCGAGGCTCCGTGGATCGAAAGTCATAAGCCATTATCGGTGAGCGCAGCACCGAAAGCACGCCCATTACGATGGATGTCCGGCATAAGACGCGTTCAGGCGCGGAGCCGATACACGTTCGCCCCCGGCTGCTCTTCGTGCGTGAGCGCGCCATCCTCGATGTGGAGGATGCGGTCGGCGAATTCGAGGAGGGCGGCCGAGCGGCTGAGCGCCTACAGCTGGCGGATCGAATCGAAATTCCAGGCCGTGGCGCTGGCGTCGTTCTCGCCAATGCGAAGAGTCTTGTCGTTGACGAAACGATACGGCGGCACCGGCAGATTGTACGGTGCCGGCACGCCCGAGAATACGCGGCCCGCCGGGTCGTATTTGGAGCCGTGGCACGGACAGAAATAACCGCCGAGCCAGCTCGCCACCGGCGTGATTGCGCTTGCATTCGGATAGAAGAGCGGGATGCAGCCGAGATGCGTGCAGATGCCGACGAGCACGCCGAGTTCGGGCTTGAGCGAACGGTGCCAGTTGGTGGCATAGGGCGGCTGCTGCAGCTGGTCCGAATTCGCATCGGCAAGCTGCGACGTCATCTGCGTGCTCTGCATTGCGTCAAGCGTCTGCTTGGAGCGCCGGAACACGAAAATCGGCCGTTGCCGCCAGCGGATCACGACCTGTTGGCCCTCGTCGATCTTGCTGATGTCGAGATCGACGGGTCCGCCGGCCGCCAGCGTCGAAGCGTCCGGATTCATCTGATCGACGAGCGGCACCAAAGTCGCCGCTGCCCCAACAGCACCGACCGTCGCGGTCGCGATATAGAGAAAATCGCGCCGCGTTGCCGTCGGCGGGTGGCCGGCCGTCGCGCTCGATGCAGTGCTCGCCATAACTCGGTCCTTTACGATCCGTTTGCGCCGGGGGAGCTTATGTCGCCATCCGTGGGGCTTAGTCAATCTGCCAGTGTGGAAGCGATTGACTCCCTCTCCCCAGCGGGGAAAAGGGTAGGGGCGAGGGGTTGAAAGTTAAGATCCAAGGCTTGGAGACGCCAATGCGCGGTAAGGACAATTTGCGCAGTGCCGCCGAGGTCCTCGTCGATCAATTGCGCATTCATGGCGTGCGCCACGTGTTCTGCGTGCCGGGCGAGAGCTATCTGGCGGTACTCGACGCCTTCCATGACAGCGATCTGACCGTGACCGTCTGCCGGCAGGAGGGTGGGGCAGCGATTATGGCGGAGTCGCTGGGCAAAGTGACGGGCGCCCCGGGCGTCTGCTTCGTTACCCGCGGCCCCGGCGCAACCAACGCCGCGCACGGCATTCACATCGCGCGCCAGGATTCCTCGCCAATGGTGATGTTCGTGGGCCAGGTCGCGCGCGACACCCGCGAGCGCGAAGCTTTTCAGGAGCTCGATTATCGCGCCGTGTTCGGCTCAATGGCCAAGTGGGTCACCGAGATCGACGATCCCGCGCGCGTGCCGGAGCTCGTCTCGCGGGCGTTTCATACCGCCGCCAATGGCCGGCCCGGTCCGGTTGTGGTCGCCATTCCGGAGGACATGCTGGTCGAGCGCATTGCAGTCGATGATGCGCCGCCTTTTACGGCAATCGAAACATCGCCAGGCCCGGCGGAAATGCAAAGATTCGCCGAACTCTTAAGCGGTGCGCGGGCGCCGATCGTGGTTCTCGGCGGCAGCCGCTGGTCGCAGCAAGCTTGCGACCGCATGGCCGCCTTTGCAAAAAAATACACGCTGCCGGTCTGCACAACGTTCCGGCGCGGGCATCTGTTCGATCAGACCCATCCCTGTTACGCCGGCGATCTCGGCATCGGCCCTAATCCCAAGCTGCTCGAACGCATCAAATCGTCAGACCTGGTGATCGCCGTGGGCGGGCGCTTGGGCGAATTGCCCTCGCAACACTATACGCTGTTCGACATTCCCGGGCCGCAAATGCCGTTCGTGCATGTGCATCCAGGCGCCGAAGAGTTGGGCCGCGTCTATAGTCCGCAGCTTGCGATCAATGCGACGCCGACGGCGTTTACGGCAGCGCTGGAAAACCTGACCTTCGCCCACGCTCCGGCGGGCGACGCCAAAACTGCGCATGCCGACTATCTCGCTTGGACCGAACACCCGACCGAGCAGCCCGGGACGGTGAATTTCGGCGCCGTGATGGTGTGGTTGCGCGAAAATCTCGCTCCCGATGCCATCATTTGCAACGGTGCCGGCAATTACTCCGCCTGGATTCACCGGTTCTTTCGTTTCCGCCGCTTCGGCCAGCACGTCGCGCCGGTCTCCGGCTCGATGGGCTATGGCGTCCCCGCCGCAGTGGCAATGAAGCGCCTTTATCCAGAGCGTCAGGTCGTCTGCATTGCCGGCGACGGCGACTTCTTGATGAATGGCCAGGAATTCGCGACCGCGGTTCAATACAATCTGCCGTTCACCACCATCGTGTTCGACAACGGCATGTACGGCACCATTCGCATGCACCAGGAGCGCGATTATCCGGGCCGTATTTCGGCGACCGAATTACGCAACCCGGATTTCCCGGGTTATGCGCGCGCCTTCGGCGGCTTCGGCGTGTCGATCGAACGAACCGAGGACTTTCCGGAAGCGTTCCGCGACGCCGAAGCCTCGGGCCAACCGGCGATCATCCGCTTGGCGATCGATCCTGAATCGATCACGCCGGGAACGACGCTTGCCAAGATCCGCGCCAAAGCGCTCGCGGAAAAGAACCGCTAGGGCGTGCTACTCATAGATCGAGGTCGATGAGCCAATTTCCGCTTTACCTCCCAAAAGCGGACATCGCCGAACACCTTCGTCATGTCCGCTAAGGGCCAATAACAGACGTTGCGCATAGGCCTAGTGTTCGGTTCACGGCTTGCGCCTCCGAAAATTGGCGCGCTCGGTGCGACTACAATCAGCTGCGTCAGAACCGCTGGATAGCGGGCGACCATTTCTTCAAAAAAACGGAGGGTTAACGCTGTAAAAGCGGAAGTCGGGGCATCATGCGCGCCTTGAAACGAACACACGCCTGTCCCATATAGCTGGAAGCCGATTCGGCTGTTGCGAGCAGCGTGTACGGATCCCCGTCAAACGGTTCCCGGCTCGCCTTTTTCAATTAAGCCGGCACCTAGATCGCGCAGGTGTCTTAAAAAGCAGGCCGCAGCGCGTCGCGCAGCGGTCGCGCTAATGCGCAAATAGAAAGTTTTTTTCATTGTCCTCCTTTCATGGCTTCGGCCTCAACGAAGCGATTACGCGTGCAATCGCAGAAGAGAACTACGCCGCCGCTACTCCGATCCAACAGCAAACCATCCCCATCGTCATGTCACGCCGCGACGTGATCGGAATTGCTCAGACCGGAACCGGCAAGACGGCCGCCTTCGCGCTGCCGCTGCTCCATGGTCTCGCCGCCCATCCCCGGCCGTCGGTGCGCAAGGCTTGCCGCATCCTGGTGCTCAGCCCAACGCGGGAGCTTTCCAGTCAAATCCTCGACAGTTTCCGCACCTACGGGCGTCATCTGCGCATCAGGACCGCGCTGGCAATCGGCGGCGTGTCGATGGGCGCACAGGTCCGTTCACTGCTCGGCGGTGTCGATGTCCTTGTCGCTACGCCGGGACGACTGCTCGATCTCGTCAAGACCAATGCCCTGCGTCTCGATGGCGTCGAATGCCTGGTGCTCGACGAGGCCGACCGCATGCTCGACATGGGATTTATCCACGACATCCGGAAGATCGTTGCGCGGCTTCCGATTCGACGGCAGACGCTGATGTTTTCCGCGACCATGCCGCGTGCCATCGCGGAGTTGGCGGCGCATATGCTGCGTGATCCCATCAAGGTTGCAGTGGCGCCGGAAGCCGCAACCGCCGATCGCGTCGACCAACGCATCATCCGCGTCGATCGACCAGCGAAAACGGCAATTCTCGTCGATGTGTTGCGGCGTGAAACGATCGACCGGTGCTTGATCTTCACGCGAACCAAGCACGGCGCCGATAAGGTCGCGCGCAACCTCCGCCACGCTGGCATCGCCGCCGACGCCATCCACGGCAACAAATCGCAAGGTCAGCGCGAACGCGTGCTGGCAGCCTTCCGTACGGGCGAGATCAGGACGCTGGTCGCGACCGATATCGCCGCACGCGGTATCGATGTCGAAGGGATTAGTCATGTCGTGAATTACGATGTGCCCAACGTGCCGGAAACCTACGTGCATCGCATCGGCCGCACCGCACGTGCGGGCGCAGAGGGTATCGCGATCTCGCTGTGTGACGGCGAAGAGATGGCATTCCTGCGCGACATCGAAAAACTCATCCGCGTGTCAATCCCGATGAGCGATCGACGAGCCGGTCAACTGCGGCCCGAGCATGGATCCCGAGCAGCTGTCGATGTTGGCGAACGGCACCAGCGCGCTCAGTCACGCAAGCAAGATCGCCGTCATCCAGCCAACGGGTCCCCATCGAGCGGCATCGCTTCGGTAGCCTTTCTGCATCGCCACGGAAGCCAGCAGCGCGATGTTGGTCGAAGCACGCAGCGTCGGAACGGCCATTTAAAAGGATCGTAACGTGCCGAAAGAAGAACTGTTGGAATTTGAGGGGCTCGTTACCGAGATTTTGCCGGACGCCCGATATCGCATTGAACTCGATAATGGACATCGGCTCGTTGCCTACACCGCCGGCAGAATGAAAAGGAACCGGATCAAAACCCTCGCGGGCGATCGCGTGACGGTCGAAGTCTCGCCGTACGATCTGGAAAAGGGGCGATTGATATTCCGCCACAAGGATGAACGAGTGGGAACGGTTAGCCGGCCACCACAGCGCAACCAGTTCCGGCGTCGGTAAAAGTCCAATGCCACACGTTACCGCCGACAAGGACGAGGTCATCAATCACAAGAGGGGCGACGCCATGCGGATTTTCATCTTCAAATCCGAAAAGAATCCTGACCTGCGCGCGTTCGGTGGCGATCTGGCCGGCATTAAGCTGCCGGGCCAGTTCAAGCCGTGGCGTGCAGTGGGCGCCATCGCGCCAAATCAGGAGCTGCCGTACAAAATCGCGCGCGACGACATTGAAAAGGCGATTAACGAATGCGGCTTTCAGCTCTTTCGCCTCAAAAAAAGAACCAACGCTGTTCCGTGATGGGCTCATCTGAAAGCAGAGTGAGGCCGTGCAAACGCTGACGAAACATTGGTCATGACAAACCAAGTTCACAAATTTAAAGTCGGGCAGACCGTCGATCTCGTCCCGTCGATGTCGCGCCGCGCAGCCAGCGGACACTATCGAATCGTCAGCCTCCGGCCAGCCGAGGGCGAAAATCCGCAATATCGGATCAAGAGCAAAAGCGAATCCCACGAGCGCGTGGTTGCAGAAAGCGACCTGGTTCTACTGACCGGATTCGAATTTTAATGGACGGCGATTCCGCGCGAAATCGAACCGCAGTGCGGACCGGAGCGGCGAATTGTGTAGGCGCGGGAAAAAGCCGCCAATGTTCAAGATTCTTGAACCCACTTTTCGGGATCATGCTTTAGCCCACGACCGTCACGAAATATTTTTGTCGGTGCAAGCCGCCGGGAACGAATGCCATCGCCGCGGATTGAGACCGCAGCGATGGAGTTGTGCCAATGAAGACTTTTCTGGGCTGCGCCGCTTTGGCGCTTGCAATCGGATTGATGAGCGCTCCTGCCGATGCGAAGGGCTGCCTTAAAGGCGCAGCCGTCGGCGGCGTTGCAGGTCATGTCGCCGGTCACCACGGCTTTGTCGGCGCGGCCGCCGGTTGCGCGATCGGGCATCACGAAGCGAAGAAGAACGAAAAGAACGATGCCAAGCAGCCACCGCAGTGATGGCTAGCCACGGCGGGGTTCAGTTTTTTGTTTGCGCATGATCTTTTCCGACCTGGCTTCGCCCGCCGAAGCGTGACACGAGAATACTATCGGCTGGTATGACTTGGCGCAGGCGGGAAACCGGTTCCCACTTTTTGCGATCATGCGCTATTCCGCTTTGATGCCCGCGGCCTTGATGAGCGGCCACCATTTCTCCACTTCGCCTTTCTGAAAGGCATAAAGCGCTTCGGGCGTCTGCTGCTCGCGTGGATAAATCTCTTGCGCGAGATCGAGGAGTTTTTTGCGCGTGTCCGCGTCTTGGAGTGCGGCGACGATCGCAGCGTTGAGCTTGGCGATGATCGGCTTTGGCGTGCCTTTCGGCGCCCACATGGCGTGCCAAAACGAGAAATAGAATCCCGGCAGCCCGGCTTCGTCAGTGGTGGGAATATCCGGCGCGACCGCAATGCGCGCTTTGGCGGTTACGGCATAGGCTTTGAGGTCGCCGGATCGCACATGTGTGAGTGATACCGCGGGCGTATCAAGCTGGATATCGGTTATGCCGGCAAGCAGGTCTTGCGTCGCCAGACCCGCGCTGCGGTACGAGATCATCTGCCATTTGACGCCGACCAGTTGCTCCATCAAGACGCCCGCCACATGGCTTGGACTGCCGACGCCGGATGTTCCCATTGTCGCCTTGTCGGGATTGGCCTTAAGCCAGGCGATCAGCTCTTTCAGATTGTTGGCCGGCACGGTCTTGCGGGCATCGATCAGGAACGGCTGGGTGGCGACGAGCGCGACCGGCGCAAAATCGTTCAAGAGATCGAAACCAAGCGAGTAGATCGCGCCGTTGGCGACATTGGTTCCCCACATGCCCCATAGCACCGTGTAGCCATCCGGCGCCGCGCGGGCGGCGCGGGTGACACCAATCGTGCCGGCCGCGCCGGCGGTATTCTCGACGACAACGGGCTGCCCCAGCGTCGGCCGCATACCTTGCGCCATGATCCGCCCCAGCGTGTCGGTCGAGCCGCCCGGCGCCAGCGGCACCACCATGGTGATCGGACGTGACGGATAATCGTCGGCGCGGGCTGACGGCAGCGCGATTGCAAAGCAAATGGCGGCCGCCGCAACAGCGCAAACATGCTTGAACGTCATCAGCGCTTCTCCCCTGGCGGCGTGCATGCATCATGGCATAGAGGACCCGCACCAAAGTGCAAATCCATCGCTTCCGGCGCCGAGCACGTTGCCGCGCATGGTGTTGCCGTGGGTGGTGAATCGTGGTTCAGTTGTTATCGCGTTTCTTGAGCCCCATGCCTTATCGTCGGACGGAAAATGTCGAGCGGCGGCTTGCGGCGCGGCACGCCGCAATCGTGGCTGCGGCGCGCGAAGCGGTAAGCGAAGGCGGCATGGCGGCGGTGCAAATCGCGCCGGTGGCGCAGCGCGCCGGCATCGCTGCCGGGACGGTCTATCGCTACTTTCCAGGCAAGACCGATCTGATCGCAGCCGTGCTTGCGGAAATTTCTGAGCGCGAGATCGGCGCGTTGCGGCGCGCGGCGGCCAACGCGCCGGGTCCCTTGTCGGCGCTCGCCTGTGTGATCATGAGCTTTGCCGCGCGGGCGCTGCGCCATCGCCGGCTCGCTTTCGCCGCGATCGCCGAACCGGTCGACGCCGCGGTCGATCCGATCCGGCTGAAATTCCGGAAATTGCTGGCGGACGAATTCGCAATGCGCATCGCCGCGGCAATCGCGAGCGGCCATTTGCCAGAACAGGACGCTATGCTCGCCGCGGTCGGCGTGCTCGGTCTGCTGGTCGAAGGAACGATCGGGCCGCTGGCGCCCCAATCGCCCGGGCGTGAATTGGTGCAATCGCTCGCCTTGACGGCTTTGCGCGCGCTCGGCCTTGCCGATCCGCGGGCGCGTGGCTTGGTCGTGCAAACGGTAATCAAAGACTAATGAGCGGGAACTATCAGAGCGCCGTTTGTTAGTTTGAATCACATTGCCGCCGCAAACGTCACCCGTACCTCCAGTTTCGTCTCCTAATC
Organism: Xanthobacteraceae bacterium; assembly: GCA_049286035.1. Classification (GTDB taxonomy): domain Bacteria; phylum Pseudomonadota; class Alphaproteobacteria; order Rhizobiales; family Xanthobacteraceae; genus BOG-931. The sequence goes on from JBAQBC010000073.1 coordinate 20,180, forward strand.
GGACACACGCCGGAGTGACAAAATTGACGCGACCCAAACCGAACTTTATCAAAAAAGACTTAGTTCTTGGAGGGGAGCGGAATTGACCGGTCCTTACCCTTGTCGGCTGCTATGAACTCCAGGAACCTGAGGCGATCGCTAGAGCTGGCGTTCCAATGTGAGTGAATAGTTCCAGCGGGTACAAACAGACTATCTCCGGCGTGCAGGGTTACTGGCGGTTTGCCGTCCTCTTGCCAGACGCCCGTGCCGGACAGGACATAAAAAGTGATCGCTGACTGATGCAGATGCCGAGGATTGATTGTGCCGGGTTCGTATTCCGTATCCCAAACGATTACTTGCTTGCCGTCTGAATTGGCCAGTTCAGTGTTAAGCAGTGCAGTGTGACTTATACTGGGCTTACCTTGGGCGATGGCCGATAGGCATTGACTGAGGTACAAGGCACCAACTGTCGCGACAAGTATCGACCTTGAGATCAGCTTGCCAGTCAAAACACTCTCCTAACAGATTGTTTAGTGCGCTTGATCAGGCACACCGATTTACGAGCATACAACTTAGAGCGCGATCCGATTGAATTACTTCCTAATTTTTGTTTGCGCATGATCTTATCCGACCCGGCTTCGCCCGCCGAAGCGTGGCACGTGAGCACCAGCGACTAGCTTGGCTTCGCGCAGGCGGGAACCCGGTTCCCACTTTTCGGGATCATGCGCTAATGTGAGAGCAGCACCGGCAGGGTCATCGACCCGAAGATCGATCGGGTCACGCCGCCGAGCACGAATTCGCGCAGGCGCGAATGACCGTAGCCGCCCATCACCATGAAATCGGCGCCGCTGTCGGCGGCGTGCGACAATAGCGCATCGCCGACATCGATATTGCCGCCGGAAATGCGATGGACATCCACTTTAAGTCCGTGGCGAGCGAGATGTTGGCCGATGTCGGCGCCCTCGATCTCGTCCCGCTTGCCGCGGTCGCTGGCGACGATGACGATTTCGACGCGACCGCTTTTGCGAATGATCGGAATGGCGTCGGCGACGGCGCGGGCCGCGGTGCGGCTGCCGTCCCAGCAAATCATCACATTGTCGGTTTTGAACGGCGCCTTTTGAATGTATGGCACCATGATCATCGGGCGGCCGGACTCAAACAGCGTGGTTTCGCCGATGATCTGCTCCATGCTGCTGATTTCCGGCTCCGCCTGGCCGACAATCGCAAGATCGAAACGCCGCGCCATGCGGGCGAAATGATCGCCGGCGCCGGCGAGGCTGGCGTTCGTTATCAGCGGCTCGGCGGAAATCCCGGCCTGGTCGGTGGCGGCGGTGAAACTCTTGATGGCGGCGTCGGCGGCGGTTTCGTTGTCCTCACGCTGAATCTCAATGACCTCGGCCGGAATGTAGCCGGCGCCGGAAATCGGCACGACGGGATCGTAAATGAACGCCACGCCGGTCAAGTGCGCTTCCAAGGCGGCCGCGACTGAAACGGCGTATTTCCCGACGACGCTGCCCTCCTTGGTGACGCTCAGATTGACGATGATGTCTTTGACCATGGTGGCGTCTCCTGCCTCGGCGCGTTGAGCATAGTCTATCTCGTCGGCCCGCGCTCGTTTTGCGCCGGATCAATGCCGGATTGGTAATCTATTTCTTGACCTCGCCATTGGTGTCGAATTGCTTGAGGTAAGCCCACAAGTCCTCGACCTCCTGCGGATTGGTAATGCCTGCAAACGCCATTTTCGTGCCGGGGATCTTGGCCTGCGGGCTGCGGATATAGTCTTTGAATGTCGCCTCGTCCCAGACGAGGCCTGAATTCTTATTGGCTTCCGAATAGTTGAAGCCCGCGACCGTGCCGGCGTGGCGGCCGTCGAGCCCGTTGAGCTCGGGGCCAACTTTGGTTTCGGCGCCAGGCCCGACGGCGTGGCAGGGCAAGCATTTGTTGAAGGAGCGCTGGCTTTTCTCGACGTCCTGCGCTGCGGCTTTTTGCAACATCGCGAAGTTGGCGGTGGCGGCGATAAATGCGGCGGTCGCGAAAAGCGTTCGTTTCATTTCATGTTTCCCATTTGAAAGCGCCGCGGGCGTGATTGATGCGGCGCGCATGCACGCCGCCGTTGAAGCGAGCCTGACGGGGCCTGTCAACGTGCGCGAGGCGCGGGCCGCCCATGCCGGTTGCGCCGCTACGGCGCAGCAAGTTCATGCGCCGCCCCGCGGCAGTGCGCTATAATGACCTCGCAAACGCGTGGAGGACCCGATGTCGCTTAAGATGCCGCCGTCCGATGCCGCCGTCCTGGCGCGCCGCGCCGAGATCGTCGCGGCGCTCAAGCGCATCGTGCCCGGGGAGGGCGTGATCGCCTCGGAGGAGGCGATGCGGCCGTTCGAGAGTGACGGTCTGACGGCGTATCGTCAGCTGCCGATGGTGGTGGTGCTGCCGGAAACCACCGCTCAGGTGGCGGCCGTGCTTGGATTTTGCCACCGCGAGGGCATCAAGGTTGTGCCGCGCGGGGCGGGAACGTCGCTGTCGGGCGGTGCGTTGCCGCTCGGCGATGGCGTGCTGCTTGGTCTTGCGAAACTCAACCGCATTCGCGAAATCGACTACGACAACCGTATCGCCGTGGTCGAGCCCGGCGTCACCAATCTCGCGGTATCGCAGGCGGTCGAGGCGGCCGGCTTTTATTATGCGCCAGATCCGTCCTCGCAGATCGCCTGCACCATCGGCGGCAATGTCGCGGAAAATTCCGGCGGGGTGCATTGCCTGAAATACGGCATGACCACCAACAATGTGCTCGGCTGCGAACTGGTGCTGATGACCGGTGAGATCATACGGCTCGGCGGCAAGCATCTGGATTCCGGCGGCTATGATCTGATGGGCATCGTCACCGGCTCGGAGGGCCTTCTCGGCGTCGTTACCGAGGTGACGGTGCGCATTCTTAAGCGGCCGCAGACCGCGCGCGCCGCGATTATCGGCTTTGCCGCCTCCGAGGACGGCGGCGAATGCGTGGCCAAGATCATCGGCTCGGGCATCATTCCGGGCGGCATGGAGATGATGGACCGTCCGGCGATCCACGCCACCGAGCAATTCGTGCATGCCGGCTATCCGCTCGACGTCGAGGCCTTGCTGATCGTCGAGCTCGACGGCCCGGCGGCCGAGGTCGATCATTTGCTGGAACGCGTCCAGGAGATCGCGCGGCAATGCCGGGCCGTGACTTGCCGGATTTCCAATTCGGAAGCCGAGCGGCTGTTGTTCTGGGCCGGGCGCAAGGCCGCCTTTCCGGCCGTCGGCCGCATCTCGCCGGACTATTACTGCATGGACGGCACGATACCGCGCGCCAAACTGCCGCTGGTGTTGCGGCGGATGCAGGAATTGTCGGCGAAATACGGATTGCGCTGCGCCAATGTATTCCACGCCGGCGACGGCAATCTGCATCCGCTCATTCTCTACGACGCCAACAAGCCGGGCGAACTCGATCGCGCCGAGCAATTCGGTTCCGATATTTTGCGGCTCTGCGTCGAAGTGGGCGGCGTATTGACCGGCGAGCACGGGGTCGGCGTCGAGAAGCGCGATTTGATGCCGACGATGTTTTCGGAGATCGATCTCAATCAGCAGCAACGGCTCAAATGCGCATTCGACGACAAGAGCCTGCTCAATCCGGGCAAGGTTTTTCCGACGCTGCACCGCTGCGCCGAGCTCGGACGCATGCATGTGCATGCGGGACGCGTTGCGTTTCCCGACTTGCCGCGGTTTTGAAAGTTTTTCAGCTAAGGCAGCAAACACGAAAATCATGAAATTCGGTCTGTTCACATCGGCGCAGGCGAATAGCGGCGATCTCGGTCCGGAGAGCGGGCAGGGCTTCCGCGACTATCTCGACTTCAATGTCGCGGCGGAGCGGCTCGGTTTCGTGTCGAGCTTTTCGGTCGAACATCATTTCTCGGGCTGGAACCAGGTTTCGGCGACGCTGATGCTCTTGACCGCGCTCGCCATGCGCACCACGCGATTGCGCCTTGGCTCGGCGGTGATGGTGCTGCCGTGGCACAATCCGGTGCTGCTCGCGGAACAAGCGGCAACGCTCGATGTGATTTCAGGCGGTCGCCTCGATCTTGGCATCGGCAAAGGCTATCGCCATAGCGAGTTCAAAGGATTTCAGATCGCGCCTGAGGAGGCCGAGGCGCGATTTGACGAGGCGCTCGAGGTGATGATCCGGGCCTTCACCGAACGCAAGCGGTTCTCGCATCGGGGCCGGTTCTGGCGCTTCGAAGATATCGTGGTCGAGCCGCCGCCGTCGCAAAAGCCGCATCCGCCGCTATGGGTGGCCGCCGGCAGTGCCGCTTCGATCCGGCGCGCCGCGGCGCGCGGGTTCAACCTGATCCTCGACCAATATGCCGGGCCGGAACTGATCGCCGAACGCATCGCGCTCTACAAAGCCGAGCGCGCATCGCATGGGCTTTCGTTTGATCCGATGCAGGTTGCGGTAGCGCGTCAGCTCTATGTCGCCAAGGACGACGCCGACAGAGAGGCGGCATTGCGGCGCCAGGCCGCTTACACGAGACGCACTGTAGAAGTATCGCGTCCGCCCGCCGACGCATCCGCCGGCAAGTCCGGTTCGCATGCGCTTGCCTATGCCGATCGACCCGGGGGCACTGAGGAGCACGCGTTGTTTGGCACGCCGGACCGAATTCGTGCGATGCTCGAAAGTCTGCGGCAAGCCGGCGCGCATTATGTGCTGCTGACGTTTGCGGGCGGGATGGGGCAGCTTGCGCATTTCGCGCACGAAATCATGCCGTCGTTTTCGCACCGTGCCGATGCGCCGCAGGCCGCCGAGTGAGTGTCCGCGATGAGTGAACCGCTGCGGCCGCGCGACCCCAAACAAGTCGAAGAGGCGATTTCCTGGGCGCTGGCGCAAGGCAAAACGCTCGAACTGATCGGCCGGGGCAGCAAGCGTGGGATCGGCCGCGCTGCGCAATGGGACGCGACGCTCGACTTGTCCGCACTGAGCGGGGTGACGCTCTACGAGCCGGAGGAGCTCGTGCTCTCGGCGAAAGCCGGTACGCCGCTTCATGAGATCGAGGCTTTGGTCGCGGAAAAACGCCAGGCTCTTGCCTTCGAACCGATGGATTATGGACCGCTGTTGGGCGGCGAAGCCGGCGCGGCGACCATCGGCGGCGTGATCGCGGCGAACTTATCCGGGCCGCGGCGCATAAAGTCAGGCGCCGCGCGTGACCATTTCCTCGGCTTTTCCGCCGTCTCCGGCCGCGGCGAGACATTCAAATCCGGCGGTCGGGTGGTCAAAAACGTCACGGGCTACGACCTTTGCAAATTGATGGCTGGCTCCTGGGGCACGCTGGCGGCGATGACCGACGTCACCATCAAAACGCTGCCGAAGGCGGAGACCGAGCAAACCATCCTCGTGCTCGGCGGAAATGCCGCGGTTGCCGGCAAGCTCATGGCGACCGCAATGGCATCGTATGGCGACGTCTCGGCGGCGGCGCATTTGCCGGCGGCGGTAGCGGCAGAAGTGGCCGAGACGGCTTCGGCGCGCAGCGCGGTCACGGCGCTGCGCCTGGAGGGTGTGACGCCTTCGGTGGCGCAGCGTAAGTCGTTGCTGGACAACCTGCTCGCCCCGTTCGGCGCGCTCGCGAGCCTTGACGAAGCGTCCTCGCGAGCGTTGTGGCGCGCGATTCGCGACGTGACGCCGTTTGCGGCGAAGGGTGGAAGGGGCGACGCCGACATTTGGCGTATATCGACGGCCCCAGCCCGCGGCGCGGAGATCGGCGGCACGCTCGCCGAAAAAGCCGGCGGCGAAATTCTTTACGATTGGGCCGGCGGCCTCGTTTGGGCGGCTTTACCGCGCAGCGATGACGCCCAAGCGCCGCTGGTGCGCGCAACCGTCGCGGCGGCCGGCGGCCACGCCACGCTCATT
>JBAQBC010000074.1:0-24633 GCA_049286035.1 Xanthobacteraceae bacterium
CTTGAACCATTTGCCGATGGTCGCCTCGGTGACCGATTCACCCAGCGCCGGCACGCGTATCTCAGCCATGGGCTAATTCCAGATGTCAGATATCGGATGTCGGATGTCGGATGACAGACGTGAGCGATCAGAGCCCAGAATCGAAGTCGCCGGCAAAAATTCCCGTCCGACTGACATCCAACCTCTGTCCTCCATCATGCCAACGCTTCGTTCAAGAACTTTCCAAGCTGTGCGAGGTGAATGGACATTTGCCCGACCGCGGTCGAGGCAGCGGCGGGGCGGCCGACATAGCGGGCGCGCCGATGCTTGGCGCCGATCTGATTGAGCAACCATTCCAGGAATATGTCGACAAACACCCAGGCGCCCATATTGCGCGGCTCCTCCTGGCACCAGACCACCTCAGCCTGTTTGAAGCGCGACAATTCCGTCATCAGCGCCTTGGTCGGGAACGGATAGAGCTGCTCGATGCGCAGGAGATAGATATCGTCGATGCCACGGCGCTCCCGCTCCTCGTAGAGATCGTAATACACCTTGCCGGAACACAGGATGATGCGCCGGATCTTGTCGTCGGCGACGAGCTTGATCTTTTCGTTGGGCCGCAATTGCGAATCGTCCCACAACAACCGGTGGAACGAAGTGCCCGGGCCCATTTCGTCGAGCCGCGACACCGCACGCTTGTGCCGTAAGAGCGATTTCGGCGTCATCAGAATCAGCGGCTTGCGGAAGTCGCGCTTGAGCTGGCGGCGCAAGATGTGAAAGTAGTTCGCCGGCGTGGTGCAGTTCGTCACCTGCATATTGTCCTCGGCGCACATCGAGAGAAAGCGCTCCAGCCGCGCCGACGAATGCTCCGGCCCCTGGCCCTCGTAGCCATGCGGCAACAGGCAGACCAGTCCCGACATGCGCAGCCATTTGCGCTCGCCGGACGAGATGAATTGATCGAACAGAACCTGGGCGCCGTTGGCGAAATCGCCGAATTGCGCTTCCCACAGCGTGAGCGCATCCGGCTCGGCCAGCGAATAGCCGTATTCGAAGCCGAGCACGGCTTCTTCCGACAGCATCGAATTGATCACTTCGAAGCGCGCCTGGCCGTCGCGCAGACTGTTGAAAGGCGTGTAGCGCTTCCCGTTCTCCTGATCGATCAGCACCGAGTGACGCTGCGAAAAGGTGCCGCGTTCGGAATCCTGACCCGAAAGCCGAACACGATGACGTTCGAGCAACAGCGAACAGAAAGCGAGCGCCTCCGCGGTCGCCCAATCGATCCCGGCGCCGGTCTCGATCGCCTTGCGCCGATTGTCGAGAAAGCGCTGCAGCGTTTTGTGCAAATGAAAATCTGGCGGCACTGCGGTAATTCGGCCGCCAATATCCTTCAGTGTGGCGATTTCGACGCCGGTTTGGCCGCGGCGCGGATCGTCGGCGTCACCCGCGGTCGTGTAGCCGGACCAGCGGCCGTCGAGCCAATCGGCTTTGTTGGCGCGGTAGCCCGCCCCGGCGTCGAGCTCGGCATCGAGGTGAGCGCGCCATTGCGACTTCATCGTCTCGACTTCGCCGGCGCTGACGATGTCTTCGCCGACGAGTTTCTTGCTGTAGATCTCGAGCGTCGTCGGATGCGCGGCGATCGCCTTGTACATCAGCGGCTGGGTGAATGACGGCTCGTCGCCTTCGTTGTGGCCGTGCCGGCGATAGCAGAACATGTCGATGACCACCGGCTTCTGGAATTTCTGCCGGAACTCGGTCGCGATCTTGGCGGCGAACACCACGGCTTCCGGATCGTCGCCGTTGACGTGGAAGATCGGCGCCTCGATCATCTTGGCGACATCGGATGGATAAGGCGACGAGCGGGAATAGCGCGGATTGGTGGTAAAGCCGATCTGATTGTTGACGATGAAATGCAGCGATCCGCCGGTGCGGTGGCCGCGCAGCCCGGAAAGCCCGAAACATTCCGCCACCACACCCTGCCCCGCGAACGAGGCATCGCCGTGAATGAGCAGCGGCATCACCATCGTGCGATCCTCGGGCGTGGCGCCGAGATGATCCTGCTTAGCGCGCACTTTGCCGAGCACCACGGGATCGACGATTTCAAGATGCGACGGATTCGCGGTCAGCGACAGGTGCACCTTATTGTTGTCGAACTCGCGGTCGGATGAGGCGCCGAGATGATATTTCACGTCGCCCGAGCCTTCGACGGCATCCGGCGTCGATGAGCCGCCCTTGAATTCATGAAAGATGGCGCGGTGCGGCTTGGCCATGACCTGAGCGAGGACACTGAGCCGGCCGCGATGCGGCATGCCGATGACGATCTCGCGCACACCGAGCGCGCCGCCGCGCTTGATGATCTGCTCGAGCGCTGGGATCATCGCTTCGGCGCCGTCGAGACCGAAACGCTTGGTCCCGGTGAATTTCACGTCGCAGAATTTCTCAAAGCCTTCGGCCTCAACGAGCTTGTTGAGGATGGCGCGCTTGCCTTCGCGCGTGAACGTGATTTCCTTGTCAGGCCCCTCGATGCGCTCCTGGATCCAGCTTTTCTGCGCGGCATCGGAAATGTGGAGAAATTCGACGCCAAGCGTCTGACAATAGGTCCGGCGCAGAATGCCGACGATCTCGCGGATAGTGCCGAATTGCAGCCCGAGAACGTTGTCTAGAAAAATGGAGCGGTCGAGGTCGGCATCGCCGAAGCCGTAAGTGCGCGGATCGAGCTCTTCTTCATTCTGCGGGGGTTCGAGCCCAAGCGGATCGAGATTGGCGTGGAAATGGCCGCGCGCCCGATAGGCGCGGATCAGCATCAGCGCCCTGATCGAATCGCGGGTGGCGCGCTCGACCTCGGCGGAGGTGATTTCAACACCGCGCGCCTGGGCCTGTGCTTTGAGCTTGCCGCCGATCGCCGCGGTCGTGTCTTGCCAACCGGCGTCAAGCGCGCCGGTCAATTCGTCTGAGGCAAGCGGTGGCCAATCGCGCCGCTGCCAGGATGGACCTTGCGCGTTGCGCTCGACATCCGCGCGATCGTCCTTGAGACTTTGGAAGAACGATTGCCACGCCGCGTCGAGCGCTTTCGGGTCGGTCTCGTAGCGGGCATAGAGACCTTCGATATAGGCGGCATTGCCGCCATAAAGGAACGAGGTACGGGCGAAAGCGGCATTGGCGTCTTGGCGAGACATCAGCGACCTTCAAGCAAGCTTGGACGGGATTAAACCGGCACAGAGACAAGCGCCGGACCGGCCGAGCTAGCCTCAAGCGCCGACCGGCAGCATTTCCTCTCTATTTAATCGCTCACCATGGCAGGCAAAAGATGAAACAATGAACAGTCACTTCCATATTTCAGCCAGCGTCTTGCCGAGCCGCGCCGGCGATGGCGCGACTTTGATGCCGGCGGCTTCCATGGCGGCGATCTTGGACTCGGCGTCGCCCTTGCCGCCGGCGATAATCGCGCCAGCATGGCCCATGCGGCGGCCGGGCGGGGCGGTCCGGCCGGCGATGAAGCCGACCATCGGTTTCTTGCGGCCGCGTTTGGCTTCGTCCTTGAGGAATTGTGCCGCATCTTCCTCGGATGCGCCGCCGATTTCGCCGATCATGATGATCGCTTCGGTTTGCCGGTCGGCGAGAAACATTTCCAGGATCTCGATGAAATCCGTGCCTTTGACCGGATCGCCGCCGATGCCGGCCGCGGTGGTCTGGCCGAGGCCGACTTGCGTCGTTTGAAAAACCGCTTCGTAGGTCAGCGTGCCGGAACGCGACACGATCCCGACCTTGCCGGTTTTGAAGATATTCGCGGGCATGATGCCGATCTTGCATTCGCCCGCGGTCATGACGCCGGGACAATTGGGTCCGATCAGCCGCGAGCGCGATCCCGACAGCGCGCGCTTGACCTTCACCATGTCGGCGACCGGAATACCCTCGGTGATGCAGATGATGAGCGGAATTTCCGCCGCGATCGACTCGCAGATCGCGTCGGCCGCGCCGGGCGGCGGCACATAGATGACGCTGGCATCGCAGCCGGTCTTGTCGCGCGCTTCGACAACCGTATCGAAGACCGGCAGGCCGAGATGGGTCATGCCGCCTTTGCCGGGCGAGGTGCCGCCGACCATTTTGGTGCCGTAGGCGATCGCCTGCTCGGAATGGAACGTGCCGTTCTTGCCGGTGAAGCCCTGGCAGATCACTTTGGTGTTTTTGTCGATCAGGATGGACATTCGTCTGCCCCGGCGCTCACACTTTTTTCACCGCGGCGACGATCTTCTGCGCAGCATCGTCGAGATCATCGGCCGAAGTGACGTTGAGATTTGATTCGGCGATGATCTTCTTGCCGAGCTCGACATTGGTGCCTTCGAGACGCACCACCAGCGGCACGCGCAGCCCGACTTCCTTGACTGCGGCGACCACGCCCTCGGCGATCACGTCGCATTTCATGATGCCGCCGAAAATATTGATCAAAATGCCCTTCACGTTGTGATCCGACGTGATGATCTTGAACGCGGCCGCCACTTTCTCCTTGGTCGCGCTGCCGCCAACATCCAGGAAGTTGGCCGGCGTCTCGCCGTAAAGCTTGATGATGTCCATGGTGGCCATGGCTAGCCCGGCGCCGTTGACCATGCAGCCGATCGTGCCATCGAGCGCGACGTAATTGAGATCGTGGCGCGACGCCTCGATCTCCTTTTCGTCCTCTTCATTAATGTCGCGCAACGCCATTACGTCGGCATGGCGGTACAGCGCGTTGTCGTCGAACGCAATCTTGGCGTCCAAACAAATGAGCTGGCCGGTTTTGGTCACGACCAGCGGATTGATCTCAAGAAGACTCATGTCCTTGGCCAGGAAGGCCTGGTAGAGCTTCGGCAACATGTCTTCGGCTTGCTTCGTCAGCTCGCGGCTAAAGCCGAGCACATGCGCCACGTAGCGTGCGTGATGCGGCATGAAGCCGGTTGCCGGATCGATCGAGAAACTCACGATCTTGTCCGGCGTCTTGTGCGCGACTTCTTCGATGTCCATGCCGCCCTCGGTGGACGCCACGAAGGCCACCCGCGAGGTCGAGCGATCGACCAGCGCCGAGAGATAATATTCGCGCTCGATCGCGGAGCCTTCCTCGACATAGACGCGGCGCACCTGCCGGCCATGCGGCCCGGTTTGGTGCGTGACCAGAACAGAGCCGAGCATCCGCTCGGCTTCACGCTTCGCCTCGGCGACCGATTTGACAACTTTGACGCCGCCGGCTTTGCCGCGACCGCCGGCGTGAATTTGCGCCTTGACCACCCAAACCGGACCGCCGAGCTCGTTGGCGGCCTTTTCTGCGTCCTGCGTGGTGAACGCCGCGATCCCGCGCGGCACCGGCACGCCGAATTCCCGCAATATCGCCTTGGCCTGATATTCGTGGATGTTCATTTGCGAATGCCCTAGCGAACCTTTACCGTCATCCTGAGGTGCGAGCCTCGAAGGATGGCGCCGTCGCCCTTCGAGGGCCGCTGCGCGGCCACCTTAGGTGACGGCCAATTCATTTCCCCAGATCGGGCGCGATCCTCTTGCACGCGTCGATGAGGCTCTGGACTGCCTGCGCCGATTTTTCGAACATCGAGCGCTCGGCGCTGTTGAGTTCGATTTCGACAATCCGCTCGACCCCTTTGCCACCGATCACCACCGGCACGCCGACATAGATGTCCTTAAGATCATATTCGCCATTGAGCCACGCCGCGGCGGGGAGCACCCGTTTCTTATCGCGCAAATAACTCTCTGCCATTGCGATCGCCGAAGAGGCCGGCGCATAAAAGGCCGAGCCGGTGCGCAAGAGGCTGACGATCTCGCCGCCGCCGTTGCGGGTGCGCTCGACGATCTCCTCGATGCGCGCCTGCGTGGTCCAGCCCATCTTCACCAGATCGGGAAGGGGTATGCCGGCGACCGCCGAATAGCGCACCAGTGGCACCATCGAGTCGCCGTGGCCGCCGAGCACGAAGGCGGTGACGTCCTCGACCGAGACATTGAATTCATCCGCCAGGAAATAACGAAAGCGCGCCGAATCGAGCACGCCGGCCATGCCGATGACCATATTCTTGGGCAGGCCGCAGCACTTCTGCAGCGCCCAGACCATCGCGTCGAGTGGATTGGTGATGCAGATGACCAAGGCACCGGGCGCATATTTTTTTATGCCGGCGCCGACCTGCTCCATGACCTTGAGATTGATGCCGAGCAGATCGTCGCGGCTCATGCCGGGCTTGCGGGGCACGCCGGCGGTGACAATGCACACCGCGGCGCCTTCGATCGCTTCATAAGAATTGGTGCCGGCAAAGCGGGCATCGAAGCCCTCGACCGGCGACGACTGCACGAGATCGAGCGCCTTGCCTTGGGGCACGCCTTCGGCCACGTCGAACAACACGACGTCACCGAGCTCCTTAAGGCCGATCAGGTGCGCCAGCGTGCCGCCAATTTGGCCCGAACCTATCAATGCGATCTTGTTTCGCGGCATCAGATAAATGTCCTTGATTGCTCGAAAAGGCCGGAGCTTAAGGCGTCATTAGCCGTTTCGGATCACCCGTTCAAGGGTAGGAGCGCGGCCGGCCGCGGGAACGAAAGCGGGCTCCGTGCCATTGACCAGCCAGAATATCTTGCGCCTGCGAGCCAAATTGAAAATGACGAGCATGATAACCAACGTCAGCACCTATACCGGATCGATGATTGCTTCGGCGCGCCGATTATTCCGCATGTTTGGACCCGGCCTCGTCACGGGCGCCGCCGATGATGATCCGAGCGGCATCGCCACTTATTCCCAAGGCGGCGCGCAGTTCGGCTATGCGCTGAGCTGGACGATGTTTCTTACGACGCCGTTCATGATTGCGATCCAGATGGTGACCGCCCGGATCGGCGCGGTGACCGGCCGGGGCCTCGCCGCCAATCTGGGCAAGGCGATGCCGGCGACCGTGCTCTATGCCATGGTCGGATTGTTGCTCATCGCCAATACGCTCAATATCGCCGCTGACATCGCGGCGATGGGCGACGCGTTACGGCTGGTCGCGGGCGGACAGACGCTGGTCTATGTCGTCGTGTTCGGGATCGGCTGTCTCGCAGCCGAGATCCTGGTGCCGTATCACAGCTACTCGAAATATCTGAAAGTACTGACGCTGGTCCTGTTTGCCTATGTGGCGGCCGCATTCAGCATCCGTATCCCGTGGGGCGAAGTACTTACTGCGACGTTCATCCCGCAGCTGTCGTGGGATCGCGATTTCACGCTGACGCTGGTGGCGATCTTCGGCACCACGATCAGCCCCTACATGTTCTTCTGGCAGGCCTCGCTCGAAGTCGAAGAACGAAAATTGCGCGCCCGGTTGGGAGCGAGCGCCGCCTCAGCCACCAGGAAACGCCTGCCGCAGCGCCACGCAGCACGCATTCGCTTCGACACCATGACCGGCATGATCTATTCTAATCTGATCGGCTTCTTCATCATCGTTACCACCGGCGCGACCTTGCACGCCCACGGCATCACGCAAATCAGTACCGCTGAACAGGCCGCCGAGGCGCTGCGGCCATTCGCCGGGCCGCTGACGTTCTTGCTGTTCTCGCTCGGAATCATCGGCACCGGACTACTCGCCGTTCCGGTGCTGGCAGGCTCGGCCGGCTATGCGGTGGCGGAAAGCCTCGGCTGGCGCGGTAGCCTGGAAATGTCGGTGCGGGGCGCGCCCGGCTTTTACTTGATTCTCGGCGCCGCGACGCTCGCCGGACTGATCGCGGCTTTAAGCCCGTTCAATCCGATCCGGATGCTGTTCTGGAGCGCCGTGGTCAACGGCATCGTCGCCGTGCCGCTGATGGCGGCGATGATGCTGGTCGTCGGCAACCGCAGGATCATGGGAGCGTTTGCGGCATCGCGCATGCTAATGATCTGCGGTTGGGCGGCGACTGCGCTGATGACCGCGGTGGTCGCGGCAATGCTGGTCGCGAATTTTAGTGGATAGCTTTCTCCGCTCATTCCCGCGCAAGCGGGAATCCAGACGAGCTTCGCGGATTCACGGTCCACGGAACTGGGTCCCCGCTTTCGCGGGGACGAGCGGCGGATCACGCGGCGAATTTTGACCTACGTCTCCACAATTCCCGCCGACGAACCCGAGACTAGCTCATGTCCGGCGCCGTGCGGGCGAGCCAGATAGGATTGCGAGCCCATCTCAATCAACCGCGAGGCGGTGCGCTTGAATTCCTGCGCTTCGAATCCTTCATCGCCACGGTATAACGCTTCGGGAGGAGCAGCCGCGGACGCGATCAGCTTCACGTTCATGTCGTAGAGCGTGTCGATCAAAATGATGAAACGCTTCGCGGCATTGCGGTTGTCGTAGGTCATCGCTGGAACGTGGTCGAGAAGAATGGTGTGAAACTCGCGCGCGATCCGCAAATAATCAGCGGCCGCAAGCGGCTGTTCGCACAGATCGTGGAATGAAAATCGCGCCACCCCCATAAAGGCGCGCGGCACATGAACGAGGCGTCCTTTCAACGCCAAGTCCCGCACGGCGCCGTGGTTGCCTCCGGTGAGCCGCCGCCAAGCGTCGTCCAGGCGCGCGTCGGCCATCGCATCACCCGGTACATACCAGACCGGCTGGCCGACGAGCTTCTCCAGACGGAAATCAGTGCGCGCGGCGAGCCGCACGACGTCCATACGGGCGTTGAGGATGGCGATGAACGGCACGAACAGAGCGCGGTTGAGCCCATCCTTGTAGAGCTCGTCCGGCGGTATATTCGCAGTCGCGACGACAACGATGTCACGTTCGAACAGTTGCGCGAAAAGGCGACCGAGAATCATCGCATCGGCAATGTCGGTGACGTGAAATTCGTCGAAGCAGAGCAGCCAAGACTCTTCGGCCAACTCCTCGGCGACGAGTCGGATCGGATCCTCGTCGGCATGTTCGCCGAATTTCATTTTCTGTCGGATGAGAAAAATGCGTTCGTGAACGTCGAGCATGAATTCGTGGAAATGCGCGCGGCGTTTTCGCTCGACCGGACTGCTGTCAAAAAACAAATCCATCAGCATCGTCTTACCGCGTCCGACCTCGCCGTAGATATAAAGGCCCTTGATCGGCTGCTCGCGACTCGCGAACAGCCAGTCGAGCGCGGAAGATTTTCGCGACAGGTGTTCCGAGATCCGCTCTTCCAGCCGCGTCATTTTTTCGACGATGGTGAGCTGCGCATCATCACGTTCGATGCGGCCGGCGGCGACATTGGCGGCATAATGGGTTGCAACGGAGCTCGCCATCGAGGTCATGGTTTTACGTTTGGCGCGGCGGGTCGTATGTGGCGTCGTGATTAACGGGTGCGACGAAAGACGGCGGTTGTTGTCGTTTGAAGGCGGGCCACATCAGCATCGTTGCCGACGACGGCCAAGTCCATGTCTTCCAAGCCCATGTCTTCGTTTCGTCGGCAAACGGTCGCAAATGCGTCGGGAGCCATGCGTATACGGAATATAGGCATGTTGCTCAATCCTTCGCCTTGCCAATTTGCCGCCACGGCCCAACATCATGCTGTGATTCGCCGAGCGCACGATTTATTCGCTGCGCTCGTGTGCTTTCAGGGAGGAAGCGGAATCAAGGCGGGTCTTGTCGACGATGACGATAATGTCAGGAGACCCAATGAAGGAAATCCTCCCCGAAGGCGGTGTAGTCCGCAAATTGTGGATCGGCGAGACCGCCAAATATCGCGACCATCTGCTGCGTCTGGATGCGCAAAGCCGGCGTAACCGCTTTTCCGGCGGCGTGTCCGATCAGTTCATTCGCAATTACGTCGATCTCACGCCCGGCCTCGACGCGGTGGTGCACGGCTTCTTTGTCGGCGGCACGATGCGCGGCGCCGCGGAGCTGCGCCCGCTCGGAGCGGGATTTCCGCGCGAGGCGGAAGCGGCATTCAGCGTCGAAAGGGATTGGCAGAGCCATGGCGTCGGCTCGGCTTTGCTGCGCCGCACTTTGCTGGCGGCGCGCAATCGTGGCTTCCGCCTCCTGCACATGGCCTGCCTTGCCGAGAATCGGCGCATGCAGCAGCTCGCCCGCAAATTCGACGCCGAGCTTTCCTTCGACTTCGAAACCGTCGTCGGCGAGGTCGAATCGTCGCGCCCGACGCCGCTGTCATTGATGCGCGAAGTGATGTCGGACAGCCACGGCTTCGCCACCGCCATGCTCGATCTGCAATCGCGGATATTACGGGCCTAGCGCCGATAATTCACTTCGGGCCAGGGCGTGTAATCATAGATTTGCCATGTCCGCACCACGTCCGCTTTACCTCCGAAAGCGGACACGCGCGTCATCCTTAACATGAGACGCCAGAGGCTTTTGGGCGCTAATTTGCCAGCTGCGCTAAGATGACGTTCAAGAGTAACTGGGAATACGGAGGTGATCCGGGTTCTTAGGAGACAATTTGGGGGACGTCGTGTCGATGCCTGACAATAGCTTGCAAAAAAATTCGACTGCATTTCGCCTTCCCGCGCTCGATCCTGATTTTCTGCTGGGCGACTCCATGCGCGGTGTCCGCTTGCAACTCGAATACGCAAAGGCGGAGGAGCGGCTGCGCGCATGGACCGTTCGCTCGACGGTGGTGGTATTTGGCAGCGCGCGCGCGCGTCCGAGCAATCAGTTGGCCCGGTGGTATGCGGATGCGCAGCGTTTTGGCAAGCTTGTGTCGGAACGCGGCGGCGCGCTTATTTCGGATCACGGTATTCGCGACAATGTCATCGCGACGGGCGGCGGGCCCGGTATCATGGAAGCGGCTAACCGCGGCGCGGCGGACGCTGGCGCGCCGTCCATAGGATTCAATATCGGGCTACCGCACGAACAGGAACCTAATGCCTATTCGACGCCCGATCTCACCTTTCAGTTTCACTATTTCGCCGTACGCAAGTTGCACTTCGCGATGCGAGCCAACGCATTGGTGGCTTTTCCGGGTGGTTTCGGGACACTCGATGAACTGTTCGAATTGCTCACTTTGATCCAGACCCACAAGATGCCGCCCGTCCCCGTCATCCTTGTCGACACATCGTATTGGACGCACGTCATAAATTTCGAGCTGCTTGCCGCCGAGGGCATGATCGACCGCTCCGATCTCGATCTATTCTCATTTGCTGACGGCCCAGAAGAGGCTTGGCAGAAGCTTGTCGAGCGCGGATTGAAAGCTGGACCGCGGCCACCTGGCTATCCGTCAAAATTCTGATGACGCGACTAAAAACATCCGCGCAGCAAAAAGGAATAACTTTGAATGCTGATGGAAAAAGTCTCTGGGGCCGGCGGCAACATAGAGATCATGTTTCTTCGCCAGAGAGGAGACGATCCTTTTATTTCAACGCCTGAGCGAACGGCGCAGATCGGAGAAGTTGCGAGTAGAATTGCACGTTTCATCAGCGAAGCCCGTAGCACCCTCGACATTGCCATCTACGATTTCCGGCTCCGCGACGAGGCCGCTGCAATCATCTCAGGCTCGCTACGCGAGCGAGCAAAGAACAAAGTTGTCATCCGGATCATTTACGATGCGACCACCGAGCCGGACGGAGATATCGGGCCCGCCACTTCGCCCGCGCATCTCGAGGCGGACAAGAAGACGCCGGGCACGGATACTTTCGTGCGCTCATTCGCCGATATCGCGCAGATAAAAGGCGTCACCGGCTATCGTGTGTTGATGCATAGCAAATATTTGATACGCGATGGCAGTGCCGACGAAGCGGCGGTCTTTCTGGGCTCGGCGAACTATACTAACGACTCCTGGGGATTGCAGGAGAACAATCTTTTGCAGGTACGTTCGCGCCCTCTGGCGTCCTATTTCTCCAAGAACTTTACCGACCTTTTCACGGCGGGAAGAATTGCGGAAAGGCCTGCCGTTCGTGACGTCGATGTCATTCGCGTCGCCGACGTGCCGGTGACCTTGGCTTTTGCGCCGGAACAAAGCCCCGCGATCGTAAAGGAGATTGTCGGTGCGATCACAGCCGCGCGGCAGCGACTTTTGGTGGCTTCGGTCGTGCTTTCGTCGGGTCCAATCCTTGCGGCATTATCGGAAGCTATCGACCGGGGCCTACCGCTCGGCGGTCTTTACGACGGTCCGCAAATGGATCAGGTGAGGCGGCAGTGGGTAGCCGCACATGTCGGGGCCGACAAGATCAATACCTGGGACAAGATCTGCAGCCACCTTATTCGCAAAAACTCGCTTCCATATGATCGTAACAAACCCCACCAGCCGCACAACTTTATGCACAACAAACTCGTGATTGCCGACGACGTAGTAGTGACGGGAAGCTTTAATCTCTCAAACCACGCGATGGGTAACGCCGAAGATGTGCTGCTCATTCGGGACGCAGACATTGCGTCGAAATATGAGGCTTATATTTTGCAGCTAATGGCGAAATACGGGGGGTGAGGTCCATGTCCGTTACGGGTCATTAGGAGACATTGCGACAGCTTTGCCGAATGTCCGCTTTGTCCGCGGAAGCGGACATCAAACGTTTATGAGTACATGCGCTAGCCGACGCGTTGAACGCGTCTCACGTCATAGGCAGCGAGTGGATAGGCCTCTTCGACGACATAAGGCCCGCCGCCGACCGAGGCGCGCGAGGAGAGCAACACAAACCGCGAGATCTCGAACGGCGACGAGCGGTAATGACCCCGCGCCGCCAGATATTCGGCGACTTGCCGGCTCGATGTGTCGCGCAATCGCGCGAGCGTCACGTGCGGTGTGTACTTGCGTCCCTCGGGTTCGAGCCCGAGCCGTTGCAGGAGCCGATCATGCTCCGCCTGCAGCTCCATCAATGGCGCGACCGGCGTCACCGCGGCGACAACCGCCCGCGGCTTGCGGCCGCCAAACGAGGTCAGTCCATCGAGACGGAGGTCGAAGCTCTGGCGATGAATGCGGCCAAGCACGCCGGCGATTTCTCGCGCCAAAGCGTCGTCGATGTCGCCGATGAAGCGCAGCGTCAGATGATAGTTCTCCGGATCGATCCAGCGGGCGCCAGGCAGCCCGCCGCGCATCATGGCGAGCGATCGGCTTACTGCCGACGGGATTTCAACTCCGGTGAACAAGCGGGGCATAACAACCTCCGCACAAAAGGACCGCTGCGATCCCGGCCGCAAGCTCTTTTAGGGCTTTTTGCCGGGCGATTCGCGATAGCTGCAGAATGGGGTGATTACCGCGCTTGCGCAACCCTCAGGCGCAAACCTCACGATTGTTTTTGTGCCCGCGCCCGGGCGGTGAATTCCTGCACCGTGGGCAATATCCGCCGCACGATAACCGCGACACCCGCCGCGTTCGGATGCATGCCGTCCGGCTGCGTGAGCGTGCGGTCGGCAGCAACGCCATCGAGAAAAAACGGGTAAAAGACAGCGCCATATTTGGCCGCAAGCTCGGGATAGATGCGCTCAAACGCGTGACCGTAATCGACGCCCAAATTCGGCGCTGCTCTCATGCCGCATAGCATGACCGCAATATGACGCTGCGCCAGCCGCGCCAGAATGGCATCAAGCGCCTCGCGCGTGACTTGCGGGTCGATGCCGCGCAGCATGTCATTGGCGCCAAGTTCGACGATCGCAGCGTCGGTCCCCTCTGGCACCGACCAGTCCAGGCGGGCCAATCCGTCCGAGGCAGTGTCGCCAGAAACGCCGGCATTGACGATGTCGACTTTGGCTCCTTGCGCCACCAGCGCCGCTTGCAGCCGCGGCACAAATCCGTCCTTGGCGGGGAGTCCGAGACCGGCGGTGAGCGAATCGCCCAGCGCCACGACGTGAAGCGGGGTCTCGGCGATCGCGAAGCTCGGATTCATTGCGCCAAAGAGCAGCGCACAACAGGCCGCGATGATTTGGTAGAACGCAACATGCAACCCATATGAGCGCAACCCATATGAGCGAACGCGCGCCGGATGCCACGGCCAGATGCCAGGCCATGTCTCATTGCGATGCGACGAGGCGGTCACCTTTGCTGAACCGGTCGAACCCATGAATGACATATCCGGGCGCGTGTTGGCGGGCGAAGCCGTGAGCATTGACGGTGTCAATCTTTCGCTCGGCCGGGGCGCGGCGCGCCTGCATATACTTAAAGACATCGATCTTCATATAGGTCGTGGCGAGGCTGTTGCCCTACTCGGACCTTCGGGCTCGGGCAAGTCCACGCTCTTGATGGTGATGACCGGATTGGAGCGGCCGGATTCCGGCGCGGTTGTCGTCGCCGGGCAAAATTTGCGCGCGCTCGACGAGGATCGGCTGGCGCGCTTTCGCGGGCGAAACATCGGCATCGTGTTTCAGGCTTTCCATCTGATTCCGACAATGACGGCGATCGAGAATGTCGCAGTGCCGCTCGAACTCGCCGGCATCGGCGACGCAAAGGCAATCGCCGAGCGCGAACTCGCAGCCGTCGGCTTGGCGCAGCGCGCGTGGCATTATCCCGCCGAGCTTTCCGGAGGCGAGCAACAACGGGTCGCGCTCGCCCGCGCCTTGGCGCCGGATCCGGCGATCATCGTCGCCGATGAGCCGACCGGCAATCTCGACGAAGCGACCGGAAGCGAAATCATCGAGCTTCTGTTCCGCGGCCACGCCGAGCGCGGCACCACGCTTGTTTTGGTCACGCACGATGCCGCGCTGGCGGCGCGCTGCAATCGCGTGCTGCACATGCGCTCGGGACACATCGAGGCGTGCGCCCCGGCGCAATCGAGAATCGGATGAGCGGGCTCACATGACGGTGACGCTCAATTCCCGCTCTGCATTGTCCGCGCCGCTCGCCGCCGGATGGCCTGCCGGCTTTGCCGGCCGGTTTGCTTGGCGGTTTGCTTGGCGCGATCTGCGCGGCGGCTTGCGCGGCTTTGGCGTTTTCATTGCCTGCATCGCACTCGGCGTCTTGGCGATCGCCGGCGTCGGTTCGGTCGCGGCAAGCCTCACCGGGGGCATCGGCAAAGCCGGCCGGGTGATTCTCGGCGGCGACCTTGCCTTCTCGCTCATTCAACGTGAGGCCGATGATACCGAGCGCGCTTTCCTCGACGCGCATGGCACGGTTTCCGTAGCCGCCAGTCTGCGCGCCATGGCGCGTCCGATAGCCCGTCCGATGGCTCCTCCCGTGTCGCCTGCGCTTACAAACCCGCCGGCAAATGCAAGCGGCGGTGTTGCCGCCACGCTGGTCGAAGTCAAAGCCGTCGACGATCGCTACCCGCTATTCGGCGCGTTCACCACCGATCCGCCGCTGCCGCTTACGGCTTTGCTGGCGCAGAGCGACGGCGCCTTCGGCGCCGCGGCGGACCCGCTGCTGTTCACGCGGCTCGGCTTGAAAGCGGGCGACCGCATCAAGATTGGCGATGCCGAATTTGAACTGCGCGCGACGGTCACCAGTGAACCGGACAAGCTCGCCGGTGCGATCAGCCTTGGTCCGCGTTTGCTGGTCAGCGAGGCGGCGCTGCGCGCAAGCGGCCTTTTGCAACCCGGCAGCCTCGTGCGCTGGCAATACCGGCTGCGGCTGCCGCAACCGCAGTCAGGCGACGGCGCGGTCGCCACGGTGGAGAAGCAGGCGCAAGCCGAATTCCCGGAGGCCGGTTGGGAGATCCGCAGCCGCAGCAAGGCTTCGCCGCAGCTCGAGCGCAATGTCGAGCGCTTTTCGCAATACCTGACACTGCTCGGCTTGGCCACGCTGCTTATTGGCGGCGTCGGCGTCGCCAACGCTGTGGCCAGTCATTTGGCGCGCAACCGCGATACAATCGCGACGCTTAGAGCGCTCGGCGCGAGCGGCGGCGGCATTTTCGCGGTCTACTGCACCGAAATCATCGCCGTTGCCCTGTTCGCAACGTTGATCGGCGCCGCCCTCGGTGCCGCCTTGCCGTTCGTGATTGCGTATTTCTTCGGTGCAATTCTTCCGCTGCCGGTCGAACCGGCGCTTCAGCCAGGCGTACTGGCCTTGTCGGTTGCCTGTGGGCTGTTGACTGCGCTCGCCTTTTCGCTATGGCCGCTCGGCCGCGCGCACGACATTTCAGTCTCGATGCTGTTCCGCGATCAGGTTGCCGGCGAGCGATCGTGGCCCCGCGCGCGCTACATCGTCGCGAGCGGGGCCATCGTTGCCGGCCTTGCCGCGCTTGCCGTGTTCACCACCTATGATCGCCGCATCGCGGCGTTTTTCCTCGCCGCGGCGGCGGCCGTGTTCGTGCTGCTGCGACTGGTTGCGGCGCTGATCATGGCGATGGCGAGGCGGGTGCCGCGACAAAACTCCACCGTGCTGCGGCTCGCCATCGCCAATATTCATCGCGCCGGCGCATTGACCCCGAGCGTCATGCTCTCGCTCGGGCTTGGGCTCGCGATTCTGGTCACCATCGCGGAAATCGAGGGCAATCTGCATCGGGAATTCGCCGCCGCACTGCCGGACAAGGCGCCGGCGTTCTTCTTCCTCGACATCCCGGCGGCGCAAGCGGACCGTTTCGATGCCTTCGTCCGCGAACAGGCGTTGGCGGCAAAGCTCGAGCGGGTACCGATGCTGCGCGGGCGCATCGTCGCCGCCAACGGCGTGAACGCCGACGATCTCAAGCCGCCCGACCGTTCGCGCTGGGTGCTGCGCGGCGATCGCGGCATCACCTATGCGCGCGTAGTGCCGCCCGGTTCGCGTATTGTCGACGGCGCGTGGTGGAACGCTTCCTATGCGGGGGAGCCGCTCGTCTCGCTCGAAAGCAGGACGGCGCACGATCTCGATCTGAAAATCGGCGACACCATCACCGTCAATGTACTCGGCCGCAACGTGACGGCCCGGATTGCGAATCTGCGTGCGGTCGACTGGGAAAATCTCGGCATCAATTTCGTCCTGGTATTCTCGCCCGGCGTTTTCGATGGCGCTCCGCATAGCGATATCGCTACGCTCACATTCGCCGACGGCGGCACGACCGCAGAGGAAGCGGCGATGATCAAGGCGCTTGGCGGCGCCTTTCCGACTGTCACCGCGGTCCGGGTGAAGGATGCGCTCGACGCCATCGACGCGCTGGTCGGCAAGCTGGTGATGGCGCTGCGCGGGGCGAGCGCGATCACGCTCATTGCGGCGGCTTTGGTGCTCGGCGGCGCGCTCGCGGCGAGCCAGCGCTTTCGCATCTATGACGCGGTGGTGCTGAAGACTTTTGGCGCGACGCGGGCGCAGCTGACCGCGGCCTATGCGATTGAATATCTCCTGATCGGGCTTGCCACGGCGATCTTCGCCATTGCCGCGGGCACGCTGGCCGCCGATTTGGTGGTCAGCGGCGTCATGGAATTTCCGTTCGAATGGGCGCCCGGCGCGGCAATCGAAACCGCGGCCGCGGCGCTCGCGGTTACGCTCGTGATCGGCCTTGCCGGCACCTTCGGGGCGCTCGGCCGCAAACCGGCGCAGGTGCTGCGCAACCTTTGAGTTTTCGATCGTCAAAAAGCATGAAAACTTCGTAACAGGCCGGAAAATATGGCCTTGTGCCCATCTGGCGCGGGCGCGCCTTTCGCACTAGATTCTCGGCACACCAATTCCGGCTTTGGCCGGATGCCAGACCCGGCCTGCGCGCCGGGCAAAACAGGGGAAATTCCATGTCCGACTTCGATCGGAATTACGCGGCCACCCGCACCGGCTATCGCACGGACCAGGTCGCGGTCGATGCCGGCCTGCGCGCCTACATGATCCGCGTCTACAACTACATGGCCGCGGGCGTTGCGCTCACCGGCTTGGTTGCGTGGCTCACATTCTCGGCCGCGGTCGTGGAGACCAGCGCCGGACTGCAACTGACCGCTTTCGGCCAGGCCATATTCCAGAGCCCGCTGTTGTGGATTCTGGTCCTGGCGCCGCTCGGTCTCGTCTTCGTGCTGAGCTTCAGCATCAACCGGCTGCAGCCGGGAACGGCGCTGATGCTGTTCTTCGTTTATGCCGGCTTGCTCGGACTGTCGCTGGCGTCGATCTTCCTGGTCTATACCCACGCTTCGATCACGCGGGTGTTCTTCATTTCGGCTGCGACCTTCGGCGCTCTAAGCCTGTACGGCTATACGACACAGCGCGATCTCACCGGCGTCGGTTCCTTCATGTTTATGGGACTGATCGGCATCATCATCGCCAGCCTCGTCAACATCTTCCTGAAATCGACCGGGCTCGACTGGGCGATCTCGATCATCGGCGTCGTCGTGTTCGCCGGGCTCACCGCCTACGACACGCAGCGGATCAAGGAGATGTACAACGTGATGGACGACGGCACCGTCGCCGGCCGCAAGGCCGTGATGGGCGCGCTGTCGCTCTATCTCGACTTCATCAACCTGTTCCTGATGCTGCTGCGCCTGATGGGCGATCGCCGCTGACGCAGCGCGTCGCGATTAACAAAACGCCCCGGAGCAATCCGGGGCGTTTTTGTTTGCCCGTATTTCGCGTCCGCCTGTGTTCTGGCAGGTTCGTTAGTGCCGCGAACCCGAAGTTCGCACAAGTTTTCGGAACGAACTTCGGGTTCAAAGGCGGCACTACTTAAGAATAGTTTGCTAGTGTCCTCATCAATTCCGAAGTTCGTACGAGCGTGCCGCAAGGGCGTTCGAACTTCGGAATCGGGACACTAGCCGATGCAGAAGGTCATCATCCGTCCGGCACTGCCGGGTGACATCGGCGCGATAACGCGTATCTACGCCGACGCTGTTCGTAACGGCACCGCGTCGTTCGAGGTCGAACCTCCGGACGAGGCGGAAATGCTGCGCCGGCAAACCGCGCTTCTGAATAACGGCTGTCCCTACTTTACCGCCGAGATCGAAAATGTCGTCGCCGGCTACGCCTATGCCGGCCCATACCGAGCGCGGCCGGCTTACAAGTGGAGCGTTGAAGATTCGGTCTACGTCGCGCCGAACATGCACCGCAAGGGAATTGGCGCTCTATTGCTGCGAGCTCTCGTCGCCGCAAGTGCGCAGCGCGGCTACCGGCAGATGATCGCGGTGATCGGCGATTCCGCGCAAATCGGCTCGATCGCGCTGCATGAGCGCGCCGGCTTTCGCCACATCGGCACGCTGCGCTCGGTCGGCTTCAAGCGCGGCAAATGGCTCGACACGGTGCTGATGCAGCGCGCGCTGGGAGAGGGTGATACGACGACGCCTTAGTGAGCCGTCACCCTGAGGAGCGAGCGCAGCGAGCCTCGAAGGGCGACGGCCGCAGCGCCTCGGCCGTGCATCCTTCGAGGGCCGCGGAGCTTGTCATCGGGCCGGCCACTTCGGGCCGGACCCGTTGGCGGTCACCTCGGGATGACGGAACTCAGCCCGCCACCACCCGCAGCGAGCGGTCGAGCGCGCCGAGCACCCCATCCAATTCCTGGCCGCGTCGCACGATATGTCCGGTCGCCGAAATGACGCTATAGGCGCCCTGGCGGCGCGCCAGCTTGGGATTTTTCTCGATGCGGTAGATCGGAACTTCACAGGCGCGACGGAACACGGAGAAAACTGCGCGGTCTTTGAGGAAATCGATGGCGTAATCGCGCCACTCGCCGGCCGCGACCTTGCGGCCGTAAAGCCGCAGGAGTCGGTCAAGCTCGCGGCGGCTGAACGTCACTTCGTGAGCGGGGACGTGCGCACGATGCTCGTCCCCGCGCCACGGGCTTGGATCGATTTCGCCGAAATCCATGACGGCGCCTCCTGTTGATCGAGCCTGACCCGCAGGCTCATGTCACCTTAACCGTTATGATCGCGCCGGAACAAAGCTGCGGCAAGCCCTGATTGGAGGACGCACGACGCAGGCCTGAGGACAGATATGACAGAGCTCAGATGACGATGACGGGGGTCTCAATGTCTGTCCTTCGACATGTCTGTCCTCCGACATCCGTCCTTTGATCCTGCCCTGCGGCATTTTGAGCGCCAGACATCACGGCTTCGTTAGCCCGTATCATAATGCAGCCTGATTTCGGCCAAGCACACGCCAAGCTGGCCTGCGAAACACACCACCGTTGCCTCAGGGCCCGGTTCGGATCGTGTTCCGGATTCCTCAGCCCCCCAGCCCCCCGGGGCGCGGACGGACCGGGCCACAGTTTCGTTTGACTGCTTCCGCGTGAGTGCAATTCGTCCCCCTTTCCTTCAGGCCGGCAGTGCGCCGGCCTTTTGTTTTCGGGAGGTGGACGATGAGCGCAGCGGTCCGCGATCCGCGGACGGATCGAGGGCCAGTGTCTGACCTCTAAGCTGCGCTATTTGATATCTGTCAGGGCCGCGCCGAGAATGATGCCCGGCCTGTCATGGCTGCCTTCCTGCACCATGACCGCGGCGGCGTCGATGCCTTCGGCCTTGATCTGCGCGATCGGCACGTTCCAGCTCGATTGGGCGGCGTTCAACGTGCCGAGCTTAAGCCAGTTACGCACGACATTGTGGTAGGTGATGGTGCGGCCGCGGTTCTCACCGCGACCGATAGCGACCGGAACCGCTTTGGCGAGCGGGCATAACCACACTTCCACGGCAGCGGGCGCCTTGTCTGCATCCGATATACTGACGTTGAGCGCGCCGTTATTTACCGCAACGACCACCGGCAGCGACATCACGCCGGTTTTGTGGTCGGTTTGCGTAATCGCGCGCTCGATTGCCGCCTGATCGCTGCCGAGCGCGTCGGCTGACCCATTAACGACGATCTGTGGCGTGTAAACCTGTCCGTCGCCGCGCGCACGCGCATAAGCGCGCTGGCGCGCCGAATGCGCCGGATTGGCAAGTGTGTCGCGCCAGCCGAGATAATCCCAGTAGTCGATCGGAATGCTCAATGCGACGACTGAGGGATCGTTGGCGAATTGCCCAACCAGCCGATCGGCCGGCGGACACGAGGAACATCCTTGGCTGGTGAAGAGCTCGAGCACCGCGCGGGGCTCACCTGCTCGTGCCGTCACAACGCTTGCAAGCACAAAGCCCGCGATGAGGAGTGCCGGCGCGACACGGCAAGCTTGCATTCCAACCTCCGCCTCACGGCTCCGGTGACGGTTCGATGAACGCGGGTTTTAGCGCCGGCGCCCCTCACCCGCCACTCACTTCACGGTGAGCCAGACGGCCATTTCAGGCGTGAAATTCAAGTCAGGCGCGAAAATGGAGAACGAGGCGCGAACGGCGCGCCGCGTTGATCTTGTTTGCGCGAAAACGTGCTAAGCGGCGAGGTGCCGCAGCACGTACTGCAAGATGCCGCCGTTTCGGAAATAATCGAGCTCATCGGCGGTATCGATCCGGCAGATCAGCGGCACGCGCTTGAGCCCGCCGTCGGCGGCCACGATTTCCGCTTGCAACCGCTGATGCGGCTTGAGATCGCCATGCAGGCCGCGAATGGTGACCTGCTCGTCACCGCGCAATCCGAGCGTCTGCCACGACGTGCCCTCTTCGAACACCAGCGGAACCACGCCCATGCCGACCAGATTGGAGCGATGGATGCGCTCGAACGACTGCGCGATCACGGCGCGAATGCCGAGCAGCACCGTACCCTTGGCCGCCCAATCGCGCGACGAGCCGGTGCCGTATTCCTTGCCGGCGAATACGACCAGCGGCACGTTCTCCGACCGGTAACGCATCGCCGCATCGTAAATGGCCATGCGCTGACGCGACGGGTAATGAATCGTGTAGCCGCCCTCGACGCCGGGCACCATCTGATTTTTGATTCGAATATTGGCGAACGTGCCACGCATCATCACCTGATGATTGCCGCGCCGCGTGCCGTACTGATTGAAGTCGCGCGGACGAACCTGATGATCGCGCAAATATTCGCCGGCCGGGCTCTCCTCCTTGATCGATCCCGCCGGCGAAATGTGGTCGGTCGTGATCGAATCGAGAAACAGGCCGAGAATGCGGGCGTCGACGACGTCCTCGATCGGCTGGCTGCGTTTCGGCATGTCGTCGAAGTAGGGAGGGTTCTGCACATAGGTGGAGCGGTCGTCCCACTTGTAGGTCAGTCCGCCCTTGACCGCGATCTTGCGCCACAGCGCATCGCCCTTGAACACGTCCGCATATTTGCGCGTGAACATCTGTTTGTTGATGCTTTTGCGCACGACCGCGGCGATCTCGCGGCTTGTGGGCCAGATATCGCGCAAATAGACCTTGCGTCCGTTCTTATCGGTGCCAAGCGGCGCCTTGGCGACGTCGATCTGCATTGAGCCGGCGAGCGCATAGGCGACGACGAGCGGCGGCGAAGCAAGATAATTCGCCCGCACGTCAGCATTCACGCGGCCCTCGAAATTGCGATTGCCGGAGAGCACCGCCGCGGCGACCAGATCGCTTTTATTGATGGCCTCCGAAATTTCCTCCGGCAGCGGACCTGAATTGCCGATGCAGGTGGTGCAGCCGAAGCCGACCAGATTGAAACCAAGCGCATCGAGCGACTTCTGCAAGCCGGACTTCTCATAATACTCCGCTACCACTTGCGAGCCGGGCGCGAGCGAGGTCTTGACCCACGGCTTGACCATGAGCCCCTTCTCGACCGCCTTTTTGGCCAATAAGCCCGCCGCGATCATCACTGATGGATTGGACGTGTTGGTGCAGGAGGTGATGGCCGCGATCACGACATCGCCATGGCCGAGCGTGTGCGTGCGTCCTTCGACGGGGACGCGCTTATCCAATTCGCCGGACTTGTTGAATTCCTTGTCCATCGCCTGGACGAAGCCGCTTTTGACTTCTTTGAGCGCAATGCGGTCCTGCGGCCGTTTCGGCCCGGCGAGCGAGGACTCGACCGAAGAGAGTTCGAGCTTGAGCACGTCGGTGAACAGCGGATCCGGCGTATTCTTGGAGCGATACATGCCCTGCGCCTTAGCATAGGCGGCGACAAGCGCGATCCGATCCGCTGGACGGCCGGTATCGCTCAGATAACGGATGGTGTCGTCGTCGATCGGGAAGAAGCCGCAGGTCGCGCCATATTCAGGCGACATATTTCCGAGCGTCGCCCGGTCGGCGATCGTCAGGCCGGCGAGACCGGGACCGAAATATTCGACGAACTTGCCGACTACGCCGCGCTTGCGCAGCATTTGCGTCACGGTGAGAACCAGATCGGTCGCGGTGACACCCTCTTTGAGCTTGCCGTTGAGTCGAACTCCGATCACCTCCGGCAACAACATTGAATACGGCTGGCCGAGCATCGCCGCCTCGGCCTCAATGCCGCCGACGCCCCAGCCAAGCACCGACAGCCCGTTGACCATCGTGGTATGCGAATCCGTGCCCACCACGGTGTCGGGGAACGCAAGTGCACTGGCAACCGATTTGTCGGGAAATTTGATCGCGGCTTTAGTGCTGCAAACCGTCTGCGCCAAATATTCCAGATTGACCTGATGGCAGATGCCCGTGCCGGGCGGCACGACGCGGAAATTCTCGAATGACAGCTGCGCCCATTTCAGGAATCGGTAGCGTTCCTGATTTTGTTTGTATTCTTCTTCGACATTGCGCTTGAACGAGTCGCGGTGGCCGAAGAAGTTCACCGCCACCGAATGATCGATGACGAGATCGACCGGCACCAACGGATTGATCTTCTTGGGATCGCCGCCGAGATGCTCCATGGCGTCGCGCATGGCGGCGAGATCCACCACCGCCGGAACGCCGGTGAAATCCTGCATCAAGACGCGCGCGGGGCGGAAGGCGATTTCGCGATCCGACGTTCGGTTCTTGAGCCATTGCGCGACCGCCTGGATTTCCTCCTTGGTCACCGAGCGGCCATCCTCGTTGCGCAGTAAATTTTCCAACAGCACTTTGAGCGAGAACGGCAGCCGCGAAATTCCTTTCAGGCCGTTTTTCTCCGCCGCCGGGAGACTGAAATAGGCATAGGTTTTAGAGCCGACCTTCAGCGGGCGAAGGCATTTGAAGCTGTCGACGAAATCCATGATCTTTTTCCATTCTGTCGGCTTCGGCCGAGGCAATGCGGAGGTCATTGAGACCGAAATGGCCCAAAATCCCTCACTTTGCCCTGCGGGCGCTGCAGGGGGCGGAGAGGCGCCGGACAGGGCAGCGTTGGCATCGCGCCGCGGCCCAGCGTCGCGGCTTATAGGGACTTTTGGCAGCTTGTGCCAGTTCGGCAAGGAATGATCCGATATGATGCGGCGCATGGCCCCTTTCCAGCACAACCGCGGTTCGAACTTTGGCGAAAGCGCCAGCCATTTCCGCTACCGTTTCCGCCACTTGGGATTGCGGCCATGCGGTTGAGCGCGGTCGATTTGGCCTGCCGCCGCGGCGGCCGCGACGTGTTCGCCGGCATCGGCTTTCACCTCGCGGCCGGGCAGGCCTTGGCCGTGACCGGGCGCAATGGCGCGGGGAAGTCGTCGCTCTTGCGGATTGTTGGTGGCTTTCTCCGCCCGGCGGGTGGCCGGCTTTGGCTTGAGGGTGGCGATCCCGAGTTCAGCATCGCCGAACAGGCGCACTATCTCGGCCACCAGGACGCGGTGAAACCATCGCTTTCGGTGGCCGAGAATCTGCATTTTTGGGCCGCCTTTTTTGGCGCCGGCATGACCAAAGTGCAGGACGCACTCGGCGCGGTCGGGCTTGGGGGCATCGCGGCCTTGCCGGCTGCTTATCTCTCGGCCGGCCAGCGCCGGCGCCTTTCGATCGCACGACTTCTCACCGTCAAACGGCCGATCTGGCTGCTCGACGAGCCAGCCAGCACGCTGGACGCCGCGGGGAGAGACCGCCTGACCGGCTTCATGCAATCCCATCTTGCCGGCGGCGGCCTTATTCTGGCGGCAACGCATGGCGCGCTTGGATTGGGCGGCGCGCAGGAATTGTCGCTCGATGAAAAAATTCC
>JBAQBC010000075.1:0-1565 GCA_049286035.1 Xanthobacteraceae bacterium
TTCCTTGGGCTTTGACTGTATGCACCCGCTCAACGAGGTCTGGGAGCGAGCGCGCGTGACGCCATTGTTTCAGCACCAAACGCAGGCGGCGGAATAACGGGCACGCACTGAACTGGGGTCGGCCTCCGAATCAAAAAAATGCGGGGCCAATCGGCCCCGCATGTGTTTTGTGGTGCGGTGCGGATTTGCGCCGTAACGGCGCTACGCCGGCTTCTCCGCCGCCGCTTCGTCCCAGATGCTGCGTTCGCGCGTTTCCGGCATCAGGAACAGGCTGAGCACGAAAGCGATCGCGGGAACGACGATCGGATAGATCAGCGCGTAGCCAAGGCTGCCCGTCGCGGTGTAAGCCGCCGTGGTGATGAACGGCACCAAGCCGCCGCCCCAGCCGTTGCCGATGTGATACGGCACGGAGACCGAGGTGTAACGGATCCTGCCGGGGAAATATTCGGCCAGGAACGCGCCAATCGGGCCGTACACCAAGCCGACATAGCCGACCATAATGGCGACGATGATGATCGCGACCGGATAGTTGACATTGCCTGGCTGCGTGACCGAGCCGAGCCAGCTGTACAGCGGATAATAGGTGAGCGCCGCGAGCAGGAACCCTGCCAATATCACCGGCTTGCGGCCGATGTGATCGGAGAGCCAGCCGGCCAGGACCAGCGTCGGCGTGCCGATGATGAGCCCACCGCCGACAATATAGGCGGTGGTCAGGGTGTCGAGCTTGGCGACTGTCCCGAGGTAGTACAGGGCCCAGAATTGGCTGCTGTACCAGACCACGCCCTGGCCGAGCACAACGATAGTGGCGATCAACACGTATTTGATGTTTTCGCTGAGGAAGGCTTCCTTCCACGGATTCTTTGTCATCGCGCCTTTCGCCTTGATCTCCTCGAAGATCGGCGATTCCTGGAAGTTCACCCGGATGTAATAGGCGATCCCCATCAACAGGAAGGAGAACAGGAACGGAATGCGCCAGCCCCAGGCGTTGAAGGCATCATTGCCGAGATAGGTACGCGTGACGATGATGACGATGAGCGACAGCACGATACCGAGCGTCGGCGAGGTTTGCAGCCAGCCGGTATAGTAGCCGCGGCGCTCGTCCGAGACGTGCTCGGCTACGTAAGTGATCGCCCCGCCATATTGGCCACCGAGACAAAGCCCCTGGATGATGCGCAAGCAGAACAGAATGACTGCGGCCGCGAGGCCGATCTGGTCGAAAGTGGGTATCAATCCGATCGCGCCGGTGCCCAGTGCCATGCCGCTGAGCGTCACCAGGAACGTGTATTTGCGGCCGACACGGTCGCCCATCCAGCCGAACAAAAAGGCGCCGAGCGGACGGATCAGAAAGCCCGCGGTGAACAGCGCGATGGTGCTAAGGAGCGCCGCCACCGGGTGGCTTTTTTCGAAGAACTTGACCGACAAGATCGCGGCCAAGCTTCCGAATATGTAGAAGTCATACCACTCGATGACGTTACCGCCCGCCGCGGCGGTAATCACGCGTCGGAAATTCGCCGGAATATGAGCAGCCATATTGTCCTCCCCCTGGTTTCCAAGAACTGGTTTTC
>JBAQBC010000076.1:0-2278 GCA_049286035.1 Xanthobacteraceae bacterium
GCCGAGTAAAGTGTCAGCGCCTCTCGGCCCGCGTCATATTCGGCGAGACAAGCGCGCGGCTCGATCGCGACCGGCGTCTTCCTGTGCATACGAAAACGCGCGCCGACGCGCACGGGCGCGGTGGCAAAGACAGCATCTACATCGCCGCGCTTGAATTCGCGGCTCACCAGCACATTAGTGCCGGCGGCCTCATGCAACAGTGGCGCACCGTCCTGGACCGCCTGTTCCGGATCGACCACGACGGGCAACGGCTCGAATTCAATGCCGACAAATTCGAGCGCGTCCTCGGCCTGATAACGGCTTTGTGCAATGACGCCGACAATCGGCTCGCCGACGTAACGCACCTTGTCGCGCGCCAGCGGCAAGAGTGGCGTTGAGTGATAATTCTTCATGCGTGAGGTCGCGACGAGGGGCTTGACCTGATCGGCCAAATCTTCGGCGGTAAAGACGGCTATCACGCCGGGGGCGGTACGGGCTGCCGTGCAATCGATGGCGCGGATTTTCGCATGCGACTGATCGCTGCGACGGAACGCGGCGTGGAGCACACGCGGCATCTGACGATCATCGGTATAGGCGCCGAGTCCGGTCAATAGCCGCGGATCTTCGGTGCGCTTGATGCGCGCGCCGACGACTTTGGGCCCGAGATAAGCTTCGCGCACGTCACTCATAGGCTTCGACCCCCTTACGCAACGAGGCCCATTGCCTGGCGTCATGGCCGCACAGAATCTGCGCGCCGCGCGCCTCGATGCGCCGGATCTCGGCGAGCGACTTTAAAAGCGCGTCCGCGTTCCAGGTGTTCTTCGGCACCACGCCAGTATCGAGTGTCGTGCGCAGAGACACTGTGTCGGATGCAAGAAAGAAGGCGCCTGATTGGTTGAGCGTAACGAGCGCGCCGGTCGTGCCCGGCGTATGGCCTGGCAGCGGCAACAGTACCATGCGTCCGTCGCCGAACACGTCGCGCATATCGATTGGTGCTTCTTGCTCCCATTCTGCCGCGAGATAGCCCTGTGCCTCCGCGCCGGGCGCGCGGGCGGTCTCGACTTCATTGCGATGCATGATGAAGGTCGCGCGGTTGAAGAAGCTATTGCAACCACAATGATCAGGATGCAGGTGCGAACACACGACAAGATCAATATCGTCGCAGCTCAGCCCGAGACGGGACAACCCGTCCACGACATTCTCGTTGGCCGGCATGATCGGCGTCATCAGTCGTGCCAAGCTGCCCCAGCGCGCCTCGGCCTGTTCGGCCACCGTCGGGTGGCAGCCGGTATCGAACAGCACATTGCCTCGGGCATGGCGAATGAGCGCGCACGGAACGGATAATTCGATGGTCTCGCTCTTATCGGCGTCGGGCACAAAAATACTCTTGCGCATGCGCAGCCGGCCGCCGGAGAGAAGATGCATTTTCATTACTTCTCTCCGGCTTTGACGACTGCGCGGATCGCTTTGACGATATGTTCGTAGCCGGTGCAGCGGCAGAGATTGCCCGACAGCCCTTTGCGGATATCATCGTCCGTGGCGAGCGGATATTTGCGCAGGAGATCAGTCGCAGTCATCAGCATGCCTGGCGTGCAGAAGCCGCACTGCAACGCGTGATGAGCGTGAAACGATTCCTGCAGCGCGTTCATTTGCCCGATGCTACCGAGGCTCTCGACTGTTTCGACGCTGCGGCCGTCGGCTTGCACCGCAAGCATCAGACAGGAACGCGCGCTGTCGCCGTCTACCAACACCGTACAGGCGCCGCAGACGCCGTGCTCGCAGCCGACATGGGTGCCAGTGAGGCCTAGCGTGTGGCGCAGAAAATCAGCAAGGAGCAGCCGCGGCTCGACGGTGGCTTCGTAGACGGTGCCGTTCACGGTCACGGCGATCTCGCAGGTCTTTTTCATGCCGCGCTCTTATTCGGCCCGCCTGCGTCGCCAGGCAGCCGCCAGCGCGCGGCCGGTGAGCACGCCGGCCAAATGCCGCCGCAAATCGGCTGAGGCATGCAAATCGGTTTCGGGCGAGATCGCCTCCCGGACCGCTTCGATCGCGCGCCGGCGGAGGTTTTCATCAAACCCCCGCCCCACCAAGAGCGATTCTGCTTCTGCGGCTCGCAACGCGGTCGGGCCCACGCCAGTCAAGGCGATGCGTGCCTGTACGATCTCGCTGCCGGACAAAGTCAGCGTCGCCGCGACCGCGGCGAGCGCAAAGTCGCCGTGCCGTCGCGCGATTTCCTCAAAGCCCCAGCCGGTCTGCGCCGGCAGTTTCGGTAGGACGACCTCGGTGAGGAGTTCCGTGC
>JBAQBC010000077.1:0-10325 GCA_049286035.1 Xanthobacteraceae bacterium
GCTGATGAAGGTCGCCGGCGCCTATTGGCGCGGCGATTCAAGGCGCGAGATGTTGTCGCGCATCTACGGTACTGCGTTCGCCAAGCAAGAAGAGCTCGACGCCTATCTCAAGCAAGTTGAAGAAGCGGAGAAGCGCGACCATCGCAAGCTTGGCCGCGAAATGGATCTTTTTCATTTTCAGGAAGAGGCGCCCGGCTCGGTGTTCTGGCATCCGAAAGGCTGGACCCTGTTCCAGACTCTGGAAAACTATATCCGCCGGCGTCAGGACGTCGCCGGTTATGCCGAAGTCAATGCGCCGCAGCTGATCGATTCCTCGCTGTGGGTCGCGTCCGGCCACATGGCGACCTTCCGCGACTCGATGTTTCTGGTGCAGCCGCGCGAGGAGGACGAGCGCACTTTCGTCATCAAGCCGATGAACTGCCCCGGCCACATCCAGATCTTCAAAAACGGCTTGAAGTCGTATCGCGATCTGCCGTTCAAGGTTGCCGAATTCGGCAAGGTGCACCGCTACGAACCCTCCGGCGCGCTGCATGGGCTGATGCGGGTACGCGCGTTCACGCAGGACGACGCTCATATTTTCATCACCGAGGAGCAGATCGCCGAAGAGGTGATCAAGGTCAACGACCTGATCCTCAGCATCTATAAGGATTTCGGCTTCGACGATGTCACCATCAAATTCTCCGACCGGCCGTTAAAGCGCATCGGCGAGGATGCGGTGTGGGACAAAGCCGAAGTCGCGCTGAAAAAGGCCCTCGAAGCCTCAGGCCGGCCCTGGACTTTGAACAAAGGCGAAGGCGCCTTCTACGGACCGAAGCTCGAATATATCTTGCGCGACGCGATCGGCCGCGACTGGCAATGCGGCACGGTCCAGGTCGATCTCAACATGCCGGGCCGGCTCGGCGCATTCTACATCGACGAGCATTCCAACAAGGTCACGCCGGTGATGTTGCACCGCGCGATGTTCGGCTCGCTGGAGCGGTTCACCGGCATCATGCTCGAACATTTTGCTGGCCATTTGCCGCTGTGGCTGTCGCCGGTGCAGGCGGTTGTTGCGACCATCACCTCGGATGCCGACGATTATGCCCGGGACGCAATCGACAAGGCGCGGCGTGCAGGGCTTCGCGTCGAGGCCGATCTGCGCAACGAGAAGATCAATTACAAGGTGCGTGAGCACTCACTGGCGAAAATTCCGGTGCTGCTCGTCGTCGGCAAAAAAGAAGCCGCCGAGCGCACGGTTTCGATCCGCCGTCTCGGCAGCGAGGCGCAGCACGTGATGGGCTTGGACGCGGCGCTCGCCGCTTTGGCGCAAGAAGCTGTGCCGCCGGACCTCAAGCCGGCCGCGCAAGCCTAACACGCGCGCGCTTGCACGCGCCCGGCCGCGAAGCCAAGCGACACTGAGCGGCGCAACGCCGCCTTCAATCAATCGAACCGTGCCGTCAGCGACCCGGAATCGCGGCTACCAGCGGATAGCACGTTGCGGTGACGGTGCCGTTCAGATTGTAGCACGACACACACTTGCAGCCCGGCCCCGCCGTGCACTGCGTTAGCCGCTTATGCTTGAGCAGAATCCACGCATGATTGTGTACGTTCACGCCAACCGCGCAGGGTTCAGCCAACGCTTGCGATGCGGACCAAACGACGCCCGCGGCCAACGCGACTGTCAGACACAGAGAAAGTCCATAACGACGCATGAGTCCCTCTCCCCTCTCAAGACGCCTTAGGAAAGTCGCCCCTTGGCGATGCATCAGTCTCACACAGTCAAAATCCCTGCGCAAGCTTCTAAGATTCCGCGATGCAACGCGTCACATCAGTTTCGCAGTCAGTGCACGCACGCCCTCATGCGAACCTGATAAACTCACAAATTGCTTGCCTTTCGGCACGGCGTTCCTGTCGGAAGCCCGCGCTAGGAGTATGCGATCATGCTGTTTCTGGTAGTCTCGACACCGCGGCCGGAGCGGCCTTCCGATTTGGTCGGGACCCGGCAATCGTTCTGGCCCTGGATTGCCGGGCATCAGGCGCGCGGCGCATGCCGGCATGTCTATGCGCGCGCCGGACGGGGTGCGGTCGCGGTCTTCGATGTCGAGGATAACGAGGCGCTGCATCGGATCCTCAATGAATGGGCCGATATCATCCCCGCGCATTTCGACACTTATCCCCTCATCGAGGCCGATGCGGCGCAGCGCGTGCTGGCAGCGCAAGCGCCGGCGCCCCCTGGGTGAGCCACCCGGGGCATCGCGCTGCAGGCCTCGCGGTCTATGACTGCGGTCTATGACTAATGTAAACGACCTTACGCGCTGGGCGGACTTACGTGCTCATCCCCATGCCCGACCAGCCATTGGAGAACGCTTTTGAGCTCGTGGTCATGAACGACTGGCTGTTGCTCATGAACCGGCGGGCGTCTTCGGAGCGCGCACTCATCTCCTCCCCCAGCCATTCCTGATAGGCCGCTACGGCGTCGGTAACGGAGTGAGCTGCACTCAGTTTTTTCGATAGTTTGAGGCCACGTTCGATTTCAGCGGTCGCACAGGCCATGGCCTCGCGGCTCATTTCCTCAAGCGTTTTGAGGAACTGGTTCTGGGCGTCAAGCGCGGCATCGCCGATCTTCTTTTCGGCGTCGCCGATTTGCTTCTGCGCTGTCTTTGCGGCCCTGTTGAAGTCCTCGCGGCTATTTTGCTCCATGGGCATTCCCGGCTCCTGTTCTTACAAGGAACCCAGCCGACGCGCTTGGTCCCAGCGCGTTCACCCAAGCCAAGCGTAGCAGAAAATATCGATGGAATACATGCCTTCCCGGCTGTGAGCAGCTCGCACCGCAATTCTGCCGGTACCAGCCATGCGATAGCAGGCGTGCAATAGCAGACTTGTGCAACTTATGCTTCGATCGATCATTCCCGGTGTGTTTGTACGCGCCGATCGCGGGCGATAACTCACTGTGGATTACTGTGGAGAAAGTGCATGAGGCGCAATCGATTTCGGCCAAAAAGCCAAGCCTATATTGCGACATGCGTGGCTGTAATCCTTGGGCCGATCGTCACGACATCCGCAGCCGAGCAGAAGATCGGAGCGCCGC
Organism: Xanthobacteraceae bacterium; assembly: GCA_049286035.1. GTDB lineage: Bacteria > Pseudomonadota > Alphaproteobacteria > Rhizobiales > Xanthobacteraceae > BOG-931. The sequence goes on from JBAQBC010000077.1 coordinate 3,068, forward strand.
CCGAGGCGATGAACATGCGCCTGGTCGGCTACAATGACCTTCAAGGCCGCAGCGCCTATCAGCCGACGATCCATCACCAAGGCAATCGCTACATCGCCTATATCGGCCATCACGGCGGCACGCCGGAGGTGCCAAAGCCGCTCAATCCGCTCACCGGGCAACCCGAATTCAGCGGCACTTCGATCGTGGACGTGACCGATCCGGCGCATCCGCAATATCTGGCGCATATTCCCGGCACGCCTGGCAATTATGAGGAAGGCGGCGCTCAGATGACGCGTGTGTGCGACGGCCGCGCGCTGCCGAAAGGTGATCCCAACAAAACCTACTTGCTGCGCGTCTTCGGTGGCAAAAGCCATCAGATTTACGACGTCACCGATCCCGCCAAACCGGCGCTGATTTGGCAGCGTGACGGCGAGCTCAACGACACCCATAAAAGCTTTTGGGAATGCGATAGCGGCATCGCCTACCTGGTCTCCGGCGTGCCGGGCTGGCGCGTCAATCGCATGACCGAAGTCTATGACATGAGCGATCCGGCACACCCGGTCAAAATCCGCGACTTCGGCTTGCCCGGCCAGCAACCCGGCGCGAGCGGGCCCATTCCGGAACAATTGCACGGTATGATTTCGCTCGGCGCACAGGGCAACCGGATTTATTTCGGCTACGGCACCAACAAGAACGGGATTATGCAGATCATCGATCGCGACAAGCTCATTCACGGCCCCAAGGAGCCGACCACGGAAAATCTTCTCTATCCGGAAGCGGGACGGCTGGTGATGACGCCGTTTAACGGCGCGCACACGACATTTCCAATGCCCAAAATGCCGATTGCCGAATTCGCTAAAGACGCAGTTGGCGCCGAGCGCGACATTGTCATGATCGTCGATGAGCAGATTCGCAACGCCTGCGAGGAGCCGCGGCAGATGGCGTGGTTCGTCGACGTGACCGTCGAAGCGCACCCAATGGTGATCTCCAACTTTCAGGTGCCGGAAGCGAGCGGCGAGTTTTGTTCGCGCGGTGGCCGTTTCGGCACCCACGCTTCCAACGAAAGCATGGCGCCGGTTTTCTATAAAAAAATCGTCTTTCTCAGCTACTTCAATGCCGGCGTGCGCGCCGTCGACGTCCGCGATCCGTACCATCCGAAGGAAATCGGATATTTTATTCCGGCGATCACAGCGGCGACCGACAAGCGCTGCGTCAAAGTGAACGGTCAAGACAGCTGCAAGGTCGCGATCCAAACCAATAACGTGGAGACCGACGATCGCGGCTATATCTATATCGTCGACCGCGCCAATACCGGCATGCACATTCTCGAACTGACCGGCGACGCCCAAGCGGTCGCGACGCATTAGCTGCTCAGGCCCCCCGGCTCGATGACTTGGCGCGCTTTGGAGGCTCGATGGAATTGGCGCGGAAAATAGTTTGGCTCGTCGTAACAGCCGGCTGGCTCGCGCTCGGCGAGGTTGGCATTTCGGCGCAGGACCTCGCAAAGCCCGACACCCAAGCTTCATGGTCCGAGGAAAAATGGCCGTTTCCGATCGACCAATGGGGCACCGGCCAGGCTTTTGGCTGTGCGGCCGAGCGCTGTGGCCGCGAGGTCCATCTTTATCTTCGGGCGAAGATCGGATTTTGCCGATGCGCGACCGGCGTCTCCGATGACGATGAAATCGAGCGCGTCGGCGACCTCGAACTGATCGGAGCGGATTACAGACCCCTGGCATCAGGTCACCCGGTCAGCGCCGGAATAATGACCGGCCGTGCGCGCCTGTTTGCGGTGGCGCGGCCATTGCAATCGGCGCTACCTGTTTTGACCATCGCGCTGGCGAACAAATGCGATGCGATCGTCGCAACGGTGACGGCCGAACCACAAGCGCAGTCCGTGATGGAAGCACAGGCACTCGACTTCCTGCGCAGCGGCGCCGTCCAGCATTGGGTCGAAGCGCAGGGTAGATCGGAGTAACGCTCGAGAGCGGACGGTTTGCGTCAGCGCGCCAGCACTTCGACTTCGCCGTCCACCCCGGTGATCACCTTGAAGTCGCGCTGATAGGTCCGGCCCTCGTTGCGGGCGATGACGTGATAATCGCCTTCGGCCAGCACCAGGCGCGGAAAGGCACCGATTGATTCCTTGATCACGTCGCCGCCCGGGGTCAGCACGGTCCATTGCGTATTGGCGAGCGCTTCGCCGCCGGGATTGTTGACGAGCTTGAGCGTCTTGATGGCGGCACGATGCGTCACCACGATGTCGGTCAGCTTGCCGGCTTCGATATGGACATCGGAACGAACCACCGAATTGCCGTCGCCATAATTCGACACGATGTAATAGGTGCCTTCGGGAAGCAGCACGACGTCGCCGGTCTGCATATTCTGCGCGATCGGCCGGCGTTCGTTGGTGTCGAACTGGCTGCCGGTAAAAATTTCGAACGCGATCTGGCCCAACGGGATGCGGACATCCCCGACCCGGCCTTCGAGGCGGATGCCGCCGGCGGGAATGTCGAACACTTCGCGCACGGTATCGGTACGCAGCACAATGGTTTTGGCGGCGCTGGCCAGGCCCAAGCTCGCATGCACGACGTAATTGCCCGGCGGCAGCGCGAATGTCGGCGCGGCGGCGCGATCTTCCTTGATCAAGCGGAAATTGCTCGGCGAGTCAGGCTTCGCCGCATAAACGCGCCAAACCAGGCCAGCGCTGATCGGCGGCGCGTTTTGACCATAACGGGCGACGACCGCGAGCAGGACGTTCCCGGCCGGAACGCCGGGCGCCGCCTGCGCCACCGGCGGTACCGCCGCGGGGGCGGCAGGCGCCGGAATGGGAGCGACGATGGTCGCACCCGGCGATCCGGTCCCCGGAGCCGGGGCCGGTGTCGTGGTGGACTGGGGTCCGACCAGGCTGTGCACTTGAGCCGCCGCGGAACCAGGCAGCAAGGAAAGGCCGGCGAGGGCAGCAAAGACAGCCACAACGGCACCGCGCCAGAAGCCGCTGAACACCCGCCCGCCCATTGGATTTTTCTCGGTCGCAATCGCGGCAATTTCAAGCCACACGACGCTCGTTTAGCCCGCTCTGATGCCACAGCCCCTGGCCAAATTGCAGCCGTGTTCACCATATCTTGGGTAGATGGCGGCACAATGCGCCGCGATCGATCGGCATCGAACTAACGAGGAATTGCGTGGCGAACATCGACATTCCGGGCAAAACAGTGGATGCCGGTCACATCACCATCAAAAGCGGCGGGCCGTCCATTGGGCTCGTGCTCGGCAGCGGCGCGGCCCGCGGCTTTGCCCATATCGGCGTGATGCGCGCTTTGCAGGCGCACGGCATTAAGCCGGACATCATCGTCGGCACCTCGATGGGCGCATTGGTCGGCGGCTGCTACGCCACCGATCAACTTGACACCCTGGAAGATTGGGCGCGCTCGCTGACCATGCGGCGCATCATCGGCTACCTCGACGTGCGCATCGGCGGCTCGGGCCTGATCGGCGGCGGCCGGCTTGCCAACCGGCTGCAGGAGTCGATCGGTGACGCCCTGATCGAGAATCTGCCGCTCCGTTTCGCCGCGATCTCGACCGAGATCGGCACCGGGCACGAAGTTTGGCTGACGAAGGGGTCGCTATCGCTCGCCGTGCGCGCCTCCTACGCCTTGCCTGGGATTTTCTCCCCGGTGCATCTCGGCGGCCGCTGGCTTGTTGACGGCGCGCTGGTCAATCCGGTTCCGGTTTCAGCCGCGCGGGCGCTCGGCGCCCGCGTCGTCATCGCCGTCAATATGGATGCCGACCGGTTCGGCCGCGGCACCACGATCGCGAGCCACGGCGCCGACTTGACCGATACGCCTCCCGCCGCGCCGGCCGAGCATGGGCGCAACGGCTTCGCGCGACTGCGCGGCATGTTCACGGCCGAACGCGCGCTCAAGCGGCAGATCATCTCGGGCGACAGCCGGCCGAGCTTCTCTACGGTAATGGTGGAATCGTTCAACATCATGCAGGACCGCCTCACCCGCATGCGGCTCGCGGGCGATCCGCCGGACGTGCATATTACACCCCGCATCGGCCATATCGGCTGGCTCGATTTTCACCGCGCCGCGGAATCCATTGCGGTCGGCCGCGCGGCCACTGAAAAGGCGATCGACTCGATCACTGAATCCATCGCCGATCTAAGCTGATCCGCCGATCAACTTGACCCGCACCGCGCTAAGGTGACGGCGAAGTGCGTCCGCAGAGTGTCTGGCAACTGATCTGTTGGGTTGTGCAGTTGAGCTGACAGGCCGTGCTCTGATTGGCATTGCCTCCGGTCGTAGCGGCGCCCGTCGGCGCCGCGCCCGGGATGAGGCATGTGGTCTGGCAGCTCGCGGCCTGCGAATTGCGCGCCATCATGCAATTGGTGACGATTGAAGTTTGCGCGACGTGGACCCTCGCCGCCGCTTGTCCGGCGGAATGGCACAGCGCGATCGCCAATCCAGCGCCAAAGATCGAACGTGCAATTGCGCCCCAGCGCATGATGCACTTCCTTTCGGTGAGCATCATAGCGCCGGGCGGCGCGCGGGGGAATGTGCCGGCGCGGTCGCTAAGCTGACCGCCTAGGCAGTAAGGATATAGTCGCGCATCGCCGCAGAATCGCGCTCCATCTCCTGAAGGCGATGCTTGACGACGTCGCCAATCGATATGATGCCGACGAGCCGGCCTTGATCGACCACGGGCAGATGGCGGAATTTTCCTTCCGTCATCCGCTCCATCAGGCTCGCAATGGTCTCGCTCTCGGTGCATGTCGACACCTTGCGCGTCATCGAGCGGCTGACCGGCTCGTCGAGCGCGGCCGCGCCGCGTTCGGCGATGGCGCGAACAATGTCGCGCTCCGAAAGAATGCCTACGATGCGATGATCGGCGCCGAGCACCAGCACCGCGCCGATGCGCTTTTCTGCCAAGAGCGCGATCGCGGATTTCATGGTCGCGCCGGGTTCAATGCTCGTGACCTCACGGCCCTTGGCCGCGAGTAGGATACTGACGGTCATCGTAGCCTCCCTAAGGCCCTCACTCGCCGATCTGCCGACGGCGCGAGCGGGGGATTAATGACCTTAATGTTTGCCCGGCGTTCGCGGTTCCACGAATTCTTGCGCTCCGCACGTTGCGGTGCACCACGATGGCGCCAAGAATTTAGGTTCGCGATCGGAATTAAGCGCTTGGCTCGGCGGTCAATTCTGGGGACGACTGTGCCGGATCGAAGGCTTTGAATAAAAATAAACCGGCGAAAAACCCGCCGACATGGGCTTGCCAGGCGATCTCCTGGCCCGCTTCCGCACCGAACGCGATGGTGCCGAAACCGAACAGCGCATTTAACCCGACCCAAGTCGCCAGAAAGAGCAAGAACCGAGGGTCGCGGAGCGTGGCCCGAAGCGGCAGCGCCGGCAGGCGTGCCGCCCCGGCACTGTCGCGGAATAATCCAAGCCGCCCATCGCGTTGAAACACAAAGCGCATCGCCGCCGCCATGGCGCCCGAAATAGCGGCGGAGGCACCGATCATCGGCTCAATTGCACCGAGATGCGTAGCCAGATGCGCCATCGCGCCAAGTGCCGCGGTCGTCAGCATGAACAGCGCGTAGCGCCAGGTGCCGAACCGGCGCGCCACGGCGCTGCCAAACGGGACGAGCCAGGCCAGATTTAGCCCAAGATGCGTCCAGTCGGCGTGGATGAAGGCGTAAGTGAAGAAGGTCCACAGATCGGCAGCAAAACCGCCGGGAAGCGTCCCGATCGCGACTTCGCTGCCATAGCGCGCCGGAATGAAGCCAAAGGTCAGGACAAAATCGATATCCTGCTCGTCGGTCAGCAAAAAAACGCGAACGGCATGCAACAGCACCAGCACCGCGACACTCGCCACGATGGCCGCCGGAATGTTGAAGATGGGCTCTCGGGGACTGTCCGCGGACTGTTCGGTCAAGATCGCACCTGATGCGTGCGAGATAGACCGCGGCCGCGGCTAGAACAAGCGATGGCTACGAACGCCATTTTCCCCAGCTTGAAAACAAAAGGGAGGACCAAGGTCCTCCCTCCTGCAGCCTGCGCGGATGCGCGATTAACGCCGGGTTCGTGTCTTGGCACGGCCTGGCGCGGTCACGCCCCTTCGCCTCCCGTATTCGTCGCCAAGACCCTAAGCGGCCGCCGGCTCGCGGCCAATCTCAACCTTTCGTTAAGCTTAATGCGTCGGCAAGCTTTGTGGCTCGCACCGGTAAATCAGCCAGGCGCTGTGCTGTTGCGCTGACAATTTGAAGGCGGCTGGCGCCACGCGCCGATCGCGAGATAGCGAAAGCTTTTGCCGATGCCCTGCCGGGAGTTGCGGCCGTTTTACTTAAAATTGAATCGGTCCGCTTAGCGCCGCCGCAAAAGCTTTGTGCGAAACGTGGCCCCAACGATAAGGGAAGGGGTCACAATGAATTGCGTTGCAGGAGCCAAGCGCGGCGCGGCCGCGTGCGTCATTCTGATGACGTTCGGCGTGGCGCTGTTCGCTTCCACCACCGCAAGCCAAGCGCAGGAGCAAATGCCCTACATCGGTATCGGCACAGTCACGACTGCGCCGATCGGCTGGGCCGAATTTTGCGTCGAATATGCGCCGGAATGCGACACCACTCCTTCGGCGCCGCGCGATGTCATCTTATCGACACGCGCCTGGACCGAACTCAAGCGCATCAACAGCACTGTCAACACCAAGATCAAGCCGATGACCGATATGGATCATTGGGGCGTCGTCGAACGCTGGAATTATCCGGACGATGGCTACGGCGATTGCGAGGACTATGCGCTGCAGAAGCGCAAACTCTTGATGCAGGCCGGCTGGCCGCGCGACGCGCTGCTCATGACGGTGGTGCGCGATCACAATGGCGAGGGCCACGCTGTGCTCACCGTCAAGACCGACCGCGGCGAGTATATCCTCGACAATCAGACCAACGACATCTTGTTTTGGGCGGACACCGGCTATCGCTTCGTCAAGCGTCAGTCGCAGTCCGATCCGAACGTTTGGGTTTCGCTCGGCGAGCCGCGCGCCGCGCCGGCCACCGCGTCGTCGCGCTGAGCACACGAGAAAGGAAACGCGTTCCCGGTCACGTCCCCACCCCTCCCCGTCCCCAGACCGGGTTCGCGGCGGCCGGCCTCCCCCAAGGCCGGCCGCATTTTTTTGCAGCCAATCCACAGCGGAACGGACGCGACGATCAGGATTATTGACCTGCAGGATTACTGACCTGCACGCGACGCTTCAAACAGGAACCAGGTGCGACGCTCCGCCT
>JBAQBC010000078.1:0-3437 GCA_049286035.1 Xanthobacteraceae bacterium
TGAGGGCGGCTTGCACGTTGCTCGTCGATCTCTCGAAAGGAAACTCCGGCGTATGGATGCCGACGACGACGAGGCCCTTGTCCTTAATAGGTGTCGTAAAGTCGCGTAAGGTGAGGGAGAGTGTTGACGCAGTTGTAGCAGCCATACGTCCAAAAATCGACCAGGACGACCTTGCCACGCAGGTCAGCGATGGTGAGCGGGACTGAGTTGAGCCAGGTGTCGATGCCGACGAAGCTTGGCGCCACGCGCTGAGCGTCGGCAACTTCAAGCGGTGGCGTTGTTGCCTGCTCTTCGGTGACGCCGCGGGTGGCGCCAAATGCCAGAACAGATAGAGCCACCGTTAGCGCCGCAGTTACTTTCGCTTGTTCGTTCATCGAACTTCTCCTCAAAGGTTGGGTGGAGTACGGGCGTCGCGCATAAAGACCTGTCGGTTTCACGCAACCATGCGTCAACCTGAAGTCATCCGGGCAAGGCGCGCTCGGGATGCCGAGATGGACTTATCCCTTCCGTCGGCCGTCGGCATGAGATCCACGCCAGCAGGTTCATAGAATACTGACCAAATGCGCAGAGACGTAAGTTGGAACGCGTCATGCATTGCGCCAACCTGAACTAACTGCGATGGAAATGTCCGGGGCCGATCCTTAGCTGACTATCGCCCCGACTTTGGGCCAAGCGACAGCAACCTTTGTGCTGCGCCACTGATCAGCATTTCGGGCGAGAGCGCGATTTGTTACGTTGACTACGTCACGACTGCGCGAGTAGATTGTTATTGTTTGTTATGAGGTATGTCACAACTTCGCGATCGGTCCCGCGACCGGCTTGGTTAACCTTGGCGGCGGATCGACAGCCCAAAAAAGAACTCGCTGAGCTTAGGTCCCGGCGAGTCTGCTTATGGGACTAGAGAAGCCCACCGCAGTTTCAGAAAAAGCTCGCGACGAGCGATAAGGCCACCATGATCTCGAGCGCCAGACGGAGCTAAAATGCGCGTTACGTCAGGGTCTTGGGTGATTCTCGAAGTGCGTAAAGTCGGTGGCCGGCTGCCGTGATCGTGGGAATAATGGCGCTGCGTTGATGTTCAAATAGGGGCGAGTGTGACGGAAGTGCAAAGACCATGACGCTATTGGTGCTGGCCTATCTCGGCGGCGTGCTGACGATCGCCAGCCCATGCATTTTGCCCGTGTTGCCGTTTGTGTTTGCTCGGGCCGATCAGCCTTTTGTGAAAAGCGGGCTGCCGATGTTGGTCGGTATGGCGGTGACATTCGCCGCCGTTGCGACATTGGCGGCCGTCGCGGGTGCGTGGGTTGTCGACGCCAACGAATACGGCCGCACCATTGCCATGGTCCTTCTGGCGGTATTTGGCTTGACGCTGATCTTTCCCGGCCTCGCTGACCGCGCAATGAAGCCCTTCGCGAACTTCGGCGCCACGCTTTCCAGTTCTGCGGAACGCGGCGAGGCCAATCGTGGCAATGCGGTGCTGCCATCGTTTGTGCTCGGGATCGCGACCGGCTTCCTGTGGGCGCCATGCGCGGGACCGGTGCTCGGCCTGATTTTGACGGGCGCGGCGCTTAACGGCGCCAACGTCGGCACGACGTTGTTGCTGCTCTCCTATGCCTTTGGAGCCGCAACGTCGCTGGCGCTTGCTCTCGCGTTAGGGGGCCGAGTCTTCGCGGCGATGAAGCGCTTCTTGCGAGCAGGTGAGTGGGTCAGGCGCGGCCTAGGCGTCGCCGTGCTGGCGGCCGTTGTCGCAATTGCTTTCGGTGTTGATACCGGCTTCCTCACTCGCATTTCGCTCTCGCGAACGGGATCACTCGAACAAGGCCTCATTGACCGCCTGCGGCCGGCATCGGCGGTGGAGGGCGGCCTCCCATCATTGACAGGCGCGGAGGCATGGCTCAATTCGCCGCCGTTGACGCCTGAAGGTCTTAAGGGGAAGGTCGTCCTGATCGACTTTTGGACATATTCCTGTATCAACTGCCTTCGCGCTATACCCTACGTCCAAGCCTGGGCCGAAAAATACAAGGACCATGGCCTGGTCGTGATCGGTGTGCATACGCCGGAATTTGCCTTCGAGCGCAAGATTGAAAATGTACGACGAGCGGTTTCCGACCTGAAGATCGGATATCCCGTTGCGATCGACAACGAATATAAAATCTGGCGCGCTTTCGGTAACAAATATTGGCCCGCGCACTATTTCATCGATGCCAACGGGCGCGTGCGTTACCATCATTTCGGCGAGGGCGAATACGACGAATCCGAACGAGTGATTCAACAGCTCCTTGTGGAAGCCGGCGACGGCAACGTTCCGGACGGCCTTGTATCCATCGATGCATCCGGCGCGGAAGCGGCGCCGAGCGCGAACGAAGATAAATCGCCGGAGACTTACCTTGGCTACGACCGCGAACGCGGCTTCGTCCCGCGGGGCGGGATCGTCCACGATCAGAGTTACCTTTATGAGATAACGACTCCACAGCTCAATCAATGGAGCCTATCGGGCAATTGGACGATCAAGAGTGAGGACGCGACTCTCAACAAGGAGGGCGGCCGCATCATTTATCGGTTTAATGCCCGCGATCTGCATCTCGTTCTGGGCCCCGCGGCGGACGGCAGGCCGATACGATTCCGCGTGACCCTCGACGGCGAAGCTCCCGGCGCCGATCACGGCACTGACGCTGAGGCCAACGGTCAGGGTGTCGTCAACGAGCAGCGTTTGTATCAGCTCGTCCGGCAAAACGGCGCGGTCTCCGACCGCACGTTCGAAATCGAATTTCTCGATCCGGGCGTTCAAGCCTACGCTTTCACGTTCGGCTGAAATATCCACTGTCCGTTCCGAAAATTCCATCCGGAGCGCAAAAACAGGTTCTCGGCTTGAAGCCGCCGCCGCGACTTGAAAAGGCCGAAAAGGGATATTGTGAGCGCGTACAGGATGGCTTCCCGCTTTGGGCTGTCGATCCGCCGCCAAGGTTGACTGAGCCGATCGCGGGACCGATCGCGAAGTTGTGGCATACCGCATAACAAACAATAACAATCCACTCGCGCAGTCGTGACGTAGTCACCGTAACAAATCGCGCTCTCCCCCGAAATGCTGGTAAGTGGCGCAGCACAAAGGTTGCTGTCGCTTGGCCCTAAAGTCGGGGCGATAGTCAGCTAAGGAGATGTGACATGTACAAGCATTCTATCGCCAACAAATATCTTCCGCTCGCGCTAGCTTTGGCTGCGATTACCGTTGCCGGCACGACGCCGGTGCTCGCCCAGCAGTCAGGCTGGGGTGCTGGCATTTCGACCAGGAATGCTACGCCATACGTGCATGAGCAATCGATCAACCACCGCAGTGGTTATAGCTCCTACGCGCGGATTACTGATCACAGGCGCCCAGACCCGTTCGGGGTTAATGGATGGTTTAACCGATAAAGGTCCTTCCAAACCCAGTCAGCACAGTG
>JBAQBC010000079.1:0-1669 GCA_049286035.1 Xanthobacteraceae bacterium
TGGAAAATCACGACGTCGCATTCACGGCGGTGTCGCGGGCGCCGCTTGCGAAGCTGCAAGCGTTCAAGCAGCGGATGGGCTGGACATTTCCCTGGGCATCTTCGGTCGGCGGCGGCTTCAACTACGACTTCAATGTCTCGATCACCGAAGGACAACAGCGCCGAGGCGACTTCGAATATAACTACGCGCGGGGCACTCACGCGATGGACGCGAAAACGGTCCCGCCGGTCGTCGTGGAGAACGCGGCAATGGCCGGCGCCGATCCGATCGCGTATGTGCGCGAGAGGCCGGGCATGAGCGCGTTCGTGCTGGAGGACGGCGTCGTCCACCACACCTATTCGACCTACGCGCGGGGCTTGGACGGCCTGTGGGGCATGTACCAGTGGCTCGACCGCGCGCCCCCAAGGGCCGCAACGAGACGGGTGTCTGGTGGCGTCACCACGATGGGTACGGCCATGACTGACGTATCGATCTCTCCTGTCGTGCGTCACGATGTCGAGACCTGTGCCGGAGGCGACCGTGCCGCTTCCGGCGCGGCCGGCTGGCTCAGTCTCGCCGCCGCGCCCACGTTCGCCATCATGGCGCTGTGGACGGGCCTATTCAGCGGCCAGCCGGACATGCTCTGCATGGCGATGCAAGGCTCATCGCCGATGAGCGGGATGACGCTGATGTATCTGCTGATGAGCGCCTTCCACGCAGCGCCGTGGCTGAGGTTGATCTGTAGCCGACGAAGCGGTGTCCACCGGGCGTTTGGTGAGTCCACTCGGGGCGCTGTGTTCGAGCAGGTCGTTAGATCTGACGAGGTGACGTGACGCTGTCTGTCCCTGACCCGTTGCGGACGTTTTGCACCGCCGATAGAAGATCTTCTAATGAATGGGACCCAAGAATGGGAAGGCCGTGAACCAGAAACAGCGCAAACATCTCTTCGCGATGTGCCAATGCGGGAAGGTGAAATTCGAGGCAGTCGGCCCGCCGATTCTGACCGGGTCCTGCTACTGCACGAGTTGCCAAGAAGCCGGACGTCAGTTCGAGCAGCTGGCTTCTGCGCCGCCCGTGCTCGATTCCGACAGTGGAACAGGCTTGATCCTATATCGAAAGGATCGAGTTCAATGCATGATGGGGCAGCGGTATCTTGAAGAGCACCGGCTCAAGCCCGATTCCCCCACCCGACGGGTCATCGCCAAATGCTGTAATTCGGCAATGTTCCTCGACTTCACCAAGGGACACTGGTTGTCGATGTTCCGGAACCGCTTTCCGACAGGCGCACCTCCACTTGAAATGCGGGTGATGACAAAAGAGCGGCGGGTCGGCGTCGAGCTTGCCGATGACATGCCGAACTATAGTGGTCACTCCGGCAAGTTTATGTTGAAGCTGATCGCCGCTTGGATCGCGATGGGTTTCCGCAGGCCTGAAATCACCTTGGGGAAGACAGTCCATAGGGCGCAGTAAGCACTCGCCATATTGTGTCTGTGGCAAGCACGATTCCAAGACCGCTATTGGCACAAAGCGGACATTCCGCGGCGGCGGTCTAGAGTCCGCTCCCGGGGGTAAAGATGGGGTAATCGGCCGGCGGCTTGTGGATAGCTGAAAGATTTTTGGGTGCTGCGCTTCAGGCTGATGGTGAAACGGGGTCACCGTTGTACGGGCCCCAAGCATCAGAAGGAGAAGC
>JBAQBC010000080.1:0-24071 GCA_049286035.1 Xanthobacteraceae bacterium
TGGTCCACAAAGCCGCCCAGCAGGCACGCAAGGCGGTGATGAATTCGGCCTCGCCGGCGATGCCGAGGAAGCTTTCGAACTGGCCGGCAAAATTGCCGTCGGCACGATCCTCGATCAGCGCCGAAGAGCGCACCGCCGCCGGTTTTTGCTCCGTCCGCCACGCCGCGATGACATCGTCATAAAGCTCCGGCGCCAGCGCTTCCTGATAAAGTTTTAAGCGAACTTCCACGGCGAGGCGGCGCCGCCCCGGCGGATCGGCGTCGGCGTATTGGCGCACAAGGTCGCTGAGCCCGAGATGCTCGATCTGCCGCCGGTAGGCGTCGGCGATGATGCAGAAGCCGCCCGGCGTCGGCAATTCGGCGCGCGTGAGCGCCGCCAGGTTCGCGGCTTTTGGACCGACGCAAGATGCGTCGGTGGCGGCAGCCGAACTGAGCGGGAGTATGAAGCTCTGCTTCATTAATCTAGCCTCGATCCGTCACCCTGAGGTGCTCGGCCGAAGGCCGAGCCTCGAAGGGTGACACCTCGGGCCGTTCATCCTTCGAGGCTCGCTTCGTTCGCTTCTCAGGATGACGGTGTTTAGTTTGCGCGCAGCCGTCACCGCACGTGATCGCCGTAGCCCGGCAGTGGATCGACAACCGTGATCTGCTTGACCGGGAAGTTCGACACGATCTCGATGGAATCCTTGTGCACAATCAGCATTTCCTCGATCCGCACGCCGTAATGGAATTTTTTGCCGTGCTGGGTTTCGAGCGCAAACGTCATGCCTTCTTTGATTTCGACCGGATGATCGAGCGACCAGATGCGCGAGATGACCGGCGGATCGTACTGCGCCAAGCCGAGGCCGTGGCCCCATAGATTCGCGGCGGCCTGATCCTCGTCCTCATAGCCCCAGGTTTCCATCGCCGAAGGCCATTTGAGCGCGATGTCGCGCGTGGTGGCGCCGGCTTTGACCGCGCCGATGGAATCGTAGAGCCACTTCAGCGCGATCTCGTAGGTTTCCTTCTGTTCCTTGGTTGGTTCCTTGCCGACGCAATAAGTGCGGTAATAACAGGATTTGTACCCGTTCCAGGTCAGCGCCGCCAAATCCATGAACACGATGTCGCCGGGCTGGATGATGCGATCGGAAAAGTTGCGCCAGTTCGGCCAGGTGTTCGGGCCCGACGAGACGATGACGTCCTCGACGTCCTCCATGCCGGGAATGTTGTAGAGATATTGCATCAGATGTGCCGTCACCTGATTTTCGGTGATGCCGGGGCGCAGGAATTTCATGCATTCCCAATGCGTGGCGTCGCCGATCGCGCCGACGATGCGGAAACATTCCTGCTCGTCCTCGTTCTTGACCGCGCGCGCGTCCATCATCGCGCTCATGCCGTCGGTCCAGTTGATATTGTTCTCTTTGAAAATGTTGATCATGTTGATGTCGACGAAATCGACGCCGAGCTTTTGGCCGGCGACGCCGTTCTCGCGCATCGCCTGCAGTACCGCTTTGGTGAATTTCGTCACTTGCTGGGTCGAGGCCGGACCGGCCGCGCCCTTGATCCAGGCGAACGAATGGCGGACGTTCTCCTTAGGGATCCACGGCGAGTGGCGTTCGATCTGAAAGCCGAGATCGCCCTGCTCGAACAAGATCGGCGCGCCGTCGCCGCACAGCATTGCATAGCGCAGGCCGGGCTTGAGCCGATTCCAGCCGGGGGTCAGTGTGCCGGTGAGATAGCGGACATTTTCGTCGTACATGCACAGGAGCGCGCCGAGGCCGTGCTTTTTCATCATCGCGCGAGCGCGCTCGGTGCGGTATTTTCGTAAGCGGTCCCAATTGACCCGCTGCTGCCAATCCAATCCGGCGATGCCGAAATTCGCCCCCATGTGACCCTCCCCAAACCGGTTCACAACCCCATTCACCTCTGTCGGAAAAATTCCGCGCGCGCAAGCGCTACGGTGCCACTCCGCGAGGCCTAATTGATGCCATAAGATGCAGGTGAGACCCATGCTCGATCGAAAGGTGCCGGCAATGACCAAGGTTACACGCCGCAATCTCGCGCGCGCAGGTATTGCGCAGGCAGGCGCGCTCGGCCTCGCCGGCGCGCTCGCCGCTCCCGCATTGGCGCAGAGCGGCAAAATGCGCTGGCGCATGATCACCTCCTGGCCGAAGCGATTGCCCGGCCCCGGCATGTCGGCGGAACGGGTGGCCGAGCGGATCGGCGCGCTCTCGGGCGGCCGGCTTGAGATCAGCGTCTCGGCGGCCGGCGAGGTGGTTCCGGCGCTGGAAGTGCTCGATGCGGTTGGCTCTGGCGTCGCCGAGATGGGTCATACCGCCGCATTCTATTGGCAGGGCAAGGAGCCGGCCGCGGCCTTTTTCACGACCGTGCCGTTCGGGCTCCTCCCGAACGAGCACGTGGCCTGGATCGATGCCGGCGGCGGTCAGGCGCTATGGGACGAGCTCTATGCGCCGTTCGGCGTGAAACCGTTCATGGCCGGCAATACCGGGACGTGCATGGGCGGCTGGTTTCGCCGCGAGATCAAAAGCCGCGACGATGTCCGCGGCCTGAAACTCCGCTCGCTGGGATTGGGCGGCGAAGTCTATCGCCGGCTCGGCGCCATTCCGCAAACCACCGCGCCTGGCGAAATCCTGATGGCGCTGCAATCGGGCCTGATCGAGGGCGCCGAATTCGTCGGGCCCGGCTCCGATATCGCGCTCGGGCTCTATCGTTATGCGCCGTTCTATTATTATCCGGGTTTCAACAAGCCGAACGGCACCGGCGAGTGCATCGTCACGCTTAAAGCCTGGCAGGCGCTCGACCGCGAACTGCAGGCGATGGTGGCGCACGCTTGCGCCACGGAAGCGTCCTACGCGCTCGCCGAAATGGAGCGGCTCAATATCGAGGCGCTCGGCGCGCTGACCACGCAGGACAATGTGCAGCTGCGCGCCTTTCCCACGGATCTCGTCGGCGCCGCGCGGGGCCAGGCCAAGGACGTGCTCGCCGAGTTTGCCGGTAAAAGTCCGGGCGCAGCCAAGGTGCACGCGTCCTATGTCGCATTCCGCGACAAGATCGCGCACTGGTCGCGCATTTCTACCGAAGCGGTGCTGCAGGCGCGGGAGGGGTGATTGTCGCAGTGTAGGGTGGGTTAGGCGCCAACGGGTCCGCGCGAAGCGCGGCCCGATGACAGGCTCCGCGCCGTAACCCACCGTGTTGTCACTGCATCGGTGGGTTACGCGCCTTCAGCACTAACCCACCCGACGCGCTCATGGGCCGCAAAGCCGAAACGGGCGACTTGTCTTATTACGCGGCGTGCCGGGGAGAGTTGACCCATTCCTGCACACAGCGATCAAGATCGCTGACGTTGCGCTGGAGTTGCTCGAGAGCAAAACCAAGCGCAAACAATTGTTCGAGCTGAGAGGCCGATAGCGACGCCAAGTCACGCTGGCGCAGTGCAGTGAGTTCGGAGGCGCAGGCAGCAATCTCCTGTTGCGGCGGAGGCAGCTGTGCTGCTTTGTGCCGCGAGGTAAGCGCCAGGGCGCAGCTGCGAAAATAAGCGCTGAGCGCGGCGCCCACGCGATCGAGCGCCGACCTCAGATCGTCCGAAAGATGGCCCGGTAGTGGTTCAGCGCTTGCGCGTCCGATCATAACGAAGTCGTGTCGCAGCCTCAGCAATGTGCGTGGCAGAGGAGCGGGATCCGGCGCCGAGGCGAAACTGAGCGGTTTCTCACGTTTGAACTCCTCGACCACACTTTGCAGTTCTGCCACTGCGCCGCCGATGCGGTCTTGAAGACGCAGAAGCTCGGCCGGATCGGCTCTTTGCAACAAACCGGTCAAAATCTGGGGAACGTCTTTTGCCATTTCATAGAGCACGCGCGCAGCCGCCTCGCTCGTCAGGCGGTGAGCGCGCTCGGGAAACACGAGGAATGAGACAGTGACCGCGATCACACCGCCAAGCGTCACCTCCAGCAATCGAGTCACGGCGGATTCGATCGGACCTTCGCCGAGCTGTCCCGAAATCAGGAGCACGAGGACCGCCGAAAATGGCGCCACACGAAAGTTGGGATTGAGCGCGGCCAAGAAGGCCAATGGCGCCACGGTGATCGCGAGAACTGCGCTCTGCGCCAGTACGCTCGAAGGCGCGGCCAAGACGCCGACGACGCCCGCGTAGAGTGCGCCTCCGAGCGTCCCGAGTACGTATTCCCAGCCGGCACGAAGCGAGCTGCCGACGCTGAGTTGAGTGACCACTGTTGCGGTGAGGACAACCCATAGACCGCGCAATGGCAGCGCGAACAACTGCGCGACCAGGAAAGCCAAGATTGCCGCCGTTGTTACGCGAATGCCGAAGCCCAACGGCACGCGATAGACACGCCATAGCGCATACAATTTTTTCCACGCGGGTCCGGTCTGCATCCTGACTACCTCACGCCGCTTGGCGGCGCGTTGCACGGAAGGCGCCGCCCGGTTGCGGGCTCGGGAACATCACCAGTCTGCCAGACGTTCTCTCCCGGCACGACCCACCTGATCAAAATGGCGGAGGAGGTTTCGATGACCGAGTTCGCGCGACCGCGCCTTATAGGCCTCAACCATCTCGCGCTGGAGGTGGGAAACATCGACGAGGCATTGGCGTTCTACAACCGTCTTTTCAAATTCGAGCTGCGCGGCAAGAGCGAGTCGATGGCCTTCATCGATCTGGGCGATCAGTTTATTGCGCTTCAGAAGGGCCGCAAGCAGCCCGCCGACGATGGTCGTCACTTCGGTCTCGTCGTCGAAGACAAGGAGGCGGCCCGCAGGGCACTCGAGGCGGCGGGTGTCCCCGTGCTTGACGGCCCGTTCCTCGACTTTCGCGACCCCTGGGGCAATCGCGTGGAGATCGTCGGTTACGACAACATTCAGTTCAGCAAAGCGCCCAATGTGCTGCGTGGCATGGGTCTGACGCGTTTGGTCAAGAACGAGAAAGCAAAAAAGGAATTGGCCGATAAAGGCATGGCGCCGGATTAGGCGCGGTCCTCCCTCCCCGCTGTCGCGGGGAGGGATAAAAACAGGCGCGCCGCGAGAACGGCGAAGCAGCCTCACTTCTTGGATTTCACGATCTTCTGCCGCTGCTCGCCAAGGCCCTCGATGCCGAGCGTGACGACGTCGCCGGCTTTGAGGAATTTCGGCTCGGGCTTCATGCCGAGACCGACGCCCGGTGGCGTGCCGGTGATGATCACATCGCCGGGCTCCATGACGAAATATTGCGAGCAGGCCCAGACGATGTGCCGGCAGTCGAAGATCATGGTCGAGGTGTTGCCGCGCTGGCGTTTCTCGCTGTTGACGTCGAGCCACATGTCAAGATTTTGCGGATCCTTGATCTCGTCCCTAGTGACGAGCCACGGCCCGAGCGGGCCGAAGGTCTCGCAGCCTTTGCCCTTAGTCCATTGCCCGGCGCGCTCGATCTGAAACACGCGCTCGGAGACGTCGTTGGCGAGACAATAGCCGGCGACCACGTCAAGCGCCTTGTCTTTGCTCAGATAGCGCGCGCGCTGGCCGATGACGATGCCGAGTTCGACCTCCCAATCGAGCTTGGACGAATCCTTCGGGATGATGGTGTCGTCATTGGGCCCGCAGATGCACGACGGCGCTTTGTTGAAGATGATCGGCTCTTTCGGAATCGGCATGCCGGCTTCCGCGGCGTGGTCGGAATAGTTCAGGCCGATGGCGATGAAATTGCCGACCTTGCCGACGCAGGGTCCGATGCGCTGTTTGCCGCGAACGAGCGGCAGCTTTTCGGGTTTAAGCTTGCGCAGCTTGTTGAGGCTTTTTGGCGAGAGCGCGTCGCCGGCGAGGTCGGGAACGATTTTGGACAGGTCGCGGACGCGGCCCTCGGCGTCGATCATGCCGGGCTTCTCGCGTCCCGGCGCGCCATAGCGAACGAGCTTCATGATTGTCTCCTTAAATTTATTCCCCTCCCCCTTGTGGGGAGGGGATGGGGTGGGGGTGGTTTACTCATGCACACCGCGAAAGCACCCCCTCCCTAGCCCTCCCCCTCAAGGGGGGAGGGAACAGATGGAGGTCTTGGCCGATGTGTGTACCTCTCTATTTGTTGTAGGTCAGAACGCGCCGGGGAAAGACCCGCCGTCGATCAGGATGTTCTGTCCGGTGATATAACCCGCCTGGGCCGAGCACAAAAATGCGCAAGTGGCGCCGAATTCGTCCGGCTGGCCGACGCGGCGCGCCGGCACGGTCGAGACCCGCTCGGCGAGCGCGGCCTCGGCGCTCAAGCCTTTCTTCTTCGCCATCGTCTCGATGTAAGTGCGGAGCCGGTCGGTGGCGAAAACTCCGGGCAGCATGAAATTGATGGTGACGTTGGCGGAGGCGACCGAGCGGGCGACGCCGGCCAGGAATGCGGTCAGGCCGGCGCGCGCGCCGGAGGACAGATCAAGCCCGGCAAGCGGCATTCGTACCGAGCCGGAGGTGATGTTGACGATGCGGCCGAATTTTCTGGCAACCATGGGATCGATCGTCTTTTGCACGAGCTCGATCGCGACCACCATGTTGGCGATCACGCCATCGAGCAGCTTCTGCCGGTCGAGCTCGCGAAAGTCGCGCGGCGGCGGACCGGCATTGTTGTTGACCAGGATGTCCGGCTCGGGGCAGGCGGCGAACAGCGCCTTTTGGCCTTCGGCCGAGGCGACGTCGGCGGTCACCGGGATCACTTTGGCGCCGGTGGCCTTTTTCAGGTCGGCCGCGGCGGCGGCAAGCTGTGCCTCATTGCGGCCGTTGATCACAACTTCGCAGCCGGCCTCCGCCAGCGCTTTGGCGCAGGCATAGCCTAGGCCGCGGCTCGAAGCGCAAACGATTGCCTTGCGGCCGGCAATTCCAAGGTCCATGCCTAGCTTCCCTATAATGTCCCGCCGTCCGGCGGGCGTCTGTTGTCCTGACTGCGAACCCTATAGTCAACCGCTGAATTCGCCTTGCTTCTCCCGGATATTTCAATTGCGGAGCTCGCACTCATCGCCGCGTTGGCGGCGGTGTCGGCCGTTGCCGGCGGGGTCGCGGGCTACGGCACCGGCGCCCTGATGCCGCTCGTTCTGGTGCCGATCGTGGGAGCGGCGCCGGTGGTGCCGATCATCGCCATATCGGCGATGTTCACGAATACCGCGCGCGTCGCGGCGTTCCGCCGCCTGCTCGACCGCCGGCGCGCCGCCATCGCGCTTCTCGCGGCGCTGCCGACCTGCATACTCGGCGCCTGGCTCTATACGCTTCTGACCGGGCGCGGCGCCGCGCTGGTCATTGGTTCGACCTTGATCGCCACGGTGCCGCTGCGGCGCCTGCTCAAGCACCACGGTCGTAAGCTTGGCGACAAAGCCTATGCCGCGGCTGCAGCAGGCTGGGGCATCGTGGTCGGCGGCACGACGGGCGCCGGCGTGATCCTGCTATCGCTTTTGATGGCGACGGGGCTTGAAGGAGCGGCGGTGATCGCCACCGATGCCGCGGTGTCGCTCGGCATGGGCATCATCAAGATTACCGTGTTCGGTGCGGCCGGGGCGCTGACCAGGACCGTGATCGTGATCGCACTATTGATCGGGCTTGTTGCTTTCCCCTGCACGTTTCTGGCCAAGCTCATCGTCGAGCGTCTGCCCGTGCACGTTCACACCGCTATTCTTGACGCGGTGGTTATCATCGGCGGCGGCATGATGATCTTCGGCGCGCTACGATAAGAGGCGCGTCAGAACACGATCCGGAAAAGTGGGAACCGGTTTTCCAAAAAGATCATGCTCCACTAAAGATCCCTTTGGCGTCACGGCCATTTCACCACCGGCGGCATCGATGACAATATCGAATCGACATTGCCGCCGGTACTCAGACCAAAGATGGTGCCGCGATCGTAGAGCAGGTTGAATTCGACGTAGCGGCCGCGGCGGATAAGCTGTTCTTCGCGCTCCGCGTCGCTCCAGGGTTTTTCGAAATTCCGGCGGACCAGTTGCGGATAAATATCAAGAAACGCCTCGCCGACAGATTGCGTGAAGGCAAAGTCTGCGTCGAAGTCGCCGCTGTCGAGCCAATCGTAAAAAATGCCGCCGATGCCGCGCATTTCGTCGCGGTGCTTGAGATAAAAATATTCGTCGCACCATTTTTTGAATTTGTCATAAGGCGCTACGCGCGCATGCGCGTCGCACGCAGCTTTCATCGCGGCGTGGAACGCGATTGAGTCCGGATCGTCCTGGCGGCGCCGGCCCTCGAGCACGGGCGTGAGGTCGGCGCCGCCGCCAAACCAGGATTTTGTCGTCACCACATAGCGTGTGTTCATGTGCACCGCCGGCACGTGCGGGTTGCGCGGATGTGCGATCAGCGAAATGCCGGTCGCGTAAAAGCGCGGATCATCGGCGGCGCCCGGGATTTCCTTGCGGAACTCCGGTGCGAATTCGCCGAACACCGCCGACACATGAACGCCGACCTTCTCGAATACGCGCCCCTTCATCATCGCCATCACGCCGCCGCCGCCTGGGCCGGCACCTGCCGGCCCAGCATCTACATTACCGATCTCGGGTAAACCCGAGATCGGTTGCGCGCCGCTATGATCGGTGCGCTGCCATGCGGTGCGGATGAATTGTCCTGCCGCGCGGTCGTTCAAAGGCGCTCCCGCGGGCAGTGTGCGCTCCAGGTCTTCGAACGCCGCCAAAAGCCGGTCGCGCAAAGTTTCGAACCAGGATTTGGCGGTTTCTTTCCGCGCTTCGGTTTTGGCGCTATCCATGGTTGCGTTCGGTTTCCTCGCTGGCGATGGCTGGCGTAAGGATGTCATAAAAACCGGCGAAGCAATCGCGCCCCGAGGGGGAGAATGCAAGGCCGGGTTACTTCCGGGCATTTCAGCCGTCGCCGTTTCGCTGGTGGCGCGGGCGCCGCTTTTGCGGCAATTGCGGCGCCAATTGCAGTGTCAAGCCTGATCCGCATTGCGGCGGCGCAAAGCTGGCGTAGCGGCAATCCATTCAGCCTCGGCGTTGCTTCCGGCTCACCGCGGCCGGATGGCTTCGTGTTATGGACACGGCTTGCGCCCGAACCGCCGTCGACCAATCCGGAAACGCCGGGCGGCATGAGCGGCGCCGACGTGACGCTGCGCTATGAGATCGCGACCGATCCCGGCATGGTGAAAGTCGTGCGCCATGGCGCCACCACCGCCGAACAGGCGTTCGCATATTCCGTGCATCTCGACGCCACCGGGCTGCAAGCGGGGCGGCCTTATTGGTACCGTTTCCTCTCTGGCGATGCGGTCAGCGCGACCGGACGCGCGATCACGCTTCCGGCCGCGGAGTCGGCTGTCGGAAAGATGCGATTTGGTTTTGTGTCCTGCTCCAATTACGAACACGGGTATTTTTCCGCCTACCGCCACCTGACCAGCGAAAATCCCGAATTCGTCCTGTTCCTCGGCGATTATATCTACGAGACGGTCGAGCAATACCGGCCGATCGTTCGCCGCCATAGCGATGGCGTCGAGGCGGCGACGCTGCCGACATATCGTAATCGCTATGCGCAATACCGGCTCGACCCGGACCTGCAAGAGCTGCATGCGCAAGTTCCGGCCATCGTCACCTGGGACGATCACGAAGTGCAGAACGATTATGCCGATAAGTGGTCGGAGACTTTCGACGATCCGGCGCAGTTTCTGATCCGCCGCGCCGCGGCCTATCAGGCCTTCTACGAACATATGCCGGTGCGCCCGATCATCTCGCGGCCAAACGGTCCGCTGATGCGAGTCTATGATCGCTTCACCTTGGGCGACCTCATCGAAATATCCGTTATCGACGGCCGCCAATATCGCTCGCGTCAGGCCTGCTACGCACCGCCCAATAAAGGCGGCGGACATTTGGAGACCAATGCCAACTGTCCGGAGCGGCTCGATGCCGGCCGCACCATGCTGGGCTTTGGTCAGGAGGCTTGGCTTTATGCTGGCCTCGCGCACGGCAAAGCGCGGTGGAATTTGATCGCACAGGATGTGCTAATGGCGCAGCTGCGCAGAAAACAGGACGGCATCGATGCGTTTTGGACTGACGATTGGAACGGCTATCCTGCCAATCGCGCCCGTCTCCTGCAGCACATCCACGACGCCAAGGTTTCCAACCCTGTCGTCGTTTCCGGCGACATTCATTCGTTCTTCGCCAACGATCTGAAGCTTGATTTTGACGACGAAGCTTCGCCCATTGTCGCCACCGAATTCGTCGGCAGCTCGATCTCCTCCTACGGGCCGCCATACGATCCCATTGCGCGGGTGCTGCCGGACAATCCGCATGTGCATTTTTTTGACAGCCGCCGGCGTGGTTATGTTCTCGTTGATCTGACCGCGGACGCGATGCAGGCGCAGATGCGCGCGGTGTCCGACGCGCACGATCCCAAGGCCACAATCTCTACATTCAAGACATTCGCAGTCGAGGGCGGCCGCCCCGGCGTTGTTGCCGCCTAGTCGTTGCGGGTAGGCCGACTCGTGGCACCCGTCTGTCGCAAGGCTTCGCCGGCGGCAAGCGCGGCCGCCATGGCGACGTTGAGCGAGCGCATACCCGGCCGCATCGGAATCAAAAGCCGGGCATCGGCCGCGGCATGGACCGCTTCGGGTGCGCCGGCCGATTCGCGGCCGAATAACAGGACGTCATCCGGCGCAAAACTGAAATCGAGGTAGCACTTGGTGGCTTTGGTGGTGAACAGAATGAGGCGGAGAGCCGCTGCCCGCCGCCAAGTTTCGAAATCGCGCCATGAAGCGTGGCGGGTGATTGCCACCGCTTCGAGGTAATCCATTCCGGCACGGCGAAAGGCGCGGTCGGTGGACGGAAAGCCCGCGGGCCCGATGATGTGCGCCTCGATCCCCAGACAGCCGCACAGCCGCAATATCGTCCCGGTATTCTGTGCGATGTCGGGCTGGTAAAGGGCAAGGCGCAAGGGTCAAAATCCCACGGCGATAATAAGTCTGGCCGTCGCGTCGAAGCCACCTTGCGCTGTTCCGGCAAGGGTGCCAATAGAACGCCGCCGGAATGCATCGTCCCGGGCCTTCCCCAGGCCGGGGGCGAGCGGTCCTTCCGCCGCCGAAAACCCGCTCTCCAGCTAGCCGGCGAGGGAGCCTGATGCGGGCGGTCTGCAGCGCGGGAGGGCGATCGGCAAGACGAATGAGGTCGGGTCTGTGATGGCAAATGCAATGGCGGAGCTTACGCATCGCGACTTCTTGCCCAAGCTGCTTTCGAAGACCCGTTCGCAGGCGCGTCCATAGCGTGGTTCTCGATCAGGCATACAGGGTTCGATGATGAGCGGAGATTCGATTTATCAGCCGCAAAGCGCGTTCATGAAATGGATGGAGCGCCGGCTGCCCGTCGCCAGCCTAGTCTACTCCTCGTTCGTGGCCTATCCGACGCCGCGCAATTTGAATTACTGGTGGACGTTCGGCGGCATCCTCACGTTCATGCTCGGGGCGCAGATGATTACCGGCATCGTGCTGGCGATGCACTACACCCCGCATGTCGATTTCGCCTTCAATTCAGTCGAAGGCATTATGCGGGATGTGAACTACGGCTGGCTGTTGCGTTATCTCCACGCCAGCGGCGCGTCGTTTTTCTTCGTCGCCGTCTACATGCACATCGCCCGCGGCATGTATTACGGCTCGTACAAGGAGCCGCGCGAAGTACTCTGGATTCTAGGTGTCATCCTGTTCTTGCTTATGATCATCACTGGGTTCGTGGGGTATGTGCTCCCGTGGGGGCAAATGAGCTTCTGGGCGGCGACCGTGATCACCAATCTATTCTCCGCCATACCTGGAATCGGCAGCTCAATCGTGACTTGGCTGTGGGGCGGGTTTGCGGTCGGCAATCCGACGCTCAATCGCTTTTATTCGCTGCACTACCTCTTGCCCTTCGTCATCGTCGGCGTCGTCGTATTGCATATCTGGGCGCTGCACATGGTCGGTCAGAACAATCCGACCGGAGTAGAGCCGAAGTCCGACAAGGACGTCGTTGCATTCACGCCCTATGCCACACTGAAAGACGCATTCTTCATCGGCGTGTTCTGCATCGTCTACGCTTGGTTCGTCTTTTACATTCCGAACTATCTACTCTCCTCTGACAATTTCATCCCGGCGAATCCCGGCCAGACGCCGACACATATCGTGCCGGAATGGTACTATCTGCCGTTCTACGCCATCCTGCGCGGCATCCCGAACAAGCTTCTCGGCGTGACCGCGCTCGCCGCTTCGATCGTCGTCCTGGCCTTCCTGCCCTGGCTCGACACGTCGCGCGTACGGTCGGCAAATTATCGGCCGCTATACCGGCAGTTCCTGTTCATTTTCTTTGCCGCGGTAGTCGGACTTGGTTACCTCGGTTCGCAGGAACCGACCGGCGGCTATGTGATCGCGGCGCGTATTCTCACCTTTTACTATTTCGCTTTCTTTTTCGTGATCTTGCCGCTTTTAGGGCTGTTCGAAAAAACCAAACCGCTGCCGAATTCGATTTCCGAATCGGTGCTGCGGCACGGCGTTCCAGCCGGAGCGTCGGCGCCGTCGCCAGGCGCGCACGCTTAAAGGAGTCGCTCGCATGAAGCGTCATCACCGGCTCGCGCTCGCTTCGGCACTCGCCGGCGCACTCTGCGGCGGCGGCGCTGCCCTGGCTCAAGAGGCCGATGCGCCGCCACGCCAGCACTGGTCGTTCTCCGGTCCGTTTGGACTCTACAACCAGGCGCAGCTGCAGCGCGGCTTTAAGATCTATCAGGAGGTCTGTTCGAACTGCCACGGCCTCAAGCTTGTTTCGTTCCGCAATCTCGCGGATCCGGGCGGACCCAGTTTCACCGAAGCGCAAGCGGCCTCGATTGCCGCAAGTTTTC
Organism: Xanthobacteraceae bacterium; assembly: GCA_049286035.1. GTDB lineage: Bacteria > Pseudomonadota > Alphaproteobacteria > Rhizobiales > Xanthobacteraceae > BOG-931. The sequence goes on from JBAQBC010000080.1 coordinate 12,807, forward strand.
AGGTGCAAGACGGCCCGAACGACGCAGGCAAGATGTTCAGGCGGCCCGGCAAGATTTCCGACTTTTTTCCGCCGCCATTCGCCAACGACCAAGCCGCCCGCGCCGCGCTCGGCGGCAAGCTGCCGCCGGACATGTCGGACCTTGCCAAGGCGCGAAGCTACGAGGCGGGCTTTCCTTGGTTTATTGTTGACGCCTTCAGGATGTATCAGGAGGCCGGCCCCGATTACATCCACGCCATCGTGACCGGCTACACCGATGCCCCGGCCGGTTTCGCGCTGCCGCCCGGCGGGCAGTACAACAAATATTTTCCCGGCAATGCCATCGGCATGCCGAAGCCGCTGAGCGACGGACAGGTTGAATATACCGACGGCACGCCGACCACCACTGATCAATATGGCCGCGACGTGGCGGCATTCTTGATGTGGGCCGCCGAGCCGACGCTCGATGCCCGCAAGCGGTTGGGCTTTCAGGTCATGGTGTTCCTGATCGTGTTCACGGCGCTTCTCTATTTCACCAAGAAACGAGTCTGGCACGCCGTCCTGCACGATCCCGAATTGGAAAAACCGCGTGCGCCGACCGAGTACAAGGCTTGACCAGCACGCCGGCTGCGGATTCGACGATGATCAGTGCCGCACTTGAAAACGATCTGAAGGCCGCAATTCGCACGATCCCGGATTATCCCAAACCCGGGATCACGTTCCGGGACATCACCACGCTATTGGGCAACGCGCGGGCGTTTCGCCGCGCCGTGGACGAATTGGTGCAGCCGTGGGCCGGAAGCAAGATCGACAAAGTGGCGGGGATCGAGGCGCGCGGGTTTATTCTCGGCGGCGCGATCGCGCATCAGGTGTCTTGCGGCTTCGTGCCGATCCGCAAGAAGGGCAAGCTGCCGTTTAAGCGCGTCAGCGTCGGCTACTCGCTTGAATACGGCATCGATGAGATGGAAATGCACGAGGACGCGCTGATCAAGGGCGAGCGCGTCATTCTGGTCGACGATCTCGTTGCTACCGGCGGGACGGCAGAGGCGGCGGTGAAGCTTCTCAAGCAGATCGGGGCGGAGGTCTTGGCCGCCTGCTTCGTCATAGATCTGCCGGAGCTCGGCGGCGCCGAAAAGATCAGAAAGCTCGGCGTGCCGGTGCGCACGCTGGTGAGCTTCGAAGGGCATTAAATCGAAATAATTTATTGTCGGATCGTCATGGCGAGGAGCGATGGCGACGAAGCAATCCAGCCTTTACGCTGAGCTTCTAGATTGCTTCGCTTCGCTCGCAATGACGACGGGGCCGATTTAGCTTAAAATCATTTTGCTTTAGCTCGAATTTATCCGACCATCGCGCCCGAGCGCGGTCAGCCGATTTGCCGGATTGGTTCCTTGCGGCCGCCGCGCAGCGATGATTCCAGTTCGCCGATCAGAAGCTGTAATTCCAGCTCGCGAAATTTCGCGAAAATCTGACCGACCCAGCTATGCACCTCGGTCGGTCCGTCGGGCTGCTGTGACATATATGTGCTGAAGGAGAAGCCGGGCCGATCGATGACGCCACGCACGATCGGCGATAGGCGCGGAATGCGGATCGTCTCGTATTTCGGCGATGACGGCGGAAAGTCCTGGGCAATGACCATGAACGAGGCGGCTTCATTGTGCACGGGCACGAAAATGGTCTGCTCCAATCGTCGGCGCAGCTCGGCGTAAGTTTGCGCCGTGAACGGGGCCGAGTCGGTGATGAACAACACGATCGGTTGGATCAGTTTCTGTCGTGCTTCTTGCTCGAAGCCAATCTCCGCCATGACTTTGAAGAACTGATCGAACAGCCCGTGGCCGAGATCGATCACCGTGGTGCGCCCTGGAGCGACAGTAGAATGAAATCGCAAATCGCTCTACTGCGGTTTTCCAGGACCCGTGAAAAAAGCGAAAGTCCACGCCAAGGCGGCCAACGCCTCGCTCAACGCCGATTACGATCGGCCGCCGGCCTGGGCCCGCGCCGGCGTCGTTTCCGTTGCCGCCTCGAACAGATCGAGCAATTTCACGCGATCGTATTCGGCCCACACATTGCCGAGCCAATGCCTGACATAGCCGCGCAGCACGAAAGAGTAATTGGCGGTCTCGGCCTTGCTGTCCTTATTGGCAACAAAGGTCAGGAATGGAACGGAGGCAAGTTCCACCTGCTCGTAGGCCATTTCGTTGAGTTTCGGGATCTCGATGACGACGGCGTCCTTCAGCTTCTTAAAGTACGAAGCATGCGTCGCCTGATCCCATTCGAAGAAATTGGTGTTGTTGATGAAATTCTTGACCAGGAAATATTCGGCGTCGGTGGTGAACGGCGAAGTTTCCTCGATCTCGTTCAGCGAGGCGATCGACGAGCCCAGGATGTGGAACACCACAAAGGTGATCTGTCCCTTTTTGACCGCGTCGAGAAAGCCGATATCGCGCAAAGCGTGCAGCGTCGGCGACATCAATCCGGCGCGGACGTCGACCACTGTCACCGTCGCGTCGGTGGTCGACAGCGTATCGATGATGCGCATTTGATCGGCGACCGCGGTGGCGTCGACGACTTCGCTGACGTCGCGATGAAAGCGTTTGAGCGTTCCCTTCGGCGCTTCAGTATCGAACGCGCGCGTCGGCACATGATGTGCGGTGAAATAATCGAGCAAGGTCCGGGCGACGGTGGTCTTGCCGAGGCCTCCCTTGTCCGCGCCGACTAAAATCAATGCTGGTTTAGCCATGGTCCCACCCTCACAACGAAACTACTCGCGTCTCCATCCAGAATTGATTGTTACACAGACGCCGGAAAGTTGGAAAGTCTGATCGCTCTCGCGGCGCGCGACGACGATGCTTTTGCGCACGTTGTAGCCGCTTATGGTTAACTGCGGTGCGGTCCCCACGGTCCGGGTGCCGGCGCCGGTTCCGCAGACGGTTGCGACCACGGTCCGCGATCATCGCGCGTGCCGGATTCAGTTGATGTTTCAGCGGTTGTTTGTTGTTCCGCGGATTCCCCTGGGCTCGATTGATCATCATCTTCATCGATCGGTGGCGGCAGCGCCAGCGGACCAGGATCGTGTCCGCCCGCGAATTTCACGAGAGCAGTTGCGCGACTCTCAACACTCGGGTGAGTATCAAACAACTCTCCGAATCCTTCGCGCGGATTGTCGATGCACATTTCCATGACCGCGGAGGTGGCGCCCGGCAGTTCGCCGCGCCCTTCGATCTTGCGCAGCGTCGAAATCATGGCGTCGGGATTCTTCGTCAATTCCACCGAGCCGGCGTCGGCGAGGAATTCGCGCGAACGCGATAGCGCCAGGCGAATGAGGAAGGACAAGAGATAGGCGACGACGAGGAGCGCGATCGCGACCAGGATCGCTACGCCAGCGCCACCGCCGCGGCGCTCATCCGAGCGTGAGCCGCGAAAGTTGAACCCATTGTAGAACCACAGCCGGAAGACGAGCTCGGCGAAAAAAGAAATAATGCCAACAATGATCACCGCGACGACCATCATGCGCACGTCGCCGTTGCGGATATGGGTGAGCTCGTGGCCGAGCACCGATTCGATTTCGGCATCGTCGAGCCGGTCAAGCAATCCGGTGGTGACGGTGATGGAATATTGCTTGGTATTCATGCCGGTGGCGAAGGCATTGAGCGCATCGGATTCGATCAGTTTCAGCTTCGGGGTGGGAATGCCGCGCGAAATGCAAAGATTTTCAAGGATGGTGTAGAGCCGCGGGTCGTCGCTGCGTTGAATTTCGCGGCCTCCCGTGACGGCATCGATCATGCTTTGATGAAAATAATAGGCGATCACGATCCAGCCCGCGGTGCCGATGGTCGCGAACGGCGCCGCCTTGAGCAGATCGATCCAGGCGATCTGCATCAACGTATTGAGATCGGCGTCGAGCGACAGCGCTGCCGCCAACAGCGCGCCGGCATAGACCAGCACATAGACCAGAAAAAATAGCCCGATCAGGAGCGCGATCGAACGGCGCCGGTTCGATTGGATATGACTGTAGAGACCGTAAGCGGCCATCGTGAACGACTACGCCGAAACGAGGTTAGAACTTGACGGTGGGCGCTTCGCCAACGGCTGCGCGCTCGTCGCCGAGATCGAAAAAGGTTTTCGGCGCGAAACCGAAGGTGGACGCGAACAAAGCGGCGGGGAAGCGCTGAATTCCGGCATTGTATTCGGAAACTGCATTGTTGAAGAAACGCCGCGCCGCCGCGATCTTGTTCTCCAGGTCTGTCAGCTCGGCCTGCAATTGCTGGAAATTCGTGCTGGCTTTGAGGTCGGGGTAGGCCTCGGCCACGGCAAAGAGCTGCCGCAGCGCTCCGGTGAGCATGTTTTCCGCGGCCGCCTGCTGCGCCGGGCCCTGCGCGGTCATCGCTACATTGCGCGCCTTCACCACTTCATCGAGCGTGCCGCGCTCATGCGCGGTATAGCCTTTGACTGTTTCAACCAGATTCGGGACGAGATCGTGACGCTGCCGCAGCTGCACGTCGATATCGGCGTAGGCCTGATTGACCCGCTGCCGCATCGAAATCAGGCTGTTATAGACACCGATGGCCCAAATAATGAGGATGACGATGACGGCAAGGACGATCACGGTCGAAGTGGACATCGCAAGCTCCTCTGTTTGGCGGCGTAACCGCTTTCATCACCGCGATCAACGATACAGCTGGGAATATAGGGACCGCACTCGCGCGCCGCGAGAGCTTGTCCGCGGCCGGCTGCAACGCTGCGCCAAATGCGCGGCTAACGGCGTGTTAACGTGGCCAGGCGCGGCTCCGTGGATAATAATCGCGCGCCGGCGGACTTAAGGAAACAGAGGGGAGAGAGAGGGATCATGCAGGACAAGGTCGCGCTTGAGGAGCATTTCGCCATTCCGGATACGCTTGAAGATTCCCACGGCTATTTTCCGGATCGGGTGTGGCAGGAAGTCAAAAGCCGCGTCATGGACATTCATGAACGGCGCCTACGTGAAATGGACCAGAACGGCATCGAACTGATGCTGTTGTCGCTCAATGCGCCCGCGGTGCAAGCGATCCCGGATGAAAAACGCGCGGCTGAGGTCGCCCGTAAGGCCAACGATTATCTCGCCGAACAAGTGGCCAAGCGGCCCAATCGATTTCAGGGGTTGGCGGCGCTGGCGATGCAGGATCCCGATGGCGCGGCGCGTGAGCTCGAGCGTTGCGTCAAGGAGCTTGGCTTTCGTGGCGCGCTGGTCAACGGCTTCTCGCAGGCCGGCAGTGCAGAGAACGTCGTTTATTACGATCTGCCGCAATATCGGCCGTTCTGGGCGATGGTCGAGCGGCTCGATGTGCCGTTCTATCTGCATCCGCGCAATCCGCTGCCGCGCGACGGCAAAATATACGAGGGACATCCCTGGCTGCTTGGTCCAATTTGGGCGTTCGCTCACGAGACCGCGGTTCACGCCTTGCGCTTGATGGGTTCAGGCCTGTTCGATGAACACCCGCGGCTCAATATCATTCTCGGTCATCTCGGCGAGAATCTGCCCTATGCGATGTGGCGAATCGACAATGCCAATGGCTGGATCGAAAAACGGCACAGTTATCCGGCGAAGAAACGGATGCGCGATTATTTCGCCGGTAATTTCCACATCACCACCTCCGGAAACTTTCACACTCAAGCGCTGATCGATGCGATCCTGGTACTCGGCTCGGATCGCATCATGTTCTCGGCCGACTGGCCGTTTGAGAACATCGATCACGCAGCGGCCTGGTTCGACGTCTGCCCGATCAGCGAAGCGGATCGGCGCAAGATCGGCTGCGACAACGCGCGCAAGCTGTTCAAGCTTTAGAATTGACAAACTTCAAAGCCGGGCACGCCGTCTGCTGGCAAGGCTGCGGCAGAACGATCACTGGCCAACTTTGATGGCGACCTCCATGTTTTCGCTGCCGACGCCGAAGCGTACGCCGCGCACCGGCGCAGCGCCGATCGAATCGAGTCCGACGGCGACGCGCACATAGGACTCAGTGGGACAAAGTCCATTGGCCGGATCGAATCCGACCCAGCCGATATCGGGGATGAAGGCTTCCGCCCAGGCGTGGCCGGCGTCTTGCTCGATCCGGCCATCGGCCATCTGCAGGTACCCGGCAATGTAGCGCGCCGGAATATCGAGGTAGTGCGCGGCGGCGAGAAAAATATGGCAGTGGTCGCGGCAGACGCCGCGCTTGAGTGCGAAAGCTTCGCTCGCGCTCGGCACCACCTCGGTCATGTCCAGGTCGAACGCCACTTCACCGTGCAGCCCCTCCAACAAAGCGTGCGCTTGCGCCAATGCATCGCCGTCGCAGCGCCCGCGTGCCCTTTGCGCGAAATCGCGGATCGCTTCGTCCACCGCGGTCAAGCGGGTCGAGCGCAGGAACAGGCGCGGCGGAAAACGCTCGACCGCGCCGCTGATGACGCCATGGGTATCGTGCGTTTCGACTTCGCCGTCGACGTCGACGCGGAGTTCGGCCAAGGGGCCCGTGGCGGTGAACACGTGGGTGATGTTGCCGAATGCGTCTTCACGGGGAGTAAGGTGCGCATCCGCCGACAAGTCGATGCGCCAGCGCACGACATGCTGGCCGTCGAAGTCGCGCGGGGTGAGCCGCAAGAGCTGGATCGCGCCGGCCGCCGGCGGGTCGTAGCGATAGACGGTACTGTGGTGAATTCGCACGTGCATGGCGCAGGCGAGCTCTCGGAATTGGAAGCGAGCGGTCGAGGTAAATATGGGTGCGCGCTGACCTACATTAAATATTGCGCCGCGACCGCGGAGCCCAGCCGGTTATTGTCCTCGATGAAAGTACCGATGAATTCGTGCAATCCGCTCTGGAAGATTTCCTCGATTCGGCTGTTCATCAGCCGCGCCCGCACCGCGTGGGCTTGGCGCTGCGCCGGTCCCTGCCTGCCATAAGCGGTCGCGATATGGTCGAGGTTTGCCACCAGATTTTCATAGCAGCTGGCCAGCGAACGCGGCATTTCATCCTTGAGCATCAACAGTTCGGCGACGAGCCAGGGCTTGATGTTCTGGCGGTAAACCCAGTGATATGCAGTCAGCGCCGAGACCGAACGTAGGATCGATGCCCATTGGAAGTAATCGAGCGGTCCGCCCACTTTGGCGACCGGCGGCAGCAGCAGGTGGTATTTGACATCGAGGATGCGCGCAGTGTTGTCGGCGCGTTCCAGATAAACGCCAAGCCGGGAGAAGCAATAAGCGTCGTTGCGCAGCATGGTCCGGTACGCCGAGCCGTCGTAGCGTAGCGATGATCCCATCACCCAGCGCAGGAAGCGGGCAAACTCCTCGCGCGAGGACGGGCCTTTGCTCCAGTTCTTCAGTTCGAGCCAAATGCTATTGATGGTGTCCCACATCTCGGTCGTGAGCGCGGTGCGCACGGCGCGGGCATTGAGCCGGGCAATTTCAAAGCAGTTGCGGATCGATGATGGATTTTTGGTCGAAAACGCCAAAAAGTCCGTCACCGTGTCTTCATTGGCTTCGGCGTAAGCGGCAAAGAAGGCATTGACGCAGCCGGCACTCGCGACCGCCGATTCCCATTCATTGGTGACGCCGCCATAACTCAACGGCAACGTGTTCAAGCGCAGCGTAGTGTCGAGAATGCGCGCCAGATATTCCGCCCGCTCAACATACCTAGCGAGCCAATAAAGATTATCGGCGGTTCGCGACAGCATCGCGTCAACTCCACACTCGACACTTGCGCGTCGCGGTCGTGCGACACGCACGATTCATCCGTCCAGCACCCAGGTGTCTTTAGTCCCGCCGCCCTGGCTGGAATTGACAATCAGCGAGCCGCTCGTAAGCGCGACGCGGGTGAGCCCGCCGGGGACAATGCGCACGCCGTCGCGTCCGCTCAGCACGAATGGCCGCAAATCGACATGGCGCGGCGCCAGCCCATTGGCGGTGCAGGTCGGGCAGGTTGAAAGCGCCAGCGTCGGTTGGGCGATGAAATTGTGCGGCGCCGATTTCAGTTTGCGCCGGAATGTGGCGACACTCGCTTTTTCGGCCTGCGGACCGATCAACATGCCGTAGCCGCCGGAGCCATGCACCTCTTTGACCACCAGTTCCTCCATGTGGTCCATCACATAATTCAAATGGTCCGGCTCCCGGCAACGCCAGGTCGGCACGTTGTTGAGGATCGGGCTCTCGCTCAGATAGAAATTGATGATCTCCGGCATATAGCTGTAGACCGCCTTGTCATCGGCGATGCCGGTGCCGACCGCATTGGCAAGCGTCACATTGCCGGCATGATAGGCCGACATCAGGCCAGGTACGCCGAGCGTGCTGTCGGGACGGAATACCAGCGGATCGAGAAAGTCGTCATCGATCCGTCGGTAGATCACATCGATGCGCTTGAGCCCTTCGGTCGTGCGCATATAAACGACGTCGTCTCGCACCGTGAGGTCACGGCCTTCGACCAGTTCGATGCCGAGCTTGTCGGCGAGGAACGAGTGCTCGTAGTAGGCGGAGTTGGCGAGCCCAGGCGTCAGCAGCACTGCGGTCGGATCGCCGCGCGCACTCGGCGGCACCACCGATTTGAGCGCGTCCAACAGCTCGTCCGGATAGTTCTCGACCGGCGCGATGCGGTAGCGTGAGAACAATTCGGGGAACAGCCGCAGCATGATTTCCCGATTTTCCAGCATGTAGGAAACGCCGGACGGCGTGCGGACATTGTCCTCGAGCACGTAAAAGGTCTTTGGATCGACCCGAACGATGTCGATTCCGGCGATATGGACGTAAATGCCGTGCGGCACCGTTTGGCCGTTCATTTCCGGACGAAACAGCGGATTCTGAAAAATCAGATCCTCGGGCACGATGCCGGCTTTGACGATGGCGCGCTTGCCGTAAATGTCTTTGAGGTAGGCGTTGATGGCGTTGACGCGCTGCTCCAGCCCCCGATGCAGAAGCTGCCACTCTTCGGCGGCGAGAATCCGCGGGATGATATCGAACGGGATCAGGCGCTCGGTGGCTTCGGGATCGCCATAGACGGCAAAGGTAATGCCGATGCGGCGGAACACCAATTCGGCCTCGCGCCGGCGCAAATTGAGCAGGTCCGGCTTGACGCTGTCCAACCAGCGCGACAATTCCGCATAGGGCGGCCGAACGGCGCCGCCCACATCCGCGCTTCCCGTCATCTCGTCGAACATGACGATTTCCGGCCCACCGCCCTCAATTATGTCGACGAACAGATGCTAAGCAATCTCCGCGCCAAAGGCACGCGACCGCAGATCGCGTTTGTATGGCCTCCACGACCGGCGTTTGCTCAAATTTTGGGCTGAGTGGCTATGGCGGCGGCGATCGCGGCTTGTCACCCGATGGCGCGGTCGCTAGGTATTTTTGCGAGGGGAGATTTGCCTTGCATTCATTCCGCGCGAAGGTCGCCGCCGTTGCGGCGCTCGCTCTTGCATCGACGCTGACCACCGCCCTATCGCAGCCAGCCGGGAAGTCGCAACCGGCCGGGAAGCTGTCGATCACCGTCACCGGAGTGCGGAACGGCGACGGCGTGGTGCGCTGCGCGCTCTTCAATTCGCCCGCGGCGTTTCCGAAAATCGGCCAGGAATGGCGTGGCGTGATCGCGCCGATCCGTGGTGGTGCGGCGAACTGCGTGTTCAGCGGCGTTCCCGCAGGAACTTACGCCGTGGCATTCTTCCATGCCGAGCATAATGAGACGCAGCTCACCACCGGCATGTTCGGAAAACCGACGCAGGGCTATGGTTTTTCCAATAACGCCACCGGCAGTTTCGGCCCGCCGAATTTCAGCGCCGCAGCTTTCCGTTATGACGGCGGCAACATGACGCTGCAGGGTTCGCTCACGTATTGATTTTCGCCGCTCTATTGAACGTTGCTCGTCTCATTGCAGATGAAGCTGATGTACCTAACGGGTTATTAACCGTTTGGGCGTTCCGTATTTTTACAACGCACCGCCGACGGCAAATTGAGGGGGGGATTCGTGCGCTGGCTGATCGCAGCATCCGTGGGGATTCTTACGCTCGCACCACTCGCCGTGCAGGCGGCCGATTTGCCGCCGCCCGTACCCGGACCGGCGGTCTATGCACCGCCGGCGGCGTATCGCGCCGTCGCCAATTGGAGCGGCTTTTACGTTGGCGGCAATGTCGGCGTGGGCTTGGCGCGCGACCAGAGCACTTTCAGCTTTGGCGGCGTTCCATTCGCCACCACAGACACGGCGGTTTTTGGCGCGGTTGGCGGCGCTCAGGTCGGCTACAATTGGCAATCGGGCGCGCTGGTTCTGGGCGCGGAGGCTGATTTCGACTGGAGCAATCTCAAGGGCAGCATCAGCGCCCAATGCGCGATCTGCGGGCCGGTGACCAATGCCTCGCTTGAACATGACATCGATTGGTTCGGCACGGCGCGCGCCCGGATCGGTTACGCAGCCGACGGCTGGCTCGCTTATGCCACCGGCGGTTACGCCTTCGGACGCGTCGCGCTCAAAGGCACGGCGAGCGGTGGTGGCGTGAACGCCTCGCTTACTCAAAACACAACGCCAAGCGGCTGGACCATCGGCGGTGGCGCCGAACTTGCGCTCGGACCGAACTGGAGCGCAAGGCTCGAATACCTCTACGTCGATTTGGGCACCGTCAACAACACGGTCGTCGTCACTAGTGCGCCGTCTTTGACCGACAGCGCTCGTGTGCAAATGAACGTGGTGCGGGCGGGCGTCAATTATCGGTTTTAGCGCAAGTTCCGTTCAGGTTGGGTCGGCTGTTACTATCCGGTCGTCCCCGCGAAAGCGGGGACCCAGGAAACTTATCCCGATGCCGATTCATTTCATCTGGTTCCCGCTTGCGCGGGAATGAGCGAGACCTAAGCCATGCCGCTAGTCTCGATCACCCGGCTGCGTGTGCGGTCGTTGCGGTTTTTGCCGGCGTTTTTGCTCGGCTCGCTGCGCTCGGCGCGCGCGGCAAAAAACGCGTCGGGGAACCTTGCGGTTTCCCTGTTGAGCGATGCCCATCTCGCATTCTGGACGCGCACGCTGTGGACCGATGAGCATTCGATGCGCGCGTTCATGCTTGCACCCGCGCATCGGGCCGTGATGCCGAAGCTTTTGCAATGGTGCGACGAGGCGGCGGTGACCCATTGGCTGCAGGAGCTGCCGGAACCGCCGGAACCGCCGTCATGGCAGGAGGTCTATCGCCGCCTGCAACAGGAGGGGCGAACCTCCAGGGTCGATTATCCTTCGGAAGCGCAATTGCGATTTGAAATCCCGCCGCCGAAAACGACGCGGCAATTGACGCTGAAATCGCCGCCGCGGGC
>JBAQBC010000081.1:0-1854 GCA_049286035.1 Xanthobacteraceae bacterium
TGAGGCCGAGTTGCTCCGCTCGGGCCCGATCAATGGTCGCGTAGAATGCGGGGGCGTCGACTTCCTGCTGAAGATGCGCGTCCGCGATCCCGGGGATCGCCGCCATCCGGCGCTGCATCTCCTTGGCCACCCGAAGATTGGTCGTACGATCATAGCCCACGGTTCGCACGTCGATCTGCGCGGGGAGCCCGAAATTGAGAATCTGCGTAACGATGGCGGCAGCCTGGAAATAGAACACGTCCTCCGGAAAGGCGGCTGCCAGCGCTTCGCGCAGCTTGCGGACGTATTCGGCGGTGGGCGCGTGACCATCCTTGAGCGAGACCAGGATGGTGCCATCATTGACGCCGATCGTTGAGCCGTCGGTGAAAGCCAGATTGTATGCCCGCGCCGGCAATCCGATATTGTCGACGATCAGCGCTCGTTCGCTTTCAGGGATGATCTGGCGAATCTTGTCCTCAACCTCCTGAAAAATATTTTCGGTGGTTTCAATCCGGGTCCCGGCCGGCGCGCGGACATGCAGCTGGATTTGACCGCCGTCGATGAACGGAAAGAAATCGCGGCCGACGAACACCAGCATCGTTCCGCCGAGCCCGAGTATCAGAACGGCCGCGGCCGGAACGATGATGCGGTGATGCAGCACGTAGGTGCGCGCCAACAACTGCATGAGCAGGAGGAGCGCGACATAGCATTGACGCATACGCTCGAAGCCCCGATCGAACCCCGCTTGAAATCGTCGAGGACGGCGCGAGCCGGAGAAAGACCGCAACGTAGTCGTTCCGCAGGCGCGGCCGGCAGTCGCTTGCCCGGCGCTTCAATGATGTTCATTCCAGGTCGTCGTTGTTATCCGTGCGTTTGCGATAGTTTCGGTATTCCCCGATCGCGCCCAAGATTAGCTTTTTGACATTCTCGATTGTGAGGTCATCGCGGTGCTGGATACCGACCTTCTCGCTTACGTTCACGGCTTCTCGAGGTTGGTCTGTAAGGCCGAAACCATCACCGCTCGTGATGGTGACCGTTCCTCCATGTGGAACAATCAAATAGACGCGGCTTTGATGACCCTCCCGATCCGTTACGCGGAACGCGACTGAGGTGGGCCGAAGCGATTTCCCAGTGCGACCGTACCGCCGAATTTCTACTTTGCCGCCGAGCGGCTCCAATTTCTCAGAAGCGGCCTGTAGTTGAGGCAGCACCACATTGGTCATTGCGGCGGCGTCTGAATCGACTTCCGCTTCCAAACGCTGTTTTGCTGCGGAACGTTGCCGTCGTTTGTCGTGTTCAAGTTTCGCTTCTTTGAACGCATCACCATAGTCGTCATCGTTGCTGGCCATGAAACCTTCCTCGCTGGAGCATCCTCGCAATAGATATATGCAAGCTTCTGGCCGGCGCTGTCGGTCACAATGAAGCGGCCCGTTGTCCTCGATCGACCAGGCGGCGAGAAGCGGCGCTCATTCGGGGACATAGAGTTTCCGAAGACCTAGCGACTTAATAACAGCGTCACTCACAGGTCTTTTTCGCCTCAAAATCATATTCAGGCCAGTGCGCTCAAGGCCATGACGCCGCGCATAAGCTGTTTGATTCCTTCACGCTCAATCGCGGCTCGCAACAGCTGAACAACGTCACGATCATCAAATGCAAGTACCTGGCTGCCTTGGGTGGCGGGCTCGTCAACCACCACCAGCCACGAGGCCACAAAAAGGCCCCGACAACTGATGTCGGGGCCAAGTTGGAGATCAGGCCGGTACTTACACTACAATCCAGCCTTCCGAAGTCTTAGCGCCTATCAGTCATCGAACAGTTAAGGCCGATCAGGAATGCAATCTGCCAGCCGTCTCGGCGGCCGACAGTTTTCTGACT
>JBAQBC010000082.1:0-13234 GCA_049286035.1 Xanthobacteraceae bacterium
CCATTCGTTCCCTTCGTTGGCGGTTACATTTTGCGAACGCGTCAAGCGTGGACCGATTTTTTGAGGGCATCAAGGGGCGTCAACGATGGTTTTGGTATTCGTGCTCACTCTCCTTACCGGCGAAGCAGGTGGCTTCCCAACAACTCCATGGAATTCGTAATCGCTGCCCGATTTGGGCCTGCCGAGAACCCCAATTGATTGGGGTAATGTCGGCCCCAACCTCGTGGAGTTTCGGGGGATGGGAACCAGATCGGGGCCGCACGCTTAATAAGGATGAGAGCGACTTCGATCTTTCTGCCTACATGAATGTTGGTTAAGGAATGAAGTTGTGGTCGGTTGCTATTATCGTCTACTTAAGGGACCAATCGTAAGATCCTCGCTGTGACAAAAACTCAACGACATAAACAAATCGTGAAGTCGGCAGCGTCGCTTGCTAGCACGCTGGGCTGAGCGTAAAATCTTTTCGCTCATACAATCGCGATTGAGCGAAAAGCTGCCTCGAAAGTATGGGAGAACCCGAAATGGCGCGTGCCAAGCAAGCTTCGAAGCGAAAGCGGCGAAGCAAAGCCGTACCGGTGTTGGGGGCTGCCGGGTTGTCGTTGTCACTGGCCGGTGGAGCGTCCGCATCGACCGGTGGAACCGCGGCGGATATTCCGCCGCAAAATACCTCCCCGAATCATCAGATCTTTCTGGGCGAGGAGGAAATCTCTGACGTCAGCTTGTCGACGTTCTATGTGTTCGACAAGGAAAATGCCGCAATGCCTCAGTCCGGCGAAAAAGTCGCCAGGGGTTGTCGGTGTGGCGGCTGCAGATGCGGCGGCTGCAGGTGCGGTTGGAGAGGTTGCGGGGGCTGTGGCGGCTGCGGAGGCTGCTGCTTGTCCTGGGGTTATTGCCGCATCTGTTAGAGCAAAGCCCGCAGCACGAGGATGTCCGATAATGGTGGCCGGGTCTTAGGTGACCCGGCCCGTCCTGTTTTATTTGCGGCACGCGGTGAAACGCGGTGCACAATCGCAGGCCGGCGCCGCAGAGGGCAGCCATATAAGTGGGCCGCGCCATGCGGTAAATTGCATTAGCAGTGCTGCCACACACTCGATGCCAGGTCACAACTCGAAGCATATGGCCGTCCGATGGTGATCCACACGGGTAACCAAAAGAATAAAGATGTGCGGGCAGCCCCCGTGGCAGACGATCGCCGTAACAGCGTTACGCAATTTGGCAGCAAGGACGTTCCTCAGTTCGCGCCAAATTTCTCCGTCTACATACTGCCTCGCGATGTCGTGTGCCTGTATTCCGAACATCGCAAGTTCTTCCTTCATGGCGAACTTTACTGTGCACTGACAACCGCGATTGGCGCCGGAAAGAGCTTTGGCCAGATTGTTCGCGAGCTGACGAAAAAGTTTCCGGCCGACAAGATCGCCGAAGCTGTCAACCGGCTGGTTGAGCGCCGTTACATTGTCACGAAGGGAAGGTCCTCCGCGGGCACGACGGCGGCCTATTGGGCGAATCTCGGTTTGGCGCCGATCGTTGCGCATGAAAATCTCCGCAATTGCCGCGTGCGCCTCCAAGCGATCAATGTGAAGGGTGCAAAACAGCTCGGCGCCGCCTTGCGCAAGCTGGGCGTTCGTGTCGTCAAGGGATCCGCCGACCTGACGGTCATCCTGGTCAACGATTACTTCGAAACGCGCCTGGCAGAACTGAACCGAAAGCACTTGTCGGACCATTCACGTTGGCTACTCGTTCAGCCCTCCGGCATTTTCCCCCTGGTGGGTCCGGTGTTCAGCCCGGGTAAAGGCGCCTGCTGGAGCTGTCTTGCCGACCGCATGAAACGAAACCGCGAGGTCAAGGCGATGCTTGAGCGCAAACAGGCGCGCCGCATTGCGGTTTCGCCGCTCGCGGACGACACGGTCGGGCAGAGTGGCATCCAGCTCGCGGCTCTCGAGATTGCGAAAGCAATTGCCACCGACTTCCGAACGGATTTGCGCGAACACATCTTCAGTCTTGATCTTTTGGGATCGACCATTGCCAAGCATTACGTGGCGGCCCGCCCGCAATGTCCAGACTGCGGGCAGAAGAAGCTGCGCGACCCGCGCCGTGCTCCGGGGCCAGTCAAGCTTACCGCCGGCGCCAATCTCATCGAGACGAGCGGCGGATTCCGAACCATGCCGTCGCGGACGACTGTTGCGCGCTTTCGCAAGCACGTGAGTCCGCTAACCGGCGTAGTGTCGCGACTTGAACCGATCGACGCCGATTTGCCTTTAAACACCAACTACTTTGCCATGCACAATTTTTCGGCGCCCGCCGAAACGGTCGATCAACTCAGGGAAGGATTGAGCGGTGGAAGCTTCGGCAAGGGCAGCACGGCCGAACAAGGCGAAGCCAGTGCGTTGATGGAGGCGATTGAGCGCTATTGCGGAATTTTTCAGGGCGACGAAATCAGGGTGGCACGGCGTTTTGCCGATTTCCCGGCAGGCGAGGCCATCCCTCCGAATGACGTTCTGTTGTTCAGCGACAAGCAATACCGAGGCGAGCTGCAGTCGACGATGGGTCAGGACGTGACGCCAACCCCGCCTCCATTCGATCCATCGGCAAAAATCGAATGGTCGCCGGTCTGGTCGCTACGAGATGAACGCTTCAAATACCTGCCTACCAGCCTGTTGTATTTCTTCCATGCGGGCGGTTCCGCCGCCGGCTACATCCACGCCGATTCAAATGGCTGCGCCGCCGGCAACACGATCGAGGAAGCGATCGTCCAGGGTTTCTTGGAGCTGGTGGAGCGCGATTCCTACGCCATTTGGTGGTACAATCGACTGGAGCGGCCGGAATTAGATCTCGGCCAGTTTGACGATCCCTATGTCCGCGATCTGAAAAACCAGCTTGCGGACACCGGACGGCGGCTTTGGGTGCTGGATATCACTAGCGATCTGGGGGTCCCCAGCTTTGTGGCGCTGTCGCACGCCAAGCAAGACGGGCATGATTTCGTCGAGTACGGCTCCGGCTCGCACTTCAATGCGCGCGTTGCACTGCTGCGCGCGCTGACCGAGGTGAATCAATTTCTCTCGATAGGTCTGATGGGAGCCCGGAACGCCGCTCCGTCGAGCCACGAGGGAATTACGCCGTTTTATCTGCGCGACCATCCCTATTTGACGCCGAATGGACACGCGCCGGTTGGACCGGGTCGCGACTCGAATTTCGGCCGTCTCGACAAGCGCGAGCAGGTCATGGCGTGCGTGAATCTCGTAAAACGAGAGGGGCTCGATTTCCTCGTCCTCGATCAGACGCGTCCTGATATCGAAGTCCCGGTCGTGCGGGTCATCGTTCCCGGATTGCGGCATTTCTATCGCCGCTTCGCGCCTGGCCGGCTTTACGACGTCCCCATCAAGCTTGGATTGCGCGATCGACCGCTATCAGAGAACGAGCTCAATCCACTTCACCCCCAAACTTGATATAGGGGGGCCTGCCTTGCACGCTTCGCCAAGGAAGATTGGCCACCGGGTTGCGCCATCCGTTCTTTCCGCACGGCTCGCCGGCCATGTCGCGTTCGAAGTGCAGCCGAATGGCGAGCTCGCCGCCAGCTTTTACGGCCATTCGGCCGCCTTGGGAAAGTTCAGCGATGCTGCAACCCGTCGCGCCCAGGAACTGCGCGTGGGTCTGCCGCTCAGCGCGTTCGCATCCGGCGCGCAAGCCACCAACAAGGAGATTGCGCTCCTGGTTCGACGGTTGGCTAGCCATGGCCTTTTAGAATTTCGTCTCGGGCCTTCGTTACGCGGCGTCGACCAGGTGATCATTGAACCGCAGGTTCCGGATTATTGGCCACGTATTCCGCGGCTCGACAATAACGACGCTCTGGTACTGTCGCGCTTCGCCTATATGCGCCGGCGTGGCCGCGAGCTCGTGCTGGAGTCGCCTCGCTCAGCCGCACTGTTTCGAATTTGCGATGCCAACATTGCGGCCAGCCTGGCCGCGCTGGCAGCGCCACAACCGCTTAAAAAACTCCGTCGACAGAGCGGTTTTGGCGGTGTCGCGCTGCTCGCCTTGCTGGTGGATTGCCAAATCCTTTTCAAGCTCGATGCCGCGCATGACAGCGGCTTCCGCCCGACCGAAGGTAACGATGGCCTTGTTCTCTGGGACTTCCACGATCTTTTGTTCCACACCCGCAGCACGGAAGGTCGACACGCCAACCCGTTAGGCGGAGTTTACCCATACGCGACGACCATATCTCCACCGCCGGCAATGCGGCCGTGCTGGTCCGGAAGCAGGATCGAATTGGCCAAATTCTTGGCCACCGATACAGAATCTGAGCTGCCTATTGGGAAAATACTGGGTGAACGTCACTCCGTTCGTCGCTTCGATGATCGGCGACCGATTACGCTCGCTGAGCTGTCCCGGTTTCTTGACGGCACCGCGCGCGTGCAGTCGGAGTGGGCCGCCCCACTGGACGCCGGCGGCGGATCATCAATCACTTATACTGCCAGGCCTTATCCGTCGGGCGGCAGCAGTCACGCACTGGAGCTTTATCTCGCCGTTGATAAATGCGAGGGACTCCCTCGCGGATTCTATCACTACGATGCCGGCGAACACGCGCTGGTGCGGATAAACGCCGGTGCGTCCGAGCTTGATGCGCTCCTGAAGTCGGCGGCATTTGCAATGGGCGAATCCCGCCTGCCGCAGATCTTGATCACGATTGCCGCACGCTTCGGCAGAGTTTCGTGGAAATATAGCTCGATCGCATACTCGCTCATTCTCAAGGATGTCGGCGTATTGACGCAAACGTTCTACCTCATGGCGACTGCCATGGGACTTGGCGGCTGTGCGATTGGAACCAGCAATATCGATCTGTTCGCACGGATGACCGGAATCGAATTCTATATCGAAGGCCCGGTCGGGCAGTTTGCGATTGGTCGCGGCGCGCCATCGGAGGCTGCTAGCTAGAGCGACGGCGGAGTGGCGATCAATCGAACCGCACGAGTTTGCGCTCTACCAGGACCAGCGGCGGCGCTCGCTCGAATCAGGCGATGCGTCGCGCTCGAAATAGCCGATCGCTTTGTCGCTGCGTTTTCCGATCAGCGCGAACATGGCACCTTGGGGATCCATGCAGCGGACGACCTTGGCGCCGCCTGGCACGTCAGTTGGCCCCTCGAGGATCTTACCGCCCGCTGACTTTACGCGCTCCGCCGCCGCACCGACATCGCCAACGTTGAAGTAGTAAAGCCAAAAGGCGACTGGCGCGGTCCGTGGCTTGTTGAACATGCCGCCAATCGTCTGGCCTGCCGCGGCGAACTGCTGATACGTATCAGTCGGCCCGGTTTCGGTGGCTGCCTTCTGCCAGCCGAAAATTTCGCGATAGAAAGCAAACGCCCGCTCCCGGTCGGCGGCTAGCAACTCGTGCCACCCAACATGGCCTATTTCGCTCAAGTCAACCGGCCGGCTTCGGCCGGGATCCGACCATTTGACCAGAATAAATGTTGCCATTTGCGGGTCGGCAACGACCGAAAAACGACTGACATTAGGAATATCTGTCGGCGGGACGTGCACCGTTCCGCCGAGTTCTTTCACCCGGCCGGTGGTAGCGACCACATCGTCGACGCCGACATATCCGATCCAACGCGGCGCTGCGCCCAGTTTCTTCGCATCCTGAGGTAGGCTAACCAATCCGCCGGCTGAAGCTTCGCCAACTGTAAACAATGTGTAGCGTAGACCGGGCATCGATGCGTCGCGCGTGTCCCAGCCCGCGACTCTGACGTAAAACGCCTTTGCCGCTTCGACGTCAGTCGTCATCAACTCATACCAGACGAAACGGCCGTGAGAATTGCTCATCGTCCCCTTATCCGTTGCAGGCCCATGGTTGCCGAGAGTTCGGGGCGCAGTATCTAGGTCTCCCGCGGCAAATCAATGATCGAGGAAGCTCCTGAGCATACTTGATCGACTCGGGTGTTTGAGTTTCCGTCGTGCCTTTGCCTCGATCTCCAGGCCGCTCGCGCCTGAAACGTTGCCCGCCCGGTCGGTTCAGGCTAACAAATTCTGCCGCTCGAACCTGCCACAAAAGCGATCAGAATCACTGATGCTTCCTGCCGCCGGTGCCTGTGCTGGCGCCGCCATTCATCAGGTCAGTTGCCCTTCGTGGTTGGCCAAGCTGGCGTCAGCGCCAACTACCAACTAACATTACAGGCGGATCATTTAATGAAAGCCAATCGGTGTCGCGAAGGGGACCGCTTTTGGTTCAGCTCGTCATAGTCTCAAATAGAGTCGGTATTCCCGAGAAAAATGCAAAGGCGCGCGCCGGCGGGCTTGAAGTTGCTCTCAAGGCCGCACTTAAGCACAAAACTGGCATTTGGTTTGGCTGGAGTGGCAAGGTCGCCGCTACACATACTAAGATTGCCACACAAAAGGTCGTGCATGACAAAATTACCTACATCACGCTCGATCTCTCCAAAGAAGACTACCAGGAATACTACAGTGGCTTCACGAATCGTGTGCTATGGCCGATTCTGCACTACCGAATCGATCTCGCCGAGTTCTCACGCCGGGATTTGAGCGGCTATCTTCGTGTCAATGATCACTTCGCGCGCGAGTTGCACAAGGTGCTTGGGCCGAATGACCTCATCTGGGTGCATGATTACCACCTGATGCCGCTCGCCAAAGCCCTGCGCGAGCGCGGGCACAAGAATCGTATCGGCTTTTTCCTTCACACCCCGTGCCCACCGCCAGAAATCCTGACAGCACTGCCGCACCACGAGCGTCTTATTCCATCACTCTGCGAATACGATCTTGTCGGCTTCCAGACCGGCGATGACGCCTTTAATTTCAGCCGTTATCTCACGCGCGAATGCGGCCTGCACAGCCGCGATTTCAATTTCGTCGTTGCCGACCGGATAATTCGAATCGACGTGTTCCCGGTCGGCATCGAGACCGCGGCCTTCGCCGATCTTGCCCAGCGTTCAGTGCGATTGCCGTTCGTTAAGCGCGTGATCAGCAGCCTGGCTGGCCGTGCGCTCATCATCGGGGTCGATCGCTTGGACTACTCGAAGGGGATTGCCCATCGGCTTTCGGCATTTGAGCTATTCCTCCGGACGCAACCTGACTGGCGGAGCAAAGTGACTTATCTACAGATCGCGACCAAGAGCCGCACCGAAATTCCGGAGTACGCCGATATGGAGCGGGAGATTGGATCGGCCGCAGGTCGTATCAACGGCGCCTATGGCGAGGCGGATTGGACGCCGATCCGTTACGTCAACCGTCCCTATAGCCACGCGACGCTTGCCGGGCTTTATCGCGCCGCACGCGTTGGGCTCGTGACTCCACTGCGCGACGGTATGAATCTCGTTGCCAAGGAATATGTCGCCTCCCAGAATCCCGATGATCCGGGCGTACTTATCTTGTCGCGTTTCGCTGGCGCGGCTCATGAATTCAAAGCCGCGTTATTGGTCAATCCTTACGATGCCGACAGCGTCGCAGCAGCCATCGGGCAGGCGCTGTCGATGCCCCTGGCCGAGCGGCGCGAGCGGCACGATTCGCTATTCCGGATCCTCTCACACAACAACAGCCAACGCTGGGCCGAGCGCTTTCTCGCCGCGCTGGAACGGAAGCCGACTGCTTCAAACCAACTCGAGCAAATGCCCTTGGTGAGCTAATTTAGCGTCCTGCACCACCCTCAGCGAAGAGGCCTTCTAATTTTTTGCCCTGAAACCGAAATCGTACCGGAAACACTCTTGCGGGCTTCATTCATCTTAAGTCCGGTCGCTGATGTTCGACGACGCGGAGCCACGGGTTTTCAAGTAAGGATCGAGCCTCCAGCAAAACCTCGTTCGCAGGATCATTTTTCAGTTGCTTGGACAATGTTTCAATTAGCTCGCGCTGGAAGCCATGGAGGCGTCGCGATGTCGTTTCATGCGGTGTTATCGGCACCGTTTTTGATACTTCCTGTTCGGCTTCCCAGATCTTATGGTCGATGTTCAGCCTGAAACCGTTGGCGCCGGGAGTCTCCGTCTCCAGATGGGTAAGTAGATTGTCAACGATGTCTTGCCATCGGCTCATGACTTGGTCCTTCCCTGTCGAAGTTCTGGCAGAAGCCACCCCCTGACATGGGGATCGCGAGCGCAAATAACGACCCCGAGGGCAGGGCGATTCTCGGACATCCGACTGTGGCCCGGCAATGTCCACTTTCGGAACTCGAGCGGACATCACAGCGACTCAGCGAAATGTGATCGTCTCAACGATTGCAGTACATTTGCGGCAAGTGGCCGTAACGGGATGGTTATTTCCAGAATGAAAAAATCTTCGACTTAACGCAACCAAAACAGGTAAGATCCTTCCATGAAGTGGTTTCTGGATCGCATAGGGCGGTTGGCCGCCGCACGTTCCGAACAATCTGAATCGGGTCACGAGCCGATTACGCCCGCGGACGTACACCAAACGGAATCGGTGCCAAATCTTGAGGTTCGAGCCTCATCATCACACCCCACAGAAACGCCATTTGATGCAAAACGAAAAGAGCTTGGCGTTGAAGACAGTCTCAAGGACATTCCAGGTGTAACGGACAGAATGCTCGTTGCCTTTGGTGAACATGGTATAACGTCTATTGAAGATCTCGCCGCTTGCGCGACCGATGATCTCGATGGCTGGAGCGAGTCTAAGGACGGAAAGACAATCAGGCACGAAGGTATCCTCGATCGCCTCAAGGTATCGCGCAAGGATTGTGAGGCAATTATTATGAAGGCGCGGATCAAAGCTGGGTGGATTACCTAGCCGAGCGGTTTCGGGATTTACACCGGAAATCGCTGTTTTACGATTGTCATCATCGGTGTAACGTCATACTCAAGGTAGCGGACGTTTTTGCACGAGCGGGTAACGATCAGGAGCAGTCGATGGCTACAGGCACGGTCAAGTGGTTCAACCCCACCAAGGGTTACGGGTTCATTCAGCCCCAAGACGGTGGTCGGGACGTTTTTGTCCACATATCAGCGGTGGAGCGCGCTGGTTTGCGTACACTCAACGAAGGCCAACAGGTCGAATACGAGATTGAAAGTAACCGCGGAAAAGAATCGGCGGCAAATCTAAGGGTGCGCTGACTTTTACTCACAGAACAAGTCTAATAAACGGTCTGCGCGGATTTCGAGCCGCTCTTGCCGCCAACGCTAGTCTGCAATTCTGCCGCCCGCGGGTTTCCACGCAAATTACGCGTTGCGCCGTAATTTTGATTTCCCGACTGTCCTAATTAGGCGGGAGTTCCTGAGAGTTTTGCGCTACAGTGCGATATGGTTGAAGATTCTCTCGCGTTGCGTCGAAAAGCCGAAGCGTGTCGGCAATTGGCCAGTTTGGATCAGAGCGGCGAACGCAAAGCACTTTGGCTCAAGCGCGCGGACGATTGGGAACAGCTCGCGATCAAGGCCGAGACGCAGGCCCCAAAGTCAACGAAGACCTAGGGCGACTTCGTTGTCCAAGCAGCGCGAACGCGATCCGGCGCTGGGCGCGCAAGCGCCGCTGCGATGATTGTTGCTGGGCTTTCAATTTGAGCGCAAGGTGCCTTGGTGGAATACAGAGGTATAAGGTACACCATCCGCGCCCGGATCGAACGGGATCAATGGAGCGTAGCCATTCATCCCGGTGATGTTGAAAGCGCAGGGAAAGTCGTCACCGGCGACCGCGAGCAGGCGGAGGCGCTGGCGCATTCGCTGATCGATAATTGGCTTGACCGCCATCAGTGGGGTTGAAAGAGACGGCGGCGGAATGCTTTTAAACGCGCGCTGCGCATTCACGGCGTTATGCTTGCTATTGGCGTCAGGTTGCACATCCGCGTCCTCAATAACGCAGCCGGCAACGCGGAGTTTTAATCGATTACCGGGCTCGCTTTCGTGGCCCACCCTGACACAACATTACTGATTATTAAATCGCGCCGCTGCGTTGTTTGTTTGCCGATTTATCTATTTTGATCACGATCGAAGCGTTTAGAAGGAAACCACCGCTATGGCTCAGGACAACGAGTACGTTCAAAAGCTGATCGCAGCGCGAGATAGAGAGGTTGCGCACCGCCGCGACGTCGCGGAAGCTTTGGCGGAGAAACAAAGTCGCGGAGATACGGAAAACATGCGTGAGGCCTTTATCAAAATCCAAGACGTGATTGAAGCCATCGAGCGTGCCGTTTGGCATGAGAGATATATCGCCGGACAAAAGTCCGAACCATTCTCGCCTTTCGGCTTCGGAAGCTGATTCAAAGGATCAACCGCTATCGAATTTCGTCCGCGATCGACCCAAATCGGAAGATTATTAGGCCAATGTCAGAGTTTTGACATGTCGCCGACCTACCGCGATGTCCGTAGTTGGTAACGGATGCGGACGTCAGATTTCGGCTGGGATTGATCGATCGGAGACATCGGGGGTCGCCCCAATGTGCAAGGTTGCAATGGATTATAAGCTGACGCACTCCAGCGCTTTACGCAAATTCTCGGCGCTTTTCTGCAATCCGGCCCGCTCCTCTGACGAGAGGTCCGGCGGCAAAATTGCAATGATGCCGTCGCGGCCCACGATGCTCGGGAGGGACAAGGTGACGCCAAATTCCCGCTGGTAACTGCCGATGGGAATTGCGCTCCGCTCGTCACGCAATACCATTTCTGCGAGCCGCGCCGATACGATACCAATACCGTACTGGCTGGCGTCGTGGCCTTCGATGATCGTGATATTGGCGTAGCGCACGTCTTTCTCGACCTTCGTACGCAGGTCAGCCAGGTTCTCACCGCGTTGCTGCAACAGCGTCATCAAGGGCACGCCCGCGATGCGCGCTGACGACCACAGGAAAACCTGCGATGTGCCATGGTCGCCGATGACCTGTGCCTCCACACTCACAGGATCGACGCCAAAATGCTTCCCGAGATGCACACGAAAGCGCAGGCTGTCGAGAAAGGTGCCGGTGCTGAGCACGCGATCATGGCCCGCGACTTTTCGCGCAATATCGGCGAGCGGGTCAGGCGGGTCACTGACAGCGATCAATACTGCAAGCGGAGCCGCTTTCACGATCTTTGGAACGATGTCGCGATAGATCGCGGCGTTCTTTTCCAGAAGCCTCAGCCGCCCTCGCGGATCGCTGCGGTCGGTGGCGCCACCGGTCTTTTCGTTGACGCCTGACGTGATGAGCACCACGCCGGCGTCATTCAAGGCGTCGTAATCGCCATAAGTGATGTCGATCCTCGGACCAAGCGGTGTTCCATAACGCAGGTCAGTCGCCACCGCTTCCGCCACCTTTTGCGTCCGGTTCACGAGCACGATCTCGCGAGCGCTGCCGCGCGTTACGGCTGCAAGTGCGATGGCGTTGCCGACATTTCCGGTGCCAATGATGCCAAGCTTCATTGGGGCTCTCCGTGTCCTAATCTGCTCTTGACGCGTATGATAGCTGTTGACGCGTATGATAGATGTAAAATCATATGTCTGATCCTGCGCACCTGACAGCACCTGCGGCTTACCGAATACCGTACGAGCCTTTAATCGCCCTCAGGGCTTCAATGCAGCCAGCCGCATCACCGGCTACATCAGCTTTTTGACGTGTTGGAGCGCCCGCGGTGCAATCGCGCTGGCTTGCAGTGTGGCGCCCGCGCGGCTCCGAGTATTGCCGCGCGACCCGGGTCAACGGCTCGGCGCCTGACGAGCGTAACTGTAGCCGGGGCCATAGCCGTACTGGTCGCCACCGCCATCGCCGTATTGCGGGCCTCCACCATACGGCGTGCCGTAATAGCCCCTCTGCGCGAGCCGACCGTCATGCGAGGTCGAATGCCAGTTGGCCGATGCACCGGAGGCTGCGCTGATGAGCAGCAAGCTGGCAACTGCGAGTTTCGCGGACGACTTGAAAAGCTTTTTGCTTTGTGAGTCGATGCGCGTGGGAAGATTAGTCTGTTTGCTCGTGATGGTCATGGCGTCACCTTTGTTAAATAGAAAATGGTCCAGATTTAACTGAGCCGTTTGGTTCAACTGCATCATCAATGTACGCATTGAAAGACGCGGCGCCATTAAACACGCGTTTAGGACACTAAATTCGATTATAAAATGTCGGACGATCGAGTTCGTAGGAGGCAAGCGCGTCCAATTCTGAACGCCAGATTAGCTTGAGGCGGTTGCCGCGCCCTGCTGGACGCTCCCGCGCCATCGATGTATGAAGTACTGCGCTCGATCGAGATAGATGTACACAACTGGCGTCGTAAACAGCGTCAGAAGCTGCGACAGAATCAATCCGCCGACGATCGTGTAGCCAAGCGGCTGGCGGATCTCCGATCCAGCGCCAGTGCCAAGCATCAGCGGCACACCGCCAAGCAATGCCGCCATTGTGGTCATCAGAATGGGACGAAACCGTAGCAGGCAAGCTTGATAGATCGACTTTTCCGCTGAGATTCCTTCGGCGCGCTCGACCTCCAGCGCGAAGTCGACCAGCATGATGCCATTCTTCTTGACGATGCCAATCAACAGAATGATGCCGATCATGGCGATGACGCTGAGATCGACATGCACAGCCATCAACAAGAGCAATGCACCGATTCCGGCTGATGGTAATGTCGACAGAATCGTGATCGGATGGACGACGCTCTCGTAAAGAACGCCGAGGATGATGTAGATCACCACCAGCGCCGCCGCGATCAGGATCACCTCGCCCGACAGCGCTGACAGGAAAGCGCTTGCATTGCCCTGGAACGAAGTGGTGAGCGATGCTGGCTTACCGCTTTCCTGCTCAATGCGGTGAATGGCGGCAACGGCATCGCCGAGGGCTGTCCCGGGCGCGAGGTTGAATGAGATCGTGGTCGAAGGGAACATGCCCTGATGGTTGATCACGATCGGCGCCGCTGTGACCGAGCTGTTGGTCAAAGCGCTAAGCGGCACCTCCTGTCCCGCGGAAGAACTCACATAGATATTATTAAGCGAGTCCGGACTAGTTTGGAAACGCGGATCGACCTCAAGCACCACGTGATACTGATTGAGCGCGGTAAACATCGTCGAGACGATGCGCTGGCCGAAAGCGTCGTCGAGAGTATTGTCAACAGTCGCCGGCAGAATGCCGAAGCTCGATGCCACCTCGCGGTTCACTGTCGTATTCAAACGCGGCCCGCCGTTCTCCTGATCGGTGGTGACGCCGGTAATTCCAGGAAGGCCTTTGAGCTTGTCGAGAAAATAAGCTGACCAATGATTGAGCTCGTTCGAATCCGCATCGGCCAAAGTGTACTGGTACTGAGTCTTTGATAGTCGGCCGCCAATGGTAATGTCC
>JBAQBC010000083.1:0-2186 GCA_049286035.1 Xanthobacteraceae bacterium
CAACCGAGGCATGGATACGCGGCGGCTCCAGCACTTCCTTGGCCACGCCAGCATCACAAACACGGTACGCTATACCGCAATGTCGCCTGAACCGTTCAAAGACATCTGGCGCTAGACGGCCCCGCAATCGTCCATAATCCATCGCTGGTTGGAGCCAAGGCCATGGCTATCCAGCCTTTGCCCTGGTTTCCACTTCCCGTTGTCAGATTTTGTCAGTTCCATTTTTTACCTGTTATTTGCCTGTTATTTGAAATTCCGAAGACGGCGCGGCTCGGGAGAGTTAATGTGAGTCAAGAGTTCGACCCCCAAGTGGGACACGCGCCGATGAACCCCGCGGATGAAGAGGTTGCTAAATTAGTACCTACCGAAGGTCAGCCATCCGGTGCTGTGGCCGGTTCACCTAATGACTTAGAAGAACAGCTACATGCCACTCTCAAAGACCTTCAACGTACAAACCGTCAGTCAAGGCCTGCGCAGGAGTTAGACGAACAGCTACGAGTCTCTGTCGAAGCCTTACTGCATCCAAGCCCTCCGTCGATACCTGCGGAAGAAGTGGACGACATTCTTTTGGCAATCACTCATCACCTCGACGACGAGGCTTCGGAACGAAAGAAAATTCATAATCGGCTCCTAGCAATACAAAGCGAGACGGAAAGGCTAGCCTCCCGAGGCTTCACCCGCTACTTGGTCGCACTTTGTATTGGTCTTGCAGTCATCTTAGCTTGGCTATCTTTCGGCGAGGCAACTAAGCAGATTATCGCGACAAGGGCCCCCGAACTTGGCTGGTCGCCGGAGGCCAAGCAAATGATCGCAAGCTGGGTCCAGCAGCTTGGCTGGACGAAGCCGCCGGTCGAAAGCAAAGCGGCACTTGTTACCCGGACTGCGCCAGAGACGGTCGCATCCAAAGCGCCCGCGGCACCTTCCCTTGACCCGCAGCAAGTACAGCAGATAGAGGCGGACATCGCCGCGATGCGACAAGCCGTCGAGCGGCATCTTGCCGACGTGCGAGCAACCGTCGAGCAGCTATTTGCCAATCAAGATGAGATGGCACGCGAGATCGAGAAGCTACAGGCCGCCAACCAGGAAATCCTTGAGAAAATCCCGACGCCTCCTCCAAAGCGCCCCGCCCTCGCACGCAAGCCCATACCGACATCGCCATCGCGTTCGCAGGCTCCCATACCACCGCGCCCGCTGTCTCACCCATAAACGCGGAAAGGTTTGCGAGATGATACCCGGGATTTCCGAGCACCCCGCTATTCGTGCTGCTGGTATCGTTGCACTCATCCTAATTGCATTCGTCGGGATTAGATGGTGGCTGGCCAACGGGCATCAGAATCCAGAGGCTCAAAACCCACCCGTCATCAACAATGCGCCCAGCTTGGCATTCGACCCCGCAATAGCCGACCAGTTGGTTGGCAAGCTTCCCAGGGGCAAACCGATCGACGTTGTGGCCGTAGGCTCTCCTGCTGATTGGGGAGTCGCCAGCCACTACGCCGAATATCTGAAGACCAAGGGATTTGAAGTTACGTTGACGAAGGTAGGGATGGTTTCTCCGCCGCCCGATCAGAAAATCAAAATCGGTGACGCGAGCGACCCTAGAGTCGGCGTGATCATCGCGCCGAGCGCTTTCTAAGGCTTTAAGGTCACGCGCCGCGCTCACACAAACCTCGCAACTCACGGCCGCCCCTCGCCGCGCCGATCGAGATAATGCGGGATAGTCAGATCATCGACATCACAGGCGGCCCTCCAGGCGTCCTCACAAGCCCCACGGTGCAGCCACGCCGACAAATCTGCCGATGCCGTGTGGGGGATGGAACGGCACGGCTTGTGGACGAAGGCAAAGCCGTTGGCGTCCCCTAAGGCTGACGGCCTTGCTGTATCTGGGCTGTCCTACAGCGCAGCACGCTGCCAGACTTTTGCAACGCAATGTAAAATTTGCGGCTGCGCAGCATAGTTTGTGCAGCGTGTCACGGGCTTTCTGGTGTTATGCTTCTCAGCAAGGCATGGGGAAAGCGTCGTGTCTCAGCGTGTGCTTCCTTACATCACTGCCATTGGGATTGGCATAGCGGCCGCATCTGCACTGTCGTTGTTATCACTCGCGGTGGCGAGTGGGATTCGTTTGGGCCTAATGCACTGACGTGCAGCGCGCGGCAGAAAGCTGTTTGAGAGTGACGGCGGCGGAGCTA
>JBAQBC010000084.1:0-2008 GCA_049286035.1 Xanthobacteraceae bacterium
GGCCGGAGCCGACGCCAAGGCCGCGGCCAATTGGCTGATCAACGAGTATTTCGGCCGCTTGAATAAAGAGGGCCTGACGGTCGCAACGGGTCCGCTAAGCGCGCAAGCGAACGCCGCGATCGTGCAAATGGTCGCGCAGCAGGTGATCTCCGGCAAAGTCGCCAAGGACGTACTCACGATCGTGTGGGCCGAGGGCGGCGATCCTCGCGAGATTGTAGAGCGGCGCGGCCTGAAACAAGTGAGCGATGTCGGCGCGCTGGAAAAGCTCGTCGATGAGATCGTCGCCGCCAATCCGGACAAGCTGGCAGACGCTAAAGCCAATCCGAAGGCGATCGGCTGGTTCGTCGGCCAGGTGATGAAGGCGTCCGGCGGCAAAGCCAATCCGCAGACGGCGAACGAACTTCTGAGGAAACGCATCGGCGCGTGAGCGGAAGAGTTCGCGCGCGTGTCGGCGGCGAGGAAAGAGCACGGCGCGGCAGCAGAGTTCCGTCGACATTTTCGGCACGCGGATGCACCGCGCGCGAGAGCAAAAAGACGCTTGCGCAGGAGCGTGGTGGGCGTTGCGTGGGGCTCCTTCGCGAATCAGTTACGCCCCCGATTCGCGCGTTTTGCGCCGCGTGACACCCCGTCAACATGGTTAATTGGGCCGCCAGTGCACAATTTTTTTGGCCAACACCCGCTGCCAGCTTGCATCCATCCGCCGTCACTTGGCGGCGTAAAGTCGATCGCGTGCGCGGGTGTCAAGCGCGTACGAGAAATTTTTCCTGATAGGAGAGAAGTCGCGGTTTCATCGACGTTTTTCGCATTTCGTGCAAATGAGCCCAGAAATTTTCATCACCGCAGGACGTTTGCGCAGCGCGCGAAACCACCGGACGCGGTCGACGCCCGATAACCCTGGCGGCGGCGGCGCTTACACACAAAATTAAGTGGAGTCACTGTTATTTTTTTCCCGCTGTAGTAATCGGATTGTAGTGCGGATCGATTCGCGACTGCACTGCACCGATATCGCCATCCACACTCACGCTAGGAGGGCAGCAATGGCGAAGAAGAGAAAAGCGAAGAAAGCAGCGGCGAAGAAGACGACAAAGCGTCGGAAGAAGAAGTAGGCAAAGCCGCAACGGTCTTCGGCATCGATTGTGTCGAGGATCGCGTCACACAGGGCCGGCCGACGTCGAGGCGATTGATGCCGCGGCGGGCCGGCTCAGGTGGGCAACGGGGGGCGCCGGCGGGATGCGGGTGCGAGCTTCGTAACTCGGGTTCGCTGAGCGCAACAGCAATAAGAGGAGAAACGGAAATCCATTTCTGCGCTGGCCGACTTGGTCCAGCGGTTCCGCTCCTCAAGCCATCTCGCCGAAGCCCTCGGTGTGTTGGCAGTATCCCCCCGAAACTAACATCGGCGTCGTCGGTTGCGGCGCCGATTTTTTATCTTGCGCTGTAAAACCCCGCCGGAATTTGCGCCAAAGCGAAATGATTTTAGGTTGATTTGGTATTTCGCTTTAGCTTGTTGTTTGAGCGTGATCTTTTTCCGAAAACCGCGACCACCCCGGATCACGTCCGGGGCAGGCTTTTTCGGGATCATGCTTTAGGTTCTGCCTCTGACTTTCGGCGGCATGTCATGACCCGTGTTGTTCGCCAATCGAGAAGACAAGGCGTTCGCAAAACGCGACGCCAAAGCGCAAGTGCGGGCGAACCGATCGAGCTCTTCTACTGGCCGACACCGAACGGCTGGAAAGTCTCCATCATGCTCGAGGAGTGCGGTCTGCCCTATGTGGTGCGGCCGGTCGACATCTCGAAGGGCGAGCAATTCACGGCGTGGTTCCTGGCGATCTCTCCAAACAATCGCATGCCGGCAATCGTCGATCCGCGGGGACCTGGCGGCCGGCGGATTTCGGTGTTCGACTCCGGCGCGATCCTGCAATATCTCGGCCGCAAGAGCGGAAAATTTTATCCGAAGGACGAGCGCACGCGAGTCGCGGTCGAGGAATGGCTGTTCTGGCAAATGAGCGGA
>JBAQBC010000085.1:0-11884 GCA_049286035.1 Xanthobacteraceae bacterium
GCTATTTTCAAGAACTGCGATCCGGTGCGCTGAAGGCTTTATTGAGACACTCGATCAAAACGCTTACGTCGAACGGCTTGGGTAAAACACTCAGCGCTCCGGCATTCAACATGCGGGTCCGCTCCGTTTCGGTGCAAGCCGCGGTCACGAAGATAACTGGGATACGGTGACCCTCGGCAACTAATCGATCTTGAAGGTCGGCTCCGCTCATCCCGGGCATCTGCCAATCGCTGATAAGACACGACGTTTGCGCAACAAAACCGGAAACCAGATAGTCCTCGGCGCAGTCGAACAGGGCAACATTGTAGCCCATGGAAACCATGAGGGCTTCCAAAGCTTCGCGAAAACATTGATTATCGTCGACGACAGAAATTAGAAGCTTCTTTGGCATGACGCCCGTGCACGTCCGTGTGGGATTGAGAGCTTGCACATATAGGCCGTAGCAACTGGATGTCGTGTTATCTCGTGCCAAAGATTTGATCAGACGCGCCAGATGTGACGTACGAACGAACAGCGAGATCGCAAAGCGGATGCGCAATAGACCGCGGATCAGCTCAATCCCGACCGCTTCCGGCGGGATTGCGCGGGCAGCCTATGCCCGTGGGGTAGACGCAGGGCTGGATGTCGAACCCCTATTGAAAGATTCCGGCTTGAGTATTCGGCAAGCCGGGAATCCGCGCGCGCGAATTCCGGTAAAAAACCAGATCACATTTCTGAATCTTGTAGCGGACGCCTTGCCGGACGAATTTCTCGGAGTCCGGCTTGCCGAGCGAATCGACCTTCGCGAACTGGGATTAGTTTATTACGTGCTCGCTTCGTCGAATACTCTGGGCGATGCATTGAAGAGAATTTCGAGATATAGCGCCATTCATAACGAGGGGATTCAAATTTCCTATCGGGAGAGGAATAACAAGATATCGATGATTTTTAAACATGTGGGTGTAGCTCGGTTAAACGATCGACATCAGATCGAATTCTTCGTCGTCACTATCTTACGCCTATGCCGGCAACTCACCGGTCGTAATTTATCGCCACTCGCCATAAAGCTTATACATCGTCGTAACCAGCTGCCCGCCAAACTCAAGTCGGTATTTGGTTGTGATGTTGCATTTGGAAACGACCTTGATGAGGTAGCTTATGCGCAGCCTCTCAAAAACACATCGGTCGTCAATGCTGATCCTTA
Organism: Xanthobacteraceae bacterium; assembly: GCA_049286035.1. Taxonomy (GTDB): domain Bacteria; phylum Pseudomonadota; class Alphaproteobacteria; order Rhizobiales; family Xanthobacteraceae; genus BOG-931. The sequence continues at coordinate 1,184 of JBAQBC010000085.1, forward strand.
TCTCAACACCCTGTTGGTGAAATACTGCGAGGAGGCACTTTCCGCTCGCCGTGTTGGATCGGGTGCCTGGCGACTAAAAGTCGAGAACGCTATCGCGCCGCTCGTCCCGCATGGGCAGGCGGACATGGCGGAGGTCGCGCAGCGGTTGGGCGTAAGCCGACGAACGCTCGCTCGCCGACTCGCATCGGAAGGACACACGTTTGGCGAAGTTCTCGACCGCCTACGATTCGATCTGGCGAAACGCTACCTGCAAGAGCACGATCTGCAAATTTCGAATGTGGCCTGGCTGTTGGGCTATCAAGAGACCAGCGCGTTTTACCACGCATTTAGACGCTGGACTGGTAAGACACCCACGCAAGTGCGTTCGGCGAGACCGCGGACGGCGCCGCGATTCGCGCTGCTGCATCCCCCGTAAGGCTGACCCGGCAAAGGTCAGCTTGAGAGCCTATGCGTTTCGCCCAACACATCGCCCCTGGCTTCGCCACGGTTATGTTGGAGATCGGCGCGTAAGGCGCGTCGCCGAGCAGAAATGCAAATAGATAGGCTTTGTGGCCTGTCGAAACAAATTTTTGTCGCCCAAAAGCAAGATCGCACGGATCAATGTTGGTACGTCTCCCCACCGTCCGGGGGTTAAGCGGGACCAAAACTTCGGGGACCCAAAACTTCGGGGACTTCGGGGACGAAGGACAAGAAAACGATCGGATGAAGCTGGACGGTGCGGTGATGACACGAGCCGCGCCGTCTCTTTTTTCTTCTATTGCTCTCTTTCAGAACAGACGTGAACAGCGCGGGCACTGTTTTGTCGGCCGTGCACGACGGCAACATTTGGCGCGTACAGATAACGTGGCCAAATGGCTCCGTGCGCTATTTTGGGCGATTTCCTTCCGAGAAGGATGCGCATGCGTGGATCAACGCTCATGCGTGGCTCACAGTGCCCGTTACAAAGGAAACGGCATCACCGAAAGACGATGTCGTATCGGAAAACGGTGAGTAGTTTAGCTCCAACTTCCCCGGGCGCTCAGGTTCTCGTTTGTGTCATGAACCAATTATTCTCACTGCAATTCGGGCGATTGGTGTCACCCGCTCTGCGTCACTGCACTTGTGGCGGTAAAAGGTAGAGAGTGATGGCAAAGACCGCGTAGACGAATACCAGCAGAACGCCAACGAACCAAGCTGAACGCCCGCCACTTGTAATGAACGCCGCGACGAGTGTCGCGACAAACACCATCACTACCGCGCCGGGCCAGAATTGTAGGTCCATCGGCGTCGGCCCGATGAGGTAACTAAGAAGCACAAGCACGGGGCCGACGAATAGCGCGATCTGGGAGGCGCTCCCGAGCGCGATCCCCACGCTTAGGTCAAGCCGGTTCTTGCGCGCTGCGGAAAATGCCACTGCCATTTCGGCCGCACCGCCAACCAGTGCCACAACGATAAAACCGACGAACGCTTGACTCATCCCGAACGTCTCTGCCGCCTTCTGCACCGACTCAACAAAAATCTCGCTCACCAGCGCCACCAGCACTGTGACTACGGCCAGCGTGACCAGGGCCAGCCCTATGGGCCACACAGGTTCGCTCTCCTCGGCATGCTTCGCGGCGGCAAAAATTTCGCGGTGTGTCTTAAGCGAAAACAGCAAGCCCAATCCGTATCCGACGATCAGTAGCACGGCCAAGACGACGCTAAGTTTCTGAGTCAACGCGACGCCCGGCACCAGGTCAGCTTTGGCGATCGCCGAAGGACTCACGAGCGCAATTGTCGCCAGGAAGAGCAAAGCCGCGTCCAGACGGGCAGTAGCGCGGTTGTACTCCTGGATGTGGTGCTTGAGACCGCCGAGAAAGAAGGATGCTCCGAGCATGAAAAGGGTGTTGGTCACGATAGCGCCGGCTATGGAGCCTTTCACCAGCGCATACTCCCCCGCGCGGAGCGCCGCCGCTGCAATGACCAATTCCGTCAGGTTTCCAAGCGTAGCGTTGAGCAGCCCGCCCGCAGCGTCGCCGGTCTTTTCCGCAACAGATTCGGTAGCGTGACTAAGCAGGGTGGCAAGCGGCACGATTGCGAGCACTGAGAGAACGAACAGCAGCGTGTGCGCGTCGGGGACCAGTTTCGCGGCGATCAATGCCACTGGCACAAGGGCCAGCAGCCACAGCATCGGGTTATGACGGAGCTCCTTGAGCAGAGGGTCCACGTTCCACCTGTTTCGACTTTCCGCGACCCTGTACGCGTCACTTCCGCTTCGCCCCGGCAGCCGACTCACAGCAAACATTGCAGGACGTCGCGGTTCAATGTTTGCGGCTTCGCTACCTGATCCACCTCTTAAGGGCCTTCGTGCCAGAGCGAACATCGGCACGTTCATTCGGCGAGCGTCCTTAGCAACAGGAAAGGTCACCGATTTTGATCCATGTCAAAGAATTTGAAGTTGCTGTGCTTAGATTAACGCCTCTCTCAGTTTCAGTAGAATGACAAATGTCCACGTACAAACCAGCGGATATCAAGATCGCTTACCATGGCTGAAACAACTAAACTTTCCGTCGGCAAGGTACTCGAAAAGCTGCGCGGCACCGAAGCACCGAGAACCAAGATGACCCGGCTTGATGAGGAAATCGAGGCGTTGAAAGAGGAGACGCGGCGCTTGAGAGCGGCGAGACGCCGCCTTGAGCGGGACCAGCGCTCTGGTTCGACTAAGACCGATTGAGATTTCTGTCGGGTTTTTCAGGGACACGCGGTGACCGACATATGGTGTCCTTTTTGGTCAACAAAGAACAGTCAGGCACGTCCGCGTGATGTTCCTTTGCTCCTCATTGGAGGACGCAAAAGCAGACACGGCCGGATGTCAGCCCAAGGTCACAAGCTGAAATAAGGGAGACTTTTAGTGTAGCCCGGTAAGCAGACTCAGGTGCGAGCTCCGGTTGATGAGCTGATCGGAAGTATCAGTGCAAAACTAGTGCCATGATGGTCTGTTTTTGAAAGACGCAAATCGCCGCCGTGGTCCTCGGCAATAGCGCGACAGATTGAAAGTCCTAGTCCCATACCCGTCAGTTTGGTCGTGAAAAACGGATCGAATATCCTGTCCCGGTCTTCGGCCGCTATTCCGGCCCCAGAGTCATGTATATAAACCGCAACACCTGATTTCCCGTGCAAGGCGGTCGCCAGCCGCAGATACCTTTTGCCGGGCGGGGCGGAGCGCATTGCCTCAATCGCGTTTTTGACCAGGTTCAAGATGACCTGCTGTATCTGCGTATGCGCGGCATGAATTTCCGGAAGATTATCTTGATACTCAGCTGCAACAGTCGTTCCCTCAACTCGTAGATCGTCCTGAATCAAATCCAGTATTTCGCGAACAACATCGTTGACTTGGACCGCGGTGCGTTGCGCTACCGTTTCTTTAAACAGCCCGCGAACACCGGCGATCATTTGTTCTGCGCGATGGCTTGCATCTACCACCGATTGCAGGCACTCGCTTACCCTATTCAGTTCAGGCGGCACTCTCTTGAGCCAATTCAAGCCCGCGGCACCCCGCGTTGCGATTGCGGCTAGCGGCTGTCTGAGCTCATGCGCGATGGCGGCAGTAGCTGCGTCCGCACCACTGAGCCGGTCGGCGCGCTCGCGCCGCAACAGAAGGTAAGCATTGGTCAGACGTCCATAGAGGGCTGCGCTTTCCGTAAGCAGCACGACCAGCAGCGTAGAACTGGCCATTAGCGCAATCACGCGCGCGAGGTACCAGCCAGCGCTGAAGCGGACGACTGTATAAAAAGCTGCTACTAAAAAGTTTGGCCACCACGCAAACAAAACGATCATCAGCCAGAAGTCGAGGACGGTACGTCTGCGAACAAACAACAACGCAAACGCTATGATGTTTACCGCCCATAGAAGGATGTCGACATAGCTGGCGAACAGTGTCTGTTGGGCTAAGTTTAAATAGAGATTTGGCAGATACTTGATGCCGTCTACTGCTAGCCACGTCAGCGCGGCTGTTGCCGCGAGTACGCAGGCAATGGTACTGGCAATATTGCGTCCTATCGATCCGCTGGTGAGGTTAGCGGCGACACCCTCATCTTTCGTCAGTGCATAAAGCAGCAAGGACAGTGGAAATGTCGTGTGCCAGAGCACGAAAAACCAAGCTGCGCTATTGATTCCATCGCCAATCAGAGCGGTCGGCGCATATGCTCCCGGAAAAGCAAGCGTCTGTATAAATGCGAAAAGTCCGCTAAAGACATATCCGGTTGCCACGGCTAGAACAGCACGTGCTGGGTGGATCGCATACTGCGCAAACAAAAGCGCAGCGGTCACAAGATCGACGACGCACATGACCGTTTGGATAACCGGGATGAAAGTGTCAACACGGGCGAGGTGTATGTTCCCGAATAGCACCGTTATCACGTCTATGATCGCCAGGACGACGATGACGCCGAAGGCAATCCGACGCTCTCGCGCGCTTATCGACATCGCCGCGATAACGATTGGAAGATTGCCTTCCCCTGAGCCTGCGGGCAAAACCTCAACAGCTGTCTTGGGCACGGCCGGGTACTTTCGGAAAACCAAGCTCAGGGAGATCATAGCTAACTAAGCTCGGTTTCAGAAAGGGAGGCTTCAATTAGCCAACTCTATCCGGCGACACTGCTGGCGCGCCTCGTGACGCTTGAAATCGAAAACCGGCGGAAACCTTGGCGGCAGCGGCTGCAATCCCGACACCTTTCGCCTTGGAAGCAGATGTCTCCAAAGGGTCAAAAGCGGACATGGCGATAGTGCGGCGGGACGCCCGCTTTACCCCAAAAGCTGACATTGCTAGCCCTTTTATGAGTACGCGCCCCAGTCCATTTCGTCCGGTGTCGAAGCGGCGGACCGTACCCGCCAAGCCGCCGGCGCCCCTTAATAGCGCTCGGTGACGAAGTTCCTGCCTTTCAATGATGCCCGATCGTCGTATTTGTCTTTGGTCGTTCGTTTCGGCAACTGGATCTTCTTCTTTGCGATTTTCTTGTAAGGGATTTGTTCCAGGATGTGCGAAATGCAGTTGAGTCTTCCGCGCCGTTTATCGTCCGTGCGCACGATGTACCAGGGCGCGTGCTTGGTATCGGTTGCCTTGAGCATCAGGTCGCGCGCCCGCGAAAAATCATACCAGCGCCGGAAGGATTCCACGTCCATCGGGCTCAATTTCCATTGCCGTAAGGGGTCGTTGATGCGGGCGTCGAACCGGCGCTCCTGTTCTTCTTGACCAACCTCGAGCCAGATTTTGATCAGGGTGATCCCGGCATCCACAATGTAGCGTTCAACCGTGGGAGCAAGCTCTAAAAAACGCTCATGCTGGTGCTTGTCGGTAAACCCCATCACGTATTCGACGCCCGCCCGGTTGTACCAGCTGCGGTCGAAAATGACGATCTCACCAGCGGCGGGAAAATGCGCCATATAACGCTGAATATACATCTGGCTTTTTTCGCGGTCGCTCGGCGCCGGCAAGGCGACAACCCGAAAAACGCGCGGGCTGACCCGTTCGCTGATGGCCTTGATTGTCCCGCCTTTGCCAGCCGCGTCTCGCCCCTCAAATACGACAATAATTCTTGCTCCTTCGGCCTTGACCCAATCCTGCAGCCGGCAAAGCTCGACCTGAAGCTTGCGCAGATGCTTCTCATATTCCTTGCCCTTCATCTTCTTGGAATTCGCTTCACCGGCTGCCATGATTAGACCCTATGCGTCTGGACTAATTGGACAAACTATGGGCGAACAGCCCCAGGTAATTTGCGATAGATCAAACTTTTTCGCTGACAGGATGGTTTTATGGATGCAACCTGATAAGGAGCGTTGCCATGGCTGAATTAAAAACGCAGAAAACTGCCGATCCGTTGGCGGCGCTGCCGTCAGCGAAAGAGATCATGGAGCAAATCGCGCTGAAAGAGGGCGAGAAAGCCTCCGCGGCGATGCGTGAGTCTTCAGCGGCAGAGGCCGAGAAACAGGCCTTGATTGACAAATTTTCGAAGGCGTCCGGCGTCTCCGATGATGAGCGCATGGCGCGCGCCGCGGCAATCATCAAGCGAGCCGCCAACAACGGTTTGACCGAAGTCGAGATCGGACGCTTCCCCAACGAAATGTGCACCGATCGCGGGCGCGCTATCAATCAACGCGAGCCGGGCTGGGAAAAGACGCTCACGGGCCTGCCGAAGGAGCTTTATGAATTTTGGGAAAAACATCTCAAACCGCGCGGGTACAAGGTCGGTTTCCAAATCGTCGATTTCCCCGGCGGCCGGCCAGGCGATATCGGAATGACTCTGAGGTGGAACTGAGACTACGCCGATCAAGCAACAGCGGCAGACCGATTTCAAGTCAGGCCCAGCTTGACATAGACGCTGCCAGCTTCCCGGCTTGCAGCGTATTTCAACCCGCTTTTCTCGAAGACCTTCAGCATTGCCCTGTTATCCGGCAATACATAGGCGACGAGCTCGCGAAGGCCGGCCTGCCTCGCAATCTTAGCTAAATGGCGCAACAGCGCCGCTCCAAGTCCCCGTCCCTGATATTTGTCGACCACGGTGAAGGCAACTTCCGCCTGACCGGGCTCGCCAACCACGTAACGTCCGCCGCCGACGATGCTGCGCTGCCCATTCTCTTCCGCCAAGGCGACCAAGGCGACATGGCTCACGAAATCGATGTTCAGATAGAATGACTCTTCGGTTTCGCTGAAATGTCTTCGTACGGCAAAAAAGCGCCGGTACAGCGATTCACTGCTGGTGCGGCTCACCGCCTCGATCAAATCGTCGCGGTCCTGCGGTCTGACGGCGCGGATTTCTATCCGCTCGCCGTTGCGCAGTTTCTCGATAGCCGAATAGTTGGATGGCTCGATCAAGACAGGATATCGCTACCGCACGCAGCAGCTCAGATTGCTGCTCGCTTACCAGATCAGCTTACCGCGTTTGAATGAATCGCCGGCATCTGCATCGTTCAAACCTCTTAAGTCTGGAGCGGCCTTCCGCCCCGAACTTTGATCTGGATCAAACATCGCGGCCCCTCAAGATCCTCACCAAACAGGGTCCGGACCCCCGCATGGCGGCGCATTAGATTATATTGTGAACGGGAAGATGATCGGCAGCTTCGGGCTCGTGGCCAATCCTGCCGAATACCGCAATTCCGGCGTGATGACGTTTATCGTCAATCACGAAGGCGTGGTATTTCAGAAAGACCTCGGTCCTCGCATCGCCGAATTGGCAGAACGAATGACGGCATTCAATCCGGATTCATCGTGGACCAAGGTTAGCGATACCGAGCTGGCGCTGAGCCCGGCGGTCAGGCAGAGCTGCCGACCAAGGTTTCGAGCTTCGTCAACCGATCACTGACGATGTCGCCGAGACCGTCGGCGCGCAATAGATCGCGTACGCGCCCGCGCGCGCCGACGATGCGCAGAACGATACCCGAGGCTGTCAGCTCGGTGTGAAGGAGGCGCAGCATGCGCGACCCGGCAAGGTCAATGTAAGGTGACGCGGAAAGATCGCAGACCACCATGCGGATGCTGGCTTTTCCAATAGTTGACAGACGCTCCAAGAGGGTCTGCGACACGAATTCGGCATTGACATAAAGCAAAGACGCTTCCGGACGGAAAATAATAACATGCGGCAGTTGTTCGTTTTCCGGATGACGGGCCAGATCGGAATAATTGCTGGTCCCCGGTATGCGACCGAGGAAAGCTACGTGCGGCTGTGAGGCTCGGGCGAGCAGGATCAACACTGAAGCAGCGGCAGCCAGCAATATGCCTTGCAGAATTCCCAATAAAAGTACCGCGGCAAGCGCAATCGTCGCCGCATAGAAATCAGGTTTGCTGATCCGCCACATCCGCGACAGTGTGCGGATATCGACCAGACCGAGCACAGCCGTGAACACAATGGCGGCGAGAACGGCCTTAGGCAGATTTTGCAAAAACCCGGTGAGAAAAAGCAGCGATACCGCAAGCGTGAACGACGCAAAAACAAGCGCAACCGGCGTGCGGGCGCCAGCCTTCTCGTTCACCGCGGATTGCGACAAGCCACCGGCAACCGGATAGCCGTGCCCAAGGGCCGCAGCCAGATTCGCCGCACCGAGCCCGAGAAACTCCTGTCGCGGATCGAGTACATAGCCGTGCTTGGTTGCGAAACTGCGCGCGGCCGAGACCCCCTCGATGTAAGCGAGCAACAGACATCCCGCCGCGAGAGGAAATATTCCATCGACATCACGTAGGCGCAAAGTCGGCCAGCTCAGCGACGGCAGGCCTTGTGGAATTTTGCCGGTAATAGGAACACCGAGCGCCGGCAATCCGAAGACGGATGCCGCAGCAATGGCCAGTATGACGACGGCAAGCGCAATCGGTCGACCCGGCAAAGCCCGTTCGCCGACAAACAGCATTGCGATTGCAACAAGTCCGATCGCAAGCACCAGATATTGGATATCGCCGAGCTCGCCCACCAACAAAACTGCGCGCTCGAAAAAATTGTGGCCGCCGCCAGAAACGCCGAGCAGGCTCGGCAACTGGGTCATGACGATCGTCAGTCCGGCCCCGGCCTTAAATCCAACCAGAATGCTGTCGCTGATCAGGCGCACCAGAATGCTCAAGCGCAACAGCCATGAGATCAGGCAAAGCAGCGCGACGGTGAATCCGGCGAGACTGGCAATTGCGGCATAGTGTCCGGCATCGCCGCCAGCCATTTCTCCGACCGTGCCCGCGATCATCAGCGAGATGGCCGAGGTCGGGCCAATGGCAAGCTGGCGCGAGGATCCCAATAAGGCGTAGCCAAGGCCACCGAGAAGATAGCCATAAATGCCGACCTGCGGCGGCAATCCGGCCAGCGTGGCATAAGCGAGCGCCACCGGAATTGCGTAGGCGGCTAGCGTAACGCCAGCGATAAAGTCGCTCGTCAGCCAGGCGGCCTGATAGTGCGCCAGCCAGTTGAATGGCGGCAAATACCGACGCCATCCCGAACCGCTTCCAGGCTTTGTGGATTGTTCCATTTCACGCGATCCGAGGCGGTTTCGTTGGCAACTATCGCGTGAGACCGAGCGCGTTTTTGCCTGCGCAAACAATGCACAAAACCGACACGAAGAAGTGTCGGCGTTCTTTGACCTATATCAAATCCAATATTGATTTTTGGAGTAGCTCTTCCCACCGAGGAGCGGCGGCAAAGCCCCTGGCTAGCCGAACCGCTTAAACCCCATTGCAAGCTTCTTGAGAGGAACTCGGCTCGTGCGCCCTGAACCGCAAGCGTCCGCTTCGCCCATCAGAAAATCGGAAATGTTGCCGTTCACTATGTTCGGCCCCGCCATCGAGTACATGGTCGACGCCGCCCAGCGCAGCGTCTTGTTCTGGGACGTGATGCACCAGCGCGGCAATCAATATCGCGAGCATCTCGCCGAAACGGCACCCCATGTGCTCGACTATAAGGTTGAGCTTCTTATCGACGGTCGCAAGCTCGATCGGCCCGTGAATTACGCGCTCGCACGCGTTGTTCCACCAACCGGGATCGAAATCGATCCCAAACGGCGACCGTTCGTTGTGATCGATCCCCGCGCTGGCCACGGTCCGGGGATAGGCGGTTTTAAAGCCGATAGCGAGATCGGCGTAGCGCTCAAGGCGGGGCATCCCTGTTATTTCGTCGGTTTTCTTCCCGATCCGATGCCTGGCCAGACGATCGAAGATATCGGCCGCGCCGAAGCACAGTTTCTAGAGAAAGTGATTGCCCTCCATCCGCGGGCGGACGGCAAACCGTGCGTGATCGGCAACTGCCAAGCCGGATGGGCGGTGATGATGCTCGCGGCCCTGCGTCCCGAATTGTTCGGCCCGATCATTATTGCGGGCTCGCCGCTGTCGTACTGGCAGGGCGTGCATGGCAAAAATCCGATGCGCTACACCGGCGGGCTCTTTGGCGGCAGCTGGTTGACCGCATTCGCGAGCGATCTGGGCGCCGGCAAATTCGACGGCGCCTGGCTCGTGCAGAATTTCGAAAATCAAAATCCGGCGAATACGCTGTGGAGCAAGCAATACAACCTGTATTCCAAAATCGATACCGAAGCGCCCCGCTATCTCGGCTTCGAGCGCTGGTGGGGCGGCCATGTCAATCTCAACGCAGAGGAGATCCAGTTCATCGTCGATGAATTGTTCGTTGGCAATAATTTAGCGGCCGGGAACATTCGTACGTCGGACGGCACTGCGATCGATTTGCGGAACATTCGCTCGCCTATCGTCGTATTTTGCTCGCAGGGCGACAACATTACACCGCCGCAGCAAGCGCTGGGATGGATCCTCGATCTCTACGAAGACGTCGACGAGATCCGCGCTTATGGCCAGACCATCATCTATACGATCCACGAGACAATCGGCCATCTCGGTATTTTTGTCTCAACCGGCGTAGCGCGTAAAGAACACGGCGAGTTCTCAAGCAATATCGATCTCATCGACACGCTTCCTCCGGGCCTCTATGAAGCAAAATTCGAGCGGAAGGCCGGTCAAACCGTCAATCCGGATCTCGCTACCGGCGACTGGATTATGCGGTGCGATCTGCGGACGCTCGATGACATCCGCGCATTGGGCGTCAACGACATGGCGGATGATCACAGCTTCGCCACGGTTGACCGCGTGTCGCGAACCAACTTGGCGCTTTATCGCGCCTTTGTACAACCGATTGTCCGCGCTTTCGCGAATCCGGCTTGGGCCGACTTCATGCGGCAACTGCACCCGCTGCGCCTGCAATACGAAAT
>JBAQBC010000086.1:0-14112 GCA_049286035.1 Xanthobacteraceae bacterium
TCCATCACCTCGGAATGAGCGGTCTTAAGCGGGCCCAATGGCACCATATCCAAATCCGTCTGGAAGCCTTTAAATTTGATGGCTTTTGCTTGGGGTCCATTGTCTCTTCCATGAGCCGCGTAGTGGGCGGTGACCTGACCTGATTTGAAATCCAAGACATAGAATCTTTTCTTCGCCGACGGCTGGGAAATGTCAAAGACCGCAAGCGCGTCTTGTTTGGGAAAGATTGGCTGGCGCGAGATCTGAAGGGCCCGTTCAACCGCAGCCATGGGAGCGCCGAGAACCCGGGCCTGCTGCAAAAGTGAATCAGGGTTGTTCACAACGTCATTAGGCGTCGTGGCGCCCTTGAATTCGACCGCCGGCATCACCGTCTGTTGCGTGCACGCTGCAAGTACCGACGCGGTCGCTCCTGCACAGCCGAGAAGCTTGATGAACCGGCGTCGCGTCGATTGATCGAATTGCATTTTGGTGCGTCGCACGTTCAAGACCCAACGCCGTCAATTTCCGGTAACTCGGCCAGAGAACCTGGAGTCACGTGACGGACAACGCCGGGCAGAAGGCGTGAAATCCTAATAATAGGGGTGTGGGTAGACATACACCGGCCCAACAACGGGCGGTGGCGGAATCCGATTGCCTTTGGCAGCCATGCACTGCGCATAAACCGTGTCATACCTCGCTTGCAGCGAGCCGCCTGCAGCGCGAGCATTCCCACTTCCCACCGCACTGCCTGCGACTAACCCAGTACCAGCGCCAATTGCCGCGCCGGTTCCCACATGTCCTGCCGCTGATCCAATTGCAGCACCGGCCAGAGCGCCTAGTGCGGTGCCAACGGCAGCGCTACCAACTGTAGCGTCATTCGCCGCCTGACCGGGGGATTGGTACCCTATCGCTTGCTGAGCGGAAGCTTGGCAGTACTGATCGTCTCCCTGGAAAGACTCATAAGACTTGTTCGGGCCTGGCATGGCTGCGAACGAGGGAGCGGCTGGACCGTTATAGGCGCATCCCCCACACGTGAAACAAAAAGCCCCTAACAACGCTAGCGCGAGAGATTCTTTGAACACCACTTACCCCCAACTTATGCCCCGAACCACATAGCAAATCGATCAGGAACGAATCGTGGCAAGATTAGGAATATTAAAACTTAATTGAGTAATAATTCTCTTACCGTGACCAGACACACCAAAAGTAAAATCGAAGCCATTAAGCCCGATGAGCAGGACTTTGACGCAGTCGAAAAGGAATATGGACCGCTCCTGCCGACCGCGAGCCAGGCGGCGCTCGCCGAACGCTATCGGCTAGCTCAAGCTGCTAAAGTCATTCGCCAACTCGAACAGGTCGCTCTCAGCGGCAAAACGCGAAAAACGAAGAAGAGTCGGAAGTCTAAGCAACAATGAAAGCGGGTAGCTGACGGGCCGCCGCCCCAGCCGGCCGACGCTCGGCAGCCAGGTTGCTCAACAAGGATGGGGTGCGAAGTGATGCCGAGCAACATGAAGACGCTCACCCTACTTGTGGTCCTCGTCGCGTTGATTAGCGGCGTGTCAATGGCGAGCGCGCAACACAATGAGACTTCTCAAATTACTTCTGTCTACGTAGCGGGAAAAGGTAAGTACTGCAAAGAGACTTCGGTGAGCGGCTATCTCGATTGTTTCTATGCAAGCTTGGACGCATGCGAAAGCAGACATTGTTCATCGCAGGCGCGAGATGGGTCGCCCCAGCAATAACGCGAAAACCTGCGGGCAGGTTGGTCTGTGCTTTGTCATGTGAAGCAACAGTGCGGCGAGCCGAAAAGAACCGCAACGCACCGCTAGGCGTTAACCGGACGTTTACTCCAATTCGGCCGCAGGGTTTACTTGCCCAAATGCCCGGTTATGACCGGCGCTTCACCGCCGACTGGGCTGCAGCAGGTGCCGAACCTGTGGCATCGCTTACCAAGCATACTCGCGCCCATCATAATTATAGAACCTGCCCGAGTGGGCAGGTCCAAGCGATTCGATTACTTGACGCATCGCTTTGACGCTGTCGGCCGGCGCGAGAGGGGCATTCGGGCCCCCCATATCGGTTCTGACCCAGCCCGGATTGATCAGAACGCAACTGACGCCGCGCGGAGCAAAATCAACCGCCAAGCTCCGCATTACCATGTTTACGGCCGCCTTAGAGCTACGATAGGCAATGGATCCGCCGGAAGTGTTATCCGCAAGAGAGCCCATTCCACTCGTAATGGTTACGATCAGCCTGCGTTTGCTGCGTGCAACATTTTCAACAAGCTGCTCGGAGACGCGGAGCGGGCCCATGGTGTTGATATTTAAAACCTCCGCCCAAGACTTGTAATCCATATTGCCAGCAGTCTGATTTGGCACACCGATAATGCCGGCCGTATTTAAAAGGATGTCGATTAGCTCGCCGTCTATAGTCGCAGCCGCCTGTCTGATGCTTGCTGAATTTGTGACGTCCATCTCCAAGACATCAATGGAGCCGGAGGTGGCGAGCTCCTCAAGATTTTTTGCTGACAGAGGGTGTCGGCATGCAGCAAAAACGTGCCACCCTTCGGCAGCATATTGACGTGCAAATTCATATCCGAGCCCTCGATTGGCGCTCGTGACTAACACCGTAAGCATCACTTCATCCTTGTCATAGCATTACCAAACCTGGCTGAGCGGCTTTCATAACCGCTTCCGTGCAGCCATGTGACTTAATGATCACCAGACGCACATCAAATTATGTTGCTGCAAGAGATCCTGATTGCCCCTAACAGGGATCTCGAAAAGATTTTCGAAGAGCTCGCGACCCGTCGTGAATTGGGACCAAGACAAAAATTGTGCATGAAGATCTTTTATAGTCCGAATTACACTATCGCCACTGAACGGAGGGGTCATAGCTGCCGCCATCGAGGCACTCCGCACCCGCCGCGTTTCTGGGTCGCTCTCAAGCGGGCTTCATCACACGCGGCAGGCAAAAAGAACGACTGATAAGGTAAATGTTACTATTGGGCCGGACGCAGCCGCCTCCAATGCCTCGTCGGTAATTTCGTCCGCAAAGATGTTGTCTTCTTCGCTTTGATCGGCGTCATTCCGCGAAATGGCAATCATTGCGATTTCTTTTTCAGTTTAGTAATTCGGGCCGCCATGTCGGGGTCGAGCCTTACCCTATAGCTGGCGTTTCGGCATTTCAGAAACCAGACCGCTGAGTCTGGTTTGGAAAGGCTAGAATCCCGCCTAGCAGTGATCGGCTGACCTGTGCGGCCTGCCACGATGGAGAATGGGACTTTTGGATTTCGCCCTCGGCCTTGAGCCACGACCGGCGCGAACCCGCTCGCAATGCCAACTTGGAAACGGCTCACGACCACGAGCGGCACTCCGGTCGCGGTCAGCACGAGTGCGATTGCATACATTCTTGCGAGCAAAACCCACTCGACCCTTCACTTCACGTTTACTGGCGCCGACGGCAAACCACACAGCGTCATTGTCCGGGAGAGCATCGACATTATCGCCGGCGATAAATCGGCATGAACGCCGGCCAATCCGGCCGGACTGACGGCAAACACCGCCGCGCCGACCGGCGGTCCGGCCGACGCTGCACCTGCGATCTCGAACCGCGCATATATGCCCCGCGCTGCCACAGCCGGGGCTATGGGCGCGTTTTTCCAGGTCGGGCCTATGGCGGGGTCCATATCCATGATCTTTGACCATCTTTGACGCCGCCGATCTTTGCCGTCCGGTCTGAAAGTTAAGATACTGATTTCCCGTCATTTTCTGATGCGGCCTAGGGGGTCGAACCCGCGTTTTTCGCCGTGGAAAGGGGGCTTCGTCGAGAGCGAAAGCAGGCCGGTATCACCCACCCCCGGCCGCCTGCCGAGGGCGCGTGGCAGACCGCCAAGTTGCGCCGCAGATACGCCCCCGACGCTTTGCGCTTATCCGGACGCTAGTCTTGCGATAAAAGGCCGAGAAGACTCAAAGTCGGAGCTATACTCGCGCCCGCAGGAGGCCGACCCCGTGCAGCTCACTCGGTTCGGCCGCGGCGTCGGCTTCCCGTTCGCGCATTTGATCGCGCACATCAAGCAATTCGACCTTCTTTAGGTCGTCAAACGCCTCCCCAAGCGCCGATTTTGCGTCCTCAAGCTGGATACGTAGCTCGTCGACCGATCGCTTGAGATTTTCCCGGCGCGCAATCGCCGCCTTGGCATAGGTCGGATACGCAAAATGCGCGGGGTCGTGTATACCCGCACGATCCTGCTCGACCCGAATTTCGCGCTCGAGCTCACCGGACATACGATCGAATTCGGCGATCATTGTCTCGATTTGCGCGACCTTGCGGCGTTTCTCGTCGACTTGAAACTTCTTGAGCCGAACTAACGTCTCACGGGACTTCATCGACTGTCACTCCCCCGAAGCCACGGATCAGGCACCCCGCCCCCCGGCTCGCCCTCGCAACCAGGCGAGGAGCGGAAGGCATGGCGCCCGCGATGGGAGAGATTGTGGCGCGATAACGTTAGCGTTCGGTTTCCGCCATAGCGCGATAGCCCTCAATCTTCATTTTTCTAGCTGGCAGCGCCTAAGCGGGCCGTACTGGGTCCAGTACTTGGCCAGTACTTGGCCCTACCGAGCCTTTATTCGCGTGGCCCACGGGACTTACAGCGGGTCTTGCAGCTGGACTTGCAGCGCCCGAGACCGCTTTCTGCAGAAGAATTGGTTACCGGGAGCTCCCCATTCTTAATGGCTTGTTTACCCGCACCGTTAATCATTGCCCCGATCGTCCTTAAGACCGGGCTCGCTCGCCCCACGCGTGGACGGCGAGTCGGATGAATCGGTTAACGCCGAGACTTAATCCAGCACATGAACGTCAGCGTTGCCAAAAAACCACTAGCTAGCAAGACCTTGAGGCATGTTTGGCGGGTACATCTACAGGACGCTTGCGCGACGGAATCAGGTTTTGTTAACCATACGTTCGTTAGTGTCCCGAATCAGTTTGTCTTTGGCGTTTTCCAGGGGCCGCCGCCATGGCGCACCGACCTTGAGCCCGTGCGGCGAAGAAGGGGACTGGCATGCGCGTTCTGCTGATCGAAGACGATAGCGCCACCGCGCAATCGATCGAATTGATGCTCAAATCCGAGAGCTTCAACGTCTACACGACGGATCTTGGAGAAGAAGGCATCGATCTCGGGAAGATCTACGACTACGACATCATCCTTCTGGACCTGAATCTGCCAGATATGTCGGGCTTCGAGGTGCTTCGCAGCCTGCGCGTATCGAAGGTGAAAACCCCTATTCTGATCCTCTCAGGTCTTGCCGGGATCGAGGACAAGGTCAGGGGCCTTGGCTTCGGCGCTGACGATTACATGACCAAGCCGTTCCACAAGGACGAATTGGTGGCGCGGATACACGCGATCGTGCGCCGCTCGAAAGGTCACGCGCAATCCGTCATCCAGACCGGCGATCTCGTGGTCAACCTCGACACCAAGACGGTCGAGGTCAACGGCGCACGGGTGCACCTCACGGGCAAGGAGTATCAGATGTTGGAGCTCCTAAGCCTGCGCAAAGGCACGACACTGACGAAGGAAATGTTCCTTAATCACCTCTACGGCGGCATGGACGAGCCGGAATTGAAGATCATCGATGTGTTCATTTGCAAGCTCCGGAAAAAGCTCGCCAACGCCTCCAGTGGCAAGAATTACATCGAGACGGTATGGGGCCGCGGCTACGTGCTGCGAGAGCCATTAGAAGAAGAGGCCAAAATCCCAGCCTGAATTCTTCCTTGGTATCTCGAAGCCCCGGCTTTCGGCCGGGGCTTTTGCTTGTGGAGATTAGCTTTATCGGCCGCCGTTGATGGCTATCAGGCGGGGCCGCGCCTGCGTCGTTCCGTGCTGCGCCAGAAGGCGTGAGTTGGGGGCGCTGACCGTGTAAAGACCCGGTTTGTCGATCACCATTTTGAACTGATCGGACAAGCCTATCGCGGTTTCCGTCGCACCGAGGACAAGATAGCCGTCGCTCGATATCGCTTCCGCAAGGCGGCGAAGTACGTCACTCTTCGTGTCCTGATCGAAATAGATCAGAACGTTCCGGCAGAGGATCACGTCAAAGGTGCCAAGCGACGCAAAATCCGTAAGAAGATTGAAGCGGCGATATTTGACCATGGCGCGGACTTCCGGAGCGATCTGCCAAAGCTCACCGACTTGCGTGAAATATTTGACGAGCAGCTTAATCGGCAGCCCGCGCTGTACTTCGAACTGGCTGTAGAGCCCCTGCCGCGCCCGATCCAGCACGGCGCCTGAGAGATCGGTCGCGAGTATTTCGATGCGCCAACCGGCGATCGCACGCGCCATTTCCCTCAGATACATGGCGATTGAATAAGGTTCTTGACCGCTTGCCGCAGCCGCACACCAGATGCGGAGTGCCCGCGACTGCCACCGCGCGGCCAGCAATGCCGGCATGATGACGCGACGGAAATGCTCGAATGGCGTCTTATCGCGAAAAAAGAACGACTCATTCGTCGTCATCGCTTCGACCACCGCGGCCAGGAGCGCGGTATCGCGGCCGGTTTTGAGCGCCAGCACCAGCTCACTCAAGCCGTTGAGTCCCGCCCGCCGGGCGAGCGGAAGGAGACGACTTTCCAGGAAATAGTGCTTGTCGGCACTCAGCGCGAGGCCGGAGCGTTGTTTCAGGACCTGCCGGAGAAAATCGTAATCAGGCGGCGTCACGACCAAAGTCCAGCATCAAAGTCGTTATCGTGCACGACAGGGGCCACCCACAAGTTGACTGAGCGCAGCATTAAATCAGACCTATCTCTTGGAATTTTTCTGCGACGATATCCTTGTCGAACGGCTTCATGATGTATTCGTTCGCGCCGGCCTGAAGGGCGCGAGCAATATGCGCAACATCATTTTCAGTGGTGCAGAAAACGACTTTGGGCCGCTCACCGCCGGGAAGACCCCGCAGCACGCGCAGAAAATCATAGCCGTCCATTTTAGGCATATTCCAATCGAGCAAAATCGCATCGGGCAATTCACTCTGGCAGGTCTCGAAGGCTTGCTCGCCGTTCTCCGCTTCGAGAATCTGAAATTCGAGGCTTTCCAAAATTCGCCTCGCCACCTTGCGGATGATGGCGGAGTCATCGACAATCAGGCACGTCTTCATGTTGTCCTCACTCTGTCAGCGCATTCGGACAGTTCAAAGCAGCGCTTCTGCATTTGCCTGTCTCACTCTGTGGCACTCGATCGAGAGCTTGCGATATTCAGCGTGCGATCGGCGTCAAGCGCGACAAGAATCTTCTCGTCGAGCCGGAATACCCCGGTCGCCATGGCGGCCAAAACGCGGTCGAGATTGATCGGGGCCGGCTCGCGATCGCCGTCTGCCAGGGTGAGCACTTCGCCTACACGGTCCACCAAGATGCCAAACGATTCCGACCCGCGCTCAATGCCGATGACCATATGCGCCTTGGCATCGCTCGGCGCGTCAAGCTGAAGCCGATTTGCCAAATCGATCACTGTGACGATGCGACCACGAAGATTGAGCACGCCAGCGACTTCACGGCCGGCCAACGGTATGCGCGTTATGTTTGCCAACGTGAAAACGTCCTGAACATTCTCGATCGGCAGCCCGAACAGCTGACCCGCCGTTGTGAAAGTAACGTAATCGGTCATTTGTCGATCTCGCTCAGGATTCATGCCGCGCAACCGAGAGAGCCACTGCCCTCCAGGAAGAAATCAACGTCAATGATTTCGGCGACGACGCCTTTGACGAGCGCATAGCCGAGGATCCCAGGTCGATCGCCCGTTATTTTGACATCGAGTTTTTCTTCGGCGATGTCGACGATCTCATCGATGAGGAGCCCAATCGAGCGGCCCTGTTCGGAAAATACAAGAATAGGCTGAGCACCTTCCTTTTTGATCCGCGCCTGCATGTCGAAGCCGAGGAGCGGCATCAACGCGTCGCGATATTTCACAATGTATCGCCCGTCGGTGATGTCGACTTTTTGACGATCGACCTCCTCGATCCGGCTCACGAGTGACAGCGGCACTGCTTTTGGTCGGTCCGACGCTGCGCGAAAGATCAAAAGCGAAACGGCATCTTGTCGCGACCTCGGTTCGGGCTCGGCGGCATCGATCGACGCTTCGATAGGCGACGGCGCGGCACTACCAAGCGATTGCGCGAGAACGTTGGGGTCGATGACCATGATGACGGAACCGTCGCCGAGAATGGTCATGCCCGAGAATATTGCGATGTGCCGCAGCTTGGACGACATCGGCTTGATGACGATCTCCTCGGTGTGAAAGACATTGTCGACCACGGCACCGAAAATCTGACTGCCCGCTTGAGTGACGACCACGAACCCATTCGCGTCATCGCCAGTCCCCAACTGGAGCGCCTTTTTGACATCGATAAGCGGCAATAGCCTTTGACGAAGCCTGAGCACGGGAGCGGACTTAATACGTTCAATCCGATGCTCGCTGCCAATGCGCATAAGCTCGAGGACCGACAGCTGTGGAAATGCGAAACGTTCACCGGCTATCTCGACGATCAGGGCGGCGACAATAGAAAGCGTCAGCGGAATTTTGATAATGAAGCTCGTTCCGCTGCCGGGAGATGACTTGACATCGACGGTGCCGCCAATCTGCTCGATATTGCTGCGCACGACATCCATCCCGACGCCGCGGCCGGAAATGCTGGTGACCTCCAAGGCAGTCGAAAAGCCTGGAGTGAAAATGAGATTGTTGATCTCAGCTTGAGATTTCGCCGACACATCGGGTTCGCTGATGAGACCCGCCTCAAGCGCCTTGGCCTTGATGCGTGCCGCATCGAGGCCGCGGCCATCGTCTACGATTTCGATCACGACATAACCACCCTGCCGAGAAGCGGTCAGTCGAATGGTCCCTCGACGCGGCTTGCCCGCGGCGCTTCGCTCGTCCGGATTCTCGATGCCGTGGTCGGCACAATTGCGTATCAGATGGGTGAGAGGATCTTTGACCAAATCAAGGACTTGACGATCCAGTTCGGTGTCGGCCCCGACCATCTCGAGTCCGATGTCTTTGCCGAGATCAGCCGAGAGGTCACGTACGATGCGCGGTAGTTTCTGCCACGCATTCCCGATCGGCTGCATGCGCGTCTTCATCACCTCCTGCTGGACTTGGGTCGTGACGCTCGACAAGCGCTGCAGCGGCACGTTGAACTCGGAATCGTCGTGCTGGCGGAGAACTTCGAGCAACTGATTGCGCGTGAGAACCAGCTCGGAGACCATGGTCATGAGCTGGTCGAGCGTGTCGATGCTCACTCGGATCGATTGGCTCGCAACACTCCCAGCTTCGTCGCCGGATTCAGCCAGGTTGCGGAAAACAGCCGTGTCCCCATCTTCGAGAGCTGTCTGGTCGGCAGCTCGCTCTGAAGCGGCCGACCCATCACCTTGCAATCGAGGATTTGTTTCTTGCGCGCGAGCAGCCGCCCGATTGAGCTGGCGGATCAGGTCTGTATCGTCGCCGGGAGGTTCGCGCTGCAGCTTCTCCAGCCCATCGAGGATTGTTTTAATGCGATCAATGGCGGCCAGTATGAGCGATACCGCTTCCCCGGTGACGGCCATGCCGTCCCGAAATTTGCCCATCAGGGTTTCGGCGGCGTGGGTGAGCGCTTCGAGCCGCGGCAGTCCAAGAAAGCCGCACGTTCCTTTGATGGTGTGAACGAGGCGAAAAACGTTGCTGAGAACCTGGCCGTTATTTGGCTCCCGCTCAAAACGCACCAATTGGGCGTCAACGTGATCGAGGCTCTCGGCCGTCTCGGTCAGAAACTCGCGCAACAACTCATCCATGAACGCCTCGTGCCGCCGACCACGGAGGTCAAGCGGCCTTAAGATCCCTTGCGTCCACGAACCCCCTCAAAGGACGCGGAGTCTCTTGCCAAAGCGTTTAATTTCGGTTGCGGGATAGGCGAGTCGGGCCTGGAAAAGGTCCTGTTTTTCGTCAACAGGCGGTTACGACGACCGCCTCGCCCTCAAGCTTGGCTGAGATGCCGAAGCCGCAATCGCGAGCCAATATGCCGGTATAGAGCGGCTGGATGGCATGGGCGTTAACCGCCTCGGCGGGGGTGCCGGCCAGGAGATCGGCAGTTGCGGGCGCCAAACGGGCATTGAGCCCGCGAGCGGTGACCTGATAGCCCTCGCCCATCGGATCGGCGGTCAATGTTCCACCGCGCGGGACGGCCACGCTCGCGACCAGAAGCATGTTGAGGAGAAGTTTGACCCGGTTCTTGGCGACCAGCGCGCGTGGTAAATTCCAGACCAGCGCGGCCTTGCCGTCCTCAAAAAGTCCGCGGGCGGCTTTCTCCGCGTCGCCAAGCTCGATTTGCGCCCCAGCCGATCCAGAAGCGCCAAAAGCCAAACGGTAAAATTGAAGCTTGGCAGAGGCTTGGCCGGCGCTCTTTTTAATCAGGTCGAGCGCAAAGGTCTTCGTTTCTTCATCCTTATCTTCCTCCATCACCTCTAAGCCATTGATAATCGCGCCGACCGGACTGATCAGGTCATGGCACAAACGCGAGCAAAGGAGCGCGGCAAGGTCGAGGGCGCCGATGGTCGGGGGAGCGGTCATGCGGTCTGACATGGAGACCTCGGAGCAGCGGAAATCTTGCCGTGGGTGTCATAGCGCATGTGATTCGGCAATCGTGCCCTGAGATAGAGCGTGCTAAACCGCCTTGCCCGCAAGGCCCGGCACGCTGTCGCGTGCGATGCAAAAATCCCAGGAAAAAGCCAAGGAATCCCCGGTGGCTGTCTTCGACACTAACGCGTACGCTGCGCTCATTGAGGAGTTGACGGCGATCGCCGCCCGTGCGGCGGCGGCCATTCAACAATGCGGCGCAGTTTCGCTCCGCCACAAGACCGATGGCTCTCCCGTCACGGCAGCGGATCAAGCCGCGGAGGCCGTCATTTTGCAGGAGCTTAAACGCCTTGCGCCCGGTATCCCGATCGTCTCGGAAGAGCACGAGGATCAGGCGCAGGCTAGTGCGACTGACGACGGGACTTATTTCCTGGTCGATCCGCTCGACGGGACTCGAGAATTCATTGCGGGACGTGACGAATTCGCCGTCAATATCGCACTGATCAACCTCGGCGCGCCGCTCATCGGCATTATCGCGGCACCCGTTGCTGATTTGGCTTGGCGTGGGATCGTCGGCCGCGGTGCCGAGCGCATCACGCTCACCGACCGAAGCGGACGGACTGCGATTCGTACCCGGCCGCGCCCGGCACAGCCGGTCGTCATGGTCAGCCGCTCGCATCTCGACGCCGGCACCAAGGCCTATCTTGCCGGTATGCCGCATGCATCGTCCGTGACCTGCGGCTCATCAATCAAATTTTGCCGTGTCGCCGAAGGAACCGCCGATTTCTATCCGCGTCTGGCGCCGACGCACGATTGGGACGTTGCGGCGGGGCATGCCCTTCTGCTGGCTGCTGGGGGAGATGTCAGGGCGGCCGATGGTTCGCAGCTGGTCTATGGCACGCAGAAGCGCTTGATCCCCGACTTCATCGCCCGTGGCGATCCGCGCCAAGGATAATCAACATTGTGACCGGCGGCTGACTCAGCGCGACCGATAGGGCCGCGTGCGCCGCTGGCGCCCGGGCTGGCTTTTTCAAATCCTTCCGTTTTGGCCGCGCAACCGTCATAGTTCCCGCAAATGCTGCGCTGATTCGTGATCGATGCCGCTTTCGATTCGGTCTGTGCCCCAGCCCCAGGAAACTTCGCTATGAATTTCACTCGAAGACCCAGCGCTGCGCCGGCCGTTCCGTCGGCCGCTGTCTTGGCCGCCGTCTTGGCAGTCCTCGCCGCCGAGCTTCTCATCGGGGCCGCGGCGGCCCAGACGGTTCCGCCACAGCCGCCACCTGCCATCGCCCCTGCGCCGTCCCAGCCCGGGCCTTCCAATCAATTCTCGTCCAACGAACTGGTCGACGCCGGCCATCGGTTCTTTGGCGGTGTGTCCCGCGGGCTCGCCATGATCGTGGAAAAGGCGGTCAGCCGCTGGGGACAGCCCAATGGCTATATTCTGGGCGAAGAAGCGAGCGGCGCCTTTGTCGGTGGTCTGCGTTATGGCGACGGCACGCTTTACACGAAGAATGCCGGCGACTTGCGGGTGTTCTGGCAAGGGCCGAGCATTGGCTTCGATGCCGGGGCGGACGGCGCGCGAACGATGATGCTGGTCTACAACCTGCCCCGTACTGATGCGATTTTCGAGCGGTTCGGCGGTATCAACGGCTCCGCCTATTTCATCGGCGGCTTCGGCATGACCGCACTGGTGGCCAATAACATCACGGTCGTCCCGATCCGCTCGGGCGTCGGCCTGCGCCTCGGGGCCAATCTCGGCTATCTCAAATTCACCGATCGCCCGACGTGGAATCCGTTCTGACGCCGCGATTTCATGAACCCGGCGCCGCAACGGTCGAAAAGGTGGCGCGGCGGACAAACTCGGTTTAGGTTAAAATCTGCTCCAGGTGGTGCAATCCGCGCCCGCATGGCATGGTTTATGGCCATTTGTGAAGCCCATGTCTGTGAAGCCGGTGGGGCTCGAGGCGTAGCGTCATGATCGAGTCGGTCATGTATTTCGGGATCGGGTTCTTGGTCGCGGCCTTGCTCGGTCTGCTATTCGTTCCTCTCGTCCACAATCGGGCCGTGCGGCTGACAATGAAGCGGCTCGAAGCGTCGACGCCGCTTTCAATTGCTGAAATCCGCGCCGACAAGGATCAGCTTCGCGCCGAATTCGCCATGACGACCCGACGCCTCGAAATGAGCGTCGACAAGTTGAAGGCGAAAACGACGACCCAGCTTGCCGAGCTTGGCAAAAAGACCGACGCCATCAATCACCTCAAAAAGGAGCTGGGCGAAAAGACCGCGACAATCTTCGCGCTGGAGACGCGCGACAAGACGCTGCGCGACCAGTTGCGCGCGACCGAGGAAGAATTTCAGATCAAATCCAGTGCGCTGCGCGAGGCCGAGCGCCAGCTTGCCGACAAGGAAGCCGAACTGACGAAGCTATTGGGCGACCTCGGCGAGCGATCGCTGCTTGCCGACAGCCAGCGGACCCAGATCTCCGCATTACATGCGCAGACCGAAGCTCTCAAAGTCAGCGTAGCCGATTACGAACGCGCGGTGGCGGAGACCGAGCACCGGCTTACGCGCGAGCGGGCCGACGCCGAAGCGGCGGGTAAAGAATTGGCCGAAGCGCGCGCCAGGCTCGGCGACCTCGGCACTCGCGTGAACGAATTGGAGCGGCAATTATTCGTGCAGCAAACGGAAGCGGAGGTTCTCAATCGACGCGTCCAGGAGCTCGAAACGCGGCTCGGCGAGCAAGGACGCATGCTGGCTGAGCGCGACTACCAGGTCGATCGCATGCGCAGCGAGCTTGACGCGGCGCGCAAAGCCGAAGCTGACCTGCGCAGTGAACTGGCCTCCTCCGGTAGCCGCTCCAACACGGCGGTCGATCGCTTCCGCGCGGAAATCGCCGAACTTGAGGCGCAGCTTGCCGCCGCGATCGACCAACGCAATAAATTGCAGCGTGACATCGGCACGATGAAGCGTGACACGGAATCGACCTGGGCGACGGAGCGCGTGGAGAACGCGCTGTTGCGCGAGCGCATCAACGACGTCGCCGCCGAAGTGGCGCGCCTGACTGCCGCTCTTGAGGGCCCTGGCTCACCGATCGAATCCATGCTGGTCGAGGCGGCGAGTGAAGCGCGCGGCGCCGGCGCAGCGGTCAATGCCCACGAGCCGAGCGCGGCGCAGAATGGCGATAGCGCCGCTGATAACAAGAACACGCTTGCCGACCGCATTCGCGCGCTGCAGTCAAGCGCCTCGCGCGTCGCATCGACTAATTAAGTTTTCTTGACACCCGAAACCGCCACACCTTAAATCCGCCGATCGGGCGCTTAGCTCAGCGGGAGAGCGTTCCCTTCACACGGGAGAGGTCGTAGGTTCAATCCCTACAGCGCCCACCATTTTTCAAGCACTTATCGGCAGTATCCGGCAGTTGCTGGCAGAACGATACGGAAACACACGCTCCGTATCGGTGCAAAACCGGTGCAATCCGTTCACCGAGCGTTCCGTGTTTTCCATCGGCGCACTGATGCCGTCTAAAATACATGAATTAGAGC
>JBAQBC010000087.1:0-1952 GCA_049286035.1 Xanthobacteraceae bacterium
ACCGGAACCTTTTTCAATTTATTGGGCTAGGGCGTGTACTCATAAAATCGAGATCAAGATGAGCAATGGGTCAATGTCCGCTTTTCCCCCCAAAGCGGACATTCCTCGGCGCGATCTCGATGTCAGCTTTGGCCCAATAGCGGAAGTCGGCCAGCAATTATTCGATCACCTCTTGGGCAGCAACGACCATCGATGTTGGAATTGTAAGGCCGAGCTTCTTCGCCGTTTTTGCATTGACGACTAATTCAAATCTGGTCGGCTGCTGGACTGGAAGTTCGTTCGGCTTTTCACCGCGAAGTATGCGGTCGATGTAGGAGGCTGCGCCCCGAAGCAGATCGGCTACATCGACACCGTAGGACATCAAGCCCCCCTCCGTCGCAAAGACACGATACGGGTAGATTGTGGGCAAACGATAGCGCTCGGCGAGCGAATAAATCGTTTTGCGATAAACAACCATTGAGGTGTCCGACATGACGAAAAGGCCAGCGCCGGCTTCGCCCCCAAGCTTCGTCATGAAGGCTTCGACCTCCTCGGTGCTGCGCACTGCGCCATCAATCGGCTCGATAGCAAGCGTCAGCGAAGCGGTCCGGAACGTATCGAGATAATATCGGGCATAGGGCGCCGTCTGTGGATTGTACAAGAAGCCGATGCGGGAAACCTGAGGTGCAATCTCACGCATCAACGAGAGCCACTTTCCGACCACCGAGGCTTCAATATTGAGGAAGCCGGTGATGTTGCCGCCGGGATGTGCCAGGCTTGAGACAAATCCGCTGCCAATCGGATCGGACACCCAGGCAAATACAATCGGAATTGTGCGAGTCTCGGCCTGCAACGCCGCGGTCGCTGGAGTGCTTATGCTGACGAGCGCGTCCGGCTTTAGCTGGACCAGTTCCCCCGCGAACAGGCGCATGCGGTCTACGCTTCCGGCGCCCCAGCGATAATCGATATGAACGCTGCGGCCATCGATCCAACCCAGCTCAACGAGCCGCTTGCTGAAAGCAGCATCCCAAGCCTGGGCCTCCGTATCGGTCTCGGCGAGTGAGCTCAAAACGCCGAGACGCCGCATCCTCTCGGGCTGCTGCGCATGAGCGACGAGCGGCCAGGTGACCGCCGTGCCGCCAGCGAGCGAAATGAAGTCGCGCCGTCGCATTGCCTCGCCCCTAAGGCTGCGCCACGATCGGATTACAACAGAAATTTGCGATCAGCGGAATGGGGCTCAGCGGGGCGTTGGAGCCGGCGAGCAGGATCGCCGTCAGATTGGTGGCGTCGGGGTCGTTGACGGTGCGGCTGCCGCGCAGGTCGGCGTAGGGCGACTGCACGTCTTTGCCGTCCCAATCGTGGCAATTGGCGCAATTGCCGGCGAAGACCTGGACGCCGAGACCTGGAGGCGGAGACGCTTCATTCGCAGCGGGCGGGTTCTGGGCGATGGCGGGCGCGTTGTCGATCGGCGCGATGCCGCGCAGGTAGGCGACGATGGCGTGGATGTCGTCGGGCGTCGCATAACGCAAGCTGTTGTCGACCGCTTCGGCCATCGGGCCGCTCGCCGAAGAGTGGCCGTCGGCGTGGCCCGTGCTCAGATAGGACGCGAGCGCGTCGTCGCTCCAGCCGCCGACGCCGGACGGCTTGCTTGCCGTGATGTTGTAGGCCTTCCAGCCTTGCAGCACGGCGCCTGCGAATTTTTGCGCATTGTCGAGATTTTGCCCGACGCCGCGCGGCGTATGACATTCGCCGCAATGCTCCAGGCCCTCGACGATATAGGCGCCGCGATTCCACGACGCGTCCTTCGCCGGATCGGGCGTGAAATGCGACGTGTCGAGGAACACGACATTCCAGAACGCAAGCGGCCAGCGCTGGTTCAGCGGCCAGCCGATGGTGTTGGCGGGCGGAGTCTGGTTCACGGCCGCGATGTTCTTTTGCAGATAGGCGAACAGGTCCTGCACATCCTCGTCCGA
>JBAQBC010000088.1:0-1889 GCA_049286035.1 Xanthobacteraceae bacterium
AGCCATCGCAGTGCTGCACTGGCGTTTGTAACGATACCTGTCAGGGGCTGTCTCACTTCGTGAGCAATTGCACCGGCAATTGCCTGTGCATTCATGAGCTTGTTATCTCGTTCGCGCTCAAGCAGCATATTTGCGCGGGCGAGGTGCCTCTCGCTCTCCCTCCGCTCGGCAAACAGCGCGGCAAGAACGTATGCGCCGACCGCCACAAACAAAATAGCAGCTTGGGCTTGCTGGTCGACATATGAAACACCGGGGTCGCCAAAGTGACCAATCTTGAAGACGGTCGTCACAACAAAAGTAATGGAGACCAAAGACGCCGCTGCCGCGGCGAAGGCCGGTCGACAACGGGCGGCGATCCACAACAGCATTGGAAAGAGCAGAGCGAGCGGCATTACAGTCTGCCAAGCCTCCCACGGCAGCGAAATCACAATTGCGGTCATCAGCGCGAGCGCCAGGAGTGCCGCCGCGCCTTCGATGAGTTCGCTGCGGGACGGCGGTCGCCGTATGACGGCGGCGAGCCCGATCATCAGTGGTGCAATACTGATGATGCCGATTAGGTCGGATGCGAACCAGTGCTGCCAAGTGGTCAGCATTGTTACCGACGGGTGGAATAACCTGTACGTCACGGCTCCGCCGATCCCTGAGATAGCGGTGCCGACGATTGCCGCCAGAAGCAGGCCAAGGACCTGGCGCAGCCGAACGATGTTGAAATCAGCAGCGAAGTAGTGCTCGAGCAATCCGGCCACAATGAGGGCCTCCGCTGCGTTGCTGAGGCCCAAGGCGATACCGGCCCACAGCGGATCCGCGGTCAGTTGATGGATCGCGACGGTCGCGGCCGTCACCCCGATCGCCACCGGCCACCTCGCACGGGGCCCTAGAGCGATCAGAACACCTGAGGAAACACCAGCTGCGGGCCAGAACACGGCCACGCCTTCAGGTTCCAAAAGCAGGCCGACGCCCAGTCGTGCGGCGAGGAAATAGGCCACGCCTACCGCTACTACGAGCCCGATGCTATTTACCCATCGCCGCGCCAGATCCGCACCGGATCGCTGACCTTGGTCATGTAGCGGCCTCTCAAGCATTCGCCGATAACTCCGGCATACCGAAGTCCGTCCAATTCGACACTTACTACATTCCAATTTCACGGTCGCTGCAATTGGCCTGCGACAGTCTCGATTCACAAATCTTGCTGAACCACATTCTTTTTTGTTTGTGCTTCGTCTCGATTCCGAGGAGAAGCGCGTGCCCGCGAGCGATTTCAGTCTGGCACTCGCGTTTGGCATGATCCTCATCGTGCTGTCGATGGTGGTAAGCGCGGTCTATTTCAGCTGGGCACTCAAAGAAAGCTAATGGATCTCTTCTGGGCGTGGCGGGAAAAACACTTCCTCCCCATCAATCTTGTATGACGTGATCGCATCAAGACCGGACTTGCTGGTGAGCCATTCGTGCCAAATCCGCGCGTCGTTGATTTTCACTTTCGGCCACCTCGCGGGGTTCACCAGGATGCTGCAGTAGGAATTGAACAGCGCCGGATCACCTTGGATAAGGATTTCAAGGCTCTGCCGGTTCTTGAAACTGGCCCAGGTGGCGCGATCGGTCAGCGTATAGGCGTTCATGGCAGCGGCACTATTAAGCGTCGGTCCAATGCCCTGACCCAAATCCCGATACCACCCGCTATGTGGGTCTGGCTGGATGGCAGCCGATTTCCACAAACGAAGCTCCAGACGATTGGTGCCGCTGTCGTCGCCCCGGCTGGTAAATGGAGCCTCGGCGGCGGCGATTTGTATCAGAGCTTTTCGCGCGTTATTGAACCCGCGGATACCAGCCGGATCGGTATTCGGACCAACGATGATGAAATCGTTGTACATGACATGGCGCCGGTCGATGCC
>JBAQBC010000089.1:0-8342 GCA_049286035.1 Xanthobacteraceae bacterium
GGCCCGGTCTTCAGAAAGGCAGCGACCTCGGGATCCTTCGTGCTGCTGTGCACTTCGGCTGGAATGGATTTGGCGTTATAAACCGGCATGGTTTTACTCCTGTCTGTTGATGGGAAGGATGCTTACCGCCCTATTCGGCAGCGCCCGCAAATCGAGTTCGACCGTGGCCGCTCAGACGGCGAGTGCCTCCAGGATCAGGTTCGTGATCGCATCGGGGTGCGAGATCAGCGACAGGTGGCTCGACTTAACCTCGATCGTCTTCGCACCCATCCGCTTGGCCATGAAGCGCTCGAGGTCGGGATTGATCGTCCGGTCTTCGGTGGACACGGCGTAGAAGGTGGGCTTGGTGCGCCAGGCGGCATTGGTCGTCTTGTCCGTGTTCAGCGACTTCTTGAACGGCTGCTGAACCGCGTAAAGGACGCGTGCCTCTTCTTTCGGCAGGTCGCCCGCGAAGTCACGCAGGAATGCTTCCTCGGTCAACTGGCCCCAATCGTCGTTGAAGACAACGCCGGCTGAGGCCGGCGGCGTCGGGAATTTCTTCGCCAGCGCCGTATATTCCTCGCCGGCATCGGGTGCCCGCGCGGCGACGTAGACAAGCGCGGTGAGCTTCGGGTCCACCCCCACTTCCGTCACGATCATTCCGGAGAACGAGTGGCCAACGAGTACCGTAGGGCCCGGCTGCAATGCGATCGCCCGCCGCGCGGCATCCGACGCCTCCTGCAGCGACGTCAGAGGATTCTGCACGCCGGTGCAGTTGATGCCCTTCTCCTGGAGACGGGGGATGATCTTCGACCAGGAGGAACCGTCGGCGAACAGTCCGTGGACGAAAACGACATTCTTCGTCTTCGGCGATGGCTGGGAGCTGGCGACTTGGTTGAGCAAGGGAAGGGCTGCGCCAGCGGCGAAAGCCCCGATCAATGTTCGGCGATTCATCATAGTCTCCTGTTATTCGAACTACGGGCGATTTCGCTCATATGGAAAAATTCGCTCATGGCGTCCTGTTCTTGAGTGGCGAGGTCCCGGTTTCAATCTTATCCGTGGTTTCGAGTGGGACCCGGCAGCCGTTCAGGAACCGGCTGAGTAAATTGAACCATGCGATCATCAGCACGATCTTGCGGGAGATCGTCTCGCCATATTGGTCGAGAAGTTCGCGTAAAGTCTCATCGCGCAGGGTGCCGCTGGTGGACAATTCGTCGGTCGCCTTGCAGACGAGAACGTATTCGGGGTTGATGCCGACCACCGGACCGTGGCTTGCCGCTGCGTCTATCTCTTTGGGAGACAGACCGACGTTCTTAGCCATCTGAGTGTTGGCTTGCCATTCGTATGGCGAGTCCAACACAATGGCAGCGCGCAGAATGATCATTTCGCGCGTCTTCGGGTCGACACCCTGTGCGTCGAATATTGCCTTCACGAGGCCGATGGTCGCGTCGAACATCTCCTCGGTTCCAGCAAACATCTTGATGACGTTCAGCGTCCTCTCTGGGTCATATGACTTGCCGATAACCCGCCGAACGGCTGCATCGGAGGGCAGCGGAATCGCGACTTGCGGTGCGGAGCGTGTGGGATGAGCCATGGCTTTTTCTCCTTAGGTTTCGATAGCCGGCGAAACGAATCTCGGCGCAAATGGCGCGCGCTGATGCCGAATGAGGCATCTTGCGCAGCGCTGCCGCGGTGTTGCGGTGCAACACGCCCCATGCCAGGCATCGTGAACCAGAACCATTTTCGCCATTGATGATTCTCCTTTCATCTCTGACAGAGAACGTAGATATGAGTTGCCCATTGTCTAATATATGACAGTGTCATTTTTGATTGCTTTTGGAGATGATGATGGAGCTACGCCACATACGCTATTTCCTCGCCGTCGCGGAGGAACGCCACTTCACGCGAGCCGCCGCCAAGATCGGCATCGGCCAGCCCCCGCTTAGCCAGCAAATCAAAGATCTGGAGGCCGAGATCGGGGCGCCGTTGTTTCATCGTGTCGCGCATGGCGCGGAGCTCACGTCTGCAGGTGAAGCCTTTCTGCAAGCCGTCAAAGAAATGCCCACGCTCGCTGAACGGGCGACAAAGGCGGCGCGACGGGCGGCTCGCGGCGAAACCGGCTCGCTTCGCCTCGGCTACACCCCATCGGCTACGTTCAACGCCGCGGTACCGTCGGCGATCCGCGCTTTCCGCCGTGCGTATCCCGAAGTCGACCTCACGCTTGAGGAGGCCAATACGACGCCGCTCGTTACCGGCTTGCGCGAGGGAACGCTTGACGCCGTGTTCGTGCGGCCAGGCACGCCCGATACCGAAAAGCTGCAGCTGCGCCGGGTCGCGGAGGAGCCGGTGGTAATCGCCCTTGCTAAGCGTCACCCTGTTGCCGCTCTTGAAAAGATCGATCTCGCACGTTTGGAGAACGATCCGTTTCTGCTGTTCTCGCGGGAGATCGCTCCGGGGCTCTACGATACGGTTGTCAACGCGTGCCGAAAGGCCGGCTTCGAGCCGATCATCGGCCAGGTCGTGCCGCATATGACAGCGATCCTTAATCTCGTGGCTGCAGAGCTCGGCGTATCGATCGTCCCGGCGTCGATGATGCAAGTGCGCGTGACGGGAATCGCTTATCGGCAGATTGCCCGCCAGTCGCCGACGACCTGGCTTGCTCTCGCCTACCGGCGAGGGGAGACGTCGCCTATTGTGCGCAACTTCGTTGCACGTGCTGTTTCCTGATCTTCATCGAGAAACAACCTGTCGTAGACGATGCTGAGCTGGCCGATCCGACGTCACGCGGAAGGACCCTTCGAGAATATGTGGCGAGCGATGGCAACGGATTGCAAAATCTCATCGCCATTATCTCCGAATTTTGAATTTTCCGCCGCTCAAACGCCGGCTGTTCAACCCCACGGGCGAGGAATGATTGAGTGTTGCGTCAGGGAAACGCGTTGCTTTTCAAACTGATAGCTAACCTCGTTTGCGCGCGTTTCGTACTGGGCGTCGTACCGCCTAAGCACGCAAAGGCTCTTCATTCGAAGATGCAACGAAGGAAGCCGAGCTGAAAAGCAGGCAGTCTTTCGTGAAGACTCATCACTCGAATGTCCGCTAAGGGCCAATTCCCGACATGCCGCGATTAAGCATGGGGCGCAGCTACGTAAACAACCGGAGTTGTTGCTTGCGCCGGATCCTTTAAGTTACGGTCACGACTTCGGGGGATCGGCGAGGAATCCTGTCACCGCTCAAGCGATTTCAGGTACGCGATGATGTCGCCCACTTGACCTGGGTCGAAACGAAATTCCGGCATGGTCGGATGACCGGTGACGATTCCCTCGGCCAATGGTTCTTGGAGATCTTCAACAGGATAGCGCTCGTGTAGCGTGCGAAAGGGAGGCGCGATCGGCAGTGGACTGTCTCCGACTTTGCCGATCGCGTGGCAACGCGAGCAATTGGTGCGAACGATGACCAATCCACGCTGCGCGGCCGGCGACAGCACCTCCTCGCCTTTGGCCTGCAATGGAGCCAGCGTGAGAAAAATTGCCACCGCGTTGGCGATAAATGCGAGGCCAATGCCCAGCCGCACGGCCATTTGCATCCCGCCGCGAAAGCCCACCACCCCGCCGCGCATGTCACACCGCCGCGCGGTCGTTGGCTTCATCCTCGCTGGAGGGAAACGCCATGCCAGAGATTGGCTCAACCCAGACGAGATGGTCCCGCACTCGCTTGACGCCGGGGACATTTTCGGCGGCGACGATCAGGCCAGCACGCTCGCGATCATCGGTAATTACGCCGTGCAGTTCAGCGACACCCGCGTTGACAATCACATTGATGCGCGGTGCCCAATCCTGTTTGCCGATCGCGGCAAGGATCTGGTCGCGAATTGCCAAATCGCCCGCGGCTGGCGCGGCGACGTCGCGGCTCAAACTCGCCAGCGCGTGCATGAGATTGGCGCGGCTGATGATCCCGACCACACGCCCGCCGCGGGTAACCGGAAGGCGTTTGACGTGATGCCGTTCCATCGTATCGACCACCGCTTCGAGCGTCTCGTCTTCACCGATCGTGCGTGGATCGAGAGTCATAATCTCTTCGACCTTTCGGCCTGAACTGTGCGTGAATTCTTGTGCGAGCCTGCCGGGTCCGACGATGAATTCGAGCCACTTCGGCCGGCGTCTTTGCGTGCCCAGTTCGCTTCGGCGCAGAAAATCGCCTTCGGTAACGATGCCGACCAGTTCGCTATCTTTATCGATCACCGGCAAACCGCTGATACGATTCTGAAGCATCAGGCGCGCTGCCTTGAGGACCGGCTCCTCGGCGCCGATGCAGATCACGTTCGCTGTCATTACGTCTTTGACTCGCATGGCTTATCCTTGAATTCCTGGGGGCGACTCGGGCGGCGCACCGCTCAGGCCACCAGTGCGGCACGGTTCCGCAGCACGATGCGTCGTGAGGAGGCCGAAACCTCGATTGCCGATGCTGTTTCCAACGAGGTCAGGGTTCGGGAAACTGTCTCAATGGTCAACCCGAGATAATCGGCAATATCCTGGCGGGACATCGGCAGCTCGATCGTATTGTTTTCGGACGCACGTTCCACCATTTCCAGAAGAAAGCTGGCAACCCGTTCTCGCGCATTCTTGATCAGAAGCAGAATACGATCCTGAACGCGATGCAGCTCACGGCCGGTCAGCGCAAAGAGCTGTTGTGCAACCGACGCATCACGGCCAGCCAGCGCATTCAGGGCACTGCGCTTGACGACCAGTACCTTGGCGTCACCGATGGCCTCTGCCGACAAAGTGTGCTCGTCGGCGAATTCGAGACCGAAAATATCTCCCGGCAGATAAAACCCGCCGACTTGTCGGCGCCCGTCGCTCAGGATCTTGTAAGTACGGACGCTGCCGCTGACGACCCTATAGAGGTAGTCCGCAGGCTCATTCTCACCAAAAATTTCAGTGTTGCGCGGATAGATCATCATGGCGCCCATCAATTGCATCGACTGGCCGAGCGCGTCCGCGTCGACGGCACCAGTGCGCGAGGCGTTCACGGGGCGGATGGAAATACGGCGAATTCCATTGGTACGCGTTGACGGCTGCATGGTTTCCCTCCGAGAGCTTCGGGAGCCGATGCTAAGCCTCGCGCACAGAGTGAAAATTCAGGTATTGACCCTAAGGGCTTTCCCTTAGGCGGACCTCGCCGTCAAGCCGTTGAACACGCAACCGTATTTCTGATTTACTAAAGCCGTCCGACAATCATCAGCGGCTCCCGATGGCCGACACGATTCGCCATTCGCAAAACCACGCGCCAACCGCGCTGCTGCAGCCCATGTCATGGTGGCGAAGCGCGTGGCCTTACGGCGTGGCGATTCTGGCGACTGCCGCGGGGCTTGGCGTGAAACTTGTCTTTGCGTCGGTGCTGCGTGGGGAGGCGTCATACATGTTATTCGTGCCTGCGGTTCTGATCGCCTCCGCAGTGGGCGGCTGGGGACCTGGACTGCTCGCCACGACGCTCGGTCTCACGCTCGGTCTATTTTTCGTTGCGGATGTGCGTCAGCTCGCGGCGGCCGATGTCGCCAATGGACTGGTCTTCGGGCTAGTCGGATTTGCGGTGTCGTGGCGTGGCGCGATCCTTTTGCGCTTTCGCCGCATCGCACGCACCAGCACCCAAGACCTCGAAGCGCATAGCGCGCACTTGCAGTCGATTCTCGACAGCATTCCCGACGCCATGGTGGTCATCAACGAGCGCGGCCTGATCCAATCGTTCAGTTTGGCGGCGGAACGATTGTTCGGCTTTGCAGCTGCCGACGTAATTGGAAAAAACGTGAAAATCCTGATGCCATCGCCGTACCGCGAGGACCATGACGGCTACATCCAGCGTTACCTGCGCACCGGCGAGCGCCGGATCATCGGTATCGGCCGCGTTGTGGTCGGGCAGCGCAACGACGGCTCGACTTTTCCGATCGAGCTCGCGGTCGGCGAAATGCACGTGCGCGAGCAACGCTTTTTCACCGGCTTCATCCGCGATCTCACCGAGCGCCAGCAGACCGAGGCGCGCCTGCAGGAATTGCAGTCCGAACTTGTTCACATGTCGCGCCTCACTGCGATGGGTGAAATGGCGTCGGCCTTGGCTCACGAGCTCAATCAGCCGCTGGCTGCGATTGCCAATTACATGAAAGGATCACGCCGGCTTCTGGAAAATCGCCAGGATCAGAGCCTGAGCCCGCTTCGCGACGCCATGGAAAAAGCGGCGGATCAGGCCTTGCGGGCCGGCGACATCATCCGCCGGTTGCGCGACTTCGTCTCTCGCGGCGAGAGCGAGCGGCGTGTCGAGGATGTTAAAAAGCTGATTGAAGAAGCAAGCGCATTGGCGCTGGTTGGCGCCAAAGACAAGGGGGTGCGGGTCCGTTTTGCGTTCGCTCCGCGACTCAATTACGTCCTAGCCGACAAGGTCCAAGTTCAACAAGTTCTGCTCAATCTCATTCGCAACGCGATCGACGCAATGGAGACCGCCTCGACGCGTGAACTCGTCGTCGCGACCTCCCCTGCCCCCGACAACATGATCCAAATCAGTGTCGCCGATACCGGCGGCGGAATAGCGCCCGAAATCGCCGATCAACTGTTTCAGCCATTCATCACCACCAAAAGCCACGGCATGGGGGTCGGCCTATCGATCTCGCGCACCATCATCGAATCGCACGGCGGCTCGATCGCGCCGCGGCCAAATCCGGGTGGCGGCACGATCTTTATGTTTACGCTTCCGGCCGTAAATAAGGAGGAGGACGGCGATGGCCTCTGAAAATGCAGCGGCACAGGCGGTTGTGCATATCATCGACGATGACGAAGGGCTTCGTGAATCGCTGGCGTTTTTGCTGCGCAGCGCAGCGCTCGAGGTGAGGAGTTTCGATTCGGCCAAAGCGTTCCTTGAGGTATTGCCGGACGCTGCCCCTGGTTGCGTCATCACCGATGTGCGGATGCCGGACATGAGCGGTATCGAGCTATTGCGGCGGTTAAAAGAGCTCAAGATCGGCGTTCCGGTGATCGTTATTACCGGTCACGGCGACATTGCGCTTGCGGTCGAAGCGATGAAAATCGGGGCCGCAGATTTCTTCGAAAAACCTTTCGATGATGATCTTCTTGTCGCTAGCGTCCGCGCTGCTTTACAGCAGCAGCAAGACCAAACAAAACGTGGCGTCGAACGTGCCGAGATTGAACACCGCATTGCCACGCTATCACCCCGCGAAAAAGACGTGCTTACCGGTTTGATCGAGGGTCGCGCCAATAAGCAGATCGCCTTCGACCTCGGCATCAGTCCCCGTACCGTGGAAATCTATCGCGCCAACCTGATGAACAAGATGCAGGCCGATAGCCTTTCTGGTCTGGTGCGCATGGCGCTGCTCGCCGACATGCTCAGTTCCGAATGAAGCTTGGGAACATCCCCCGGTTGCATCACCGATTGACCCATATCAAAGCGAAGCCGGGGCTGGCGCATCAGTATTGCCGCCGAAAGATTGACATCTGTCCGATCAAAGGCGCCAAGAACATCATGCAGCAAGGGGAATTGGCAACGCCGATGCCGGTTATCGCCGTGGTCGATGACGATCCGGCGGTCTGCAATTCATTAAAGTTTTCGCTCGAACTCGAAGGTTTTGCGGTGCGCGCCTACCGTAGCGGCGCGGAATTTCTGTCTGATGGTAATTTCCGCGACTGCAAATGTTTCGTTATCGATCAGCGCATGCCTGGGATGAGCGGTATGGAGGTGATTACCGAGCTCCGTCAGCGCAAAGTCTCGATACCGGCCATTCTCATCATCAGTCAGCCAAACCGAGTGCTGAGCGCCCGCGCGGCCGAGGCGCATGTACCGATCATCGAAAAGCCCCTTTTGAGCAACGCGCTGGTGGAGAAAATACGGGAGGTATGTGCAACTGTTTAAAGCCGGTTG
This sequence comes from Xanthobacteraceae bacterium, assembly GCA_049286035.1. Taxonomy (GTDB): domain Bacteria; phylum Pseudomonadota; class Alphaproteobacteria; order Rhizobiales; family Xanthobacteraceae; genus BOG-931. The sequence continues at coordinate 7,897 of JBAQBC010000089.1, forward strand.
GGCGCCGATGAAATCAGTTGTTGCTCGATCCACATCAATCACTCAACATACGAGTTGTGCGTTTAGTTTGCCAGTCGAAAGCAAAGAGGCTGCCATGTGCGCAAGATCAGGAGTACCAACACGCCCATTGTCTCGGCGCATCGTCCTTTTGCACAGCGCAAGGTGCGCGGCGGGAGCCGCCGCTTTGCTGTTGCCAGTCAAGCAGGCCGCCGCGAAAATGAAGCAAGCGTCGGTGGAGTACCAGGATTCGCCAAAGGGTGATCAAGAGTGCAGCAACTGCTCGCTGTTCCAAGAGCCGAATGCTTGCACACTTGTCGACGGCGAAATAAGCCCGAAGGGCTGGTGCAAATTCTGGGTCAAAAAGGCCGGCTGAGGCCTGCCCAGACGTCATTGTTCTGAGCATTCTCAACGAAGCGGCGCGGTACCCCCGTGGTAACCGCGCCGCC
>JBAQBC010000090.1:0-6611 GCA_049286035.1 Xanthobacteraceae bacterium
GGCCCAGGGCAAAGTCAACTGATCGAACGTGGCCGTCACGTTGCGGAAAAACTCGGAGTCCAGGCACCGAACGAGATCAAAACGACGCTCATGACCGTACTATGCCGCGTGGAAATCAACCCCGATCGTATTGAAATCCATATCTCCCGACATCGTCTTGCTGCGTTGCTCGCTGGGCAATCGATCGATCCCACGATGCAGGACCACAAACTGGATCGCGACTCCGATGATGTCATAACGTTGGTGGCGCCTGCACGCCTGAAGCGCGTCGGCCGCGAAATGCGAATGCTCGTCGAAAATTCCGACGACCAAACGGCAGCTAATCCAAGCCTGCTGCGGATTATTGCCCGCGCCCACGACATCCAGGAACGTCTCATTCGGAACACCGAGCTGACCGTGCATGACATCGCTCGCGAGGAGCGCGTCTCGGCAGCCTACATCTATAACCTCCTGCGTCTTCCCTGGCTGGCACCTGACATTACGACGGCCATTGTCAACGGTCGGCAACCGCAGCAACTCAATGCTATGACTTTAATGCGACGCGCATCACGGCTGCCGGCCGACTGGGCTGAGCAGCGCGTGCAGCTCGGATTTCGCTGAAAACAAATCGTCCATTCTGCGGGCGGCTTCGTGCGGTCGCGACCGCTTAGCATGCTGCATCAGCGTTTCAGCGCGCTAAAAGTCAACCACGAAATGACGCCCGAGAGATTTCTGTGACCACCGTGGCCGAGATCACGCGTGCAATCGTCTCTGCGGCAAATCGGTTCGCTCCCGTTCGTCAGAAAGTCGCGCAAATTGGCCACGAAACAGGCTCGCCTAAACGACAATAACTACTGTATGATCAATTACTTATAAGCTGGCTGGGGCGGGAGGATTCGAACCTCCGAATGGCGGAATCAAAATCCGCTGCCTTACCACTTGGCTACGCCCCACCACAGCCAGGCAACCGCGGTCGACGGCGCGGCTGTTCGGGCCGGCGGAACATAATCGCCGGCTCGCCTGCGATCAATGATCACGCGGGCGGGTCCGATCTCGCTATCTCGTCGGCGGACTGCCCCAGGCTCGCGCAGCCCATTATAATCGTATACGTCGCGATCTGGATGTTCGCGGCCCGCCATCGAAGCTTCACCCTTTGAGGAAGATAATGACCGCGGAAATCGTGGTGACGGAAGAGGACGGCATCCGCATTGTCCGGATGAACCGTCCGGAAAAGAAAAATGCCCTGACGCAGCCGATGTACGCGGAGATGACGCGTGCGCTGCGCGAAGCCGAGGCGAACGATACGATCCGCTGTGTCGTACTTACAGGCGGTCCGGGCGCTTTCTGCGCCGGTAGCGACATTTCCGACTTTCAGAGGCGGGCCGAAGGTGGGCTCAAACCCGTCACCGTCGAATTTCTGCACGCGCTGGTGCGCAATCCGAAACCGCTCCTGGCGGCTGTCGATGGCCTTGCCATTGGCATAGGCACAACCATGCTGCTGCATTGCGACTATGTTGTCGCAGCGAGTGGCGCGACCTTCGCGACACCCTTCACCAAACTAGGGCTTATTCCGGAAGCGGCCTCCAGCCTGCTTGGGCCGATGCGCATGGGCCACGCGCGCGCTTTCGCCCTCCTGGTGATGGGCCGCTCGATGTCCGCGGAGGAAGCCAAGGCCGCCGGACTGATCAATGCGGTGGTCGATCCGGCCGCTTTGGAGGAGGCTGTCCTGCAGGCGGCGCGCGAAATCGCGGCTTTGCCTGCCGCTGCGGTGGCGCTGGCGCGCAAACTCATGCGGGGCAATCTTGACGACATCCTGCGGCGAGTCGATACCGAGGCCATGTACTTCAAGGAACGTCTACAGTCCGACGAGGCGCGCGCCGCGTTCGCCGCCTTTTTCACGCGCAAGAAGTGAGACGTAACAAAAGCGAGATCGATGTGTCGCTAGCGGGAAAAACATTGTTCATCACCGGCGCATCGCGCGGCATTGGGCTTGCGATCGCGCTCCGCGCCGCTCGCGACGGCGCCAATATTGCGATCGCCGCGAAAACCGAAACGCCGCATCCGAAGCTCGCCGGCACGATCTATACCGCGGCCGAGGAGATCGAGCGCGCCGGCGGTAAGGCTTTGCCCCTCGTCGTCGACGTGCGCGACGAAGCAATGGTCGCCGATGCGCTCGCACAAACCGCAACGCGGTTCGGCGGCATCGATATCGTCGTCAACAATGCCAGCGCCATTGCGCTTACGCCCGTTGTCGACACCGAAATGAAGCGCTTCGACCTGATGCATCAGATCAACGCACGGGGCACTTTCCTGGTCTCAAAATGCTCGATCGCTTACTTGGAGAAAGCGGCCAATCCCCATATCCTCATGATCTCGCCTCCGCTCGACATGAAGGAAAAATGGTTTGCGCCGCACACCGCGTATTCAATGGCCAAATTCGGCATGAGTCTGGTTGTGCTCGGACTGGCCGGTGAGCTTCGACCGAAGGGCATCGCGGTCAATGCGCTGTGGCCGCGTACCGTCATCGCCACGGCGGCGGTGCAAAACCTGCTCGGCGGCAACGCCGTGATGCAGCGCGCCCGCAAGCCCCAAATCGTAGCCGACGCGGCTTACGTAATTTTTTCAAAACCGGCGCGCGAATTCACCGGCCGGTTCCTCATCGATGATAATTTTTTGGCTGAAAACGGCATTCGGGATTTTGATCGCTATCGGCTCGATCCGGCGCAGCAGTTAGCGCCGGATTTCTTCGTACCCGACGAGATCGCGCCACCAGCCGGCGTATCTGTTGGAGGCCGAAGGTGAGCTACCGCGCTCCGCTTGCCGACATCGGATCGGCGCTCAAACACGCCGCGACACTCGCGCCCGCAATCGAGCAAGGCTTGTTCGGCGACCTCGGCATCGAGGATATCGATGCGATTGTCGCGGAAGCCGGTCGCTTCGCAGGCGAAGTCATCGCGCCGCTGAACCGGATCGGCGACACTTACGGTACGCGCTTTGCCGACGGCAACGTGACAACGGCCCCCGGCTGGAAAGAAGCTTACCGCGCGTGGCGTCTGGCCGGCTGGAACGCCGTCACGGCGCCGTCCGAATGGGGCGGTCAGGGATTGCCCCAAATCGTCAATGCCGCCTGCACTGAAATGTGGCATGCGGCTTCAGTGGCTTTTGCCAACGGTCCCATGCTCACGATGGCCGCCATCGATGCGCTTAACGCGCATGGCAGCGCGGCACTCAAGCGCGCCTATTTGAACAAACTCGTGAGCGGCGAATGGATGGGCACAATGCAGCTCACCGAGCCGCAAGCCGGCTCCGACGTGGGTGCGCTGCGCACCCGCGCCGAACGCGCCGGAGACGGTTCTTATCGCATCAAAGGGCAAAAGATCTTCATCACCTTCGGTGAGCACGACTTCACCGAGAACATCATCCATTTCGTGCTGGCGCGGCTGCCCGACGCGCCGCCGGGCACGCGCGGGATTTCCCTGTTCCTTGTTCCTAAATTCCTGCTGCAACCCGACGGTTCGCTCGGCGCGCGCAACGACGTGCGCGCGCACTCGGTCGAACACAAGCTTGGAATTCATGGCTCGCCGACTTGCACGATGATATTCGGCGACGCCGGCGGCGCCACCGGATTTCTCATCGGTGAAGAGAATGCCGGGATGAACTGCATGTTCACGATGATGAATCGCGCGCGACTTGCCGTTGGGTTGCAAGGCGTCGGCATTGCCGAATGCGCGACCCAAAAGGCACTTTCTTATGCGCGCGAGCGCAGACAGGGCCGCACGCCGGCAATGGACCCGTCGCAATCGGCTCCCATCATTGCGCATCCCGATGTGAGGCGCATGCTGCTCACGATGCGCGCGCTGACCCAAGCCGCCCGCGCGGTATGCTACGCGACGGCGCTTGCTATCGACCGCAGCGAGCGTGAAAGCGACGAGGCAAAGCGACGACGGGCGTACGCCCAAGCTTCGCTGCTAACACCGGTGGCCAAAGCGTTCTCAACCGACATCGCCAATGATGTGGCCTCGCTCGGAATCCAGGTCCATGGCGGCATGGGCTACATCGAGGAGACCGGGGCGGCGCAACTGTTCCGGGATGCACGGATTGCCGCCATTTACGAGGGGACCAACGGTATTCAGGCTATCGACCTCGTCACCCGTAAACTGCCGCTCGGCGATGGCGCAGTCGTGAAATCACATTTGGACGATATGCGCGCGGTAGTCAGCGCGCTTGACGCAGACAATGATCCGGGTTTTGGCTGGACCGCCGTCCGGCTCGGGGACGCCGTCGAGAGTTTGGCGCGCACCACGACCTGGCTGATCGCCCAACTCAGCAAGCAACCGGAGGCGGCGCTTGCCGGCGCTGCCCCGTATTTGCGGCTGTTTGGCCTGGCGAGTGGAGGGTGTCTATTGGCAAAGCAGGCCTTGTCCATGAAGCGATTGGGCGAGGATGCCGCGGCGGCGCTCGCCACGGCGCGTTTCTTTGCGGAGCATGTTGCGGTCACCGCTGGCAGCCTGGAACGGAGCGTGGTGGAAGGCGCGGCCGGCGTAATCGATGCTGATGCGGCGCTGACGGTGGCATAGCGACGTTCCCCACCTTAAATTGGCGAGATGTCCACTCTTCTGATCACCCATCCTGCTTTTCTCGAACATCTCACGCCTCTGGGTCATCCGGAGCGGCCTGATCGGCTGCGCGCAATTGAACGGGCGCTTGAGGCCGAGAAATTTCAGACGCTGGCGCGCAGTCAGGCGCCGCTCGCCTCATTGGAGACGATCGCGCTGTGCCATCCGATGGAGTACATCAGCGAAGTCCGCGAAGCCTCACCGAGAGAAGGTCTTATCCATCTCGATGCTGACACGGCCATGTCTCCGGGCACCTTCGAGGCTGCGTTGCGGGCGGCAGGTGGAGCAATTCATGCGGTCGACGAGGTGTTGACCAAAAAAGCCGCCAACGCCTTCGTCGCGGCGCGACCGCCCGGCCACCACGCCGAAACTGCGCGTCCGATGGGTTTTTGCCTGTTCGACAATGCCGCGATTGCCGCCCGTTATTCGCAACAACGTTATGGCGTCGCCAGCGCGGCCATCATCGATTTCGACGTGCACCACGGCAATGGTTCGCAAGAGATCTTCTGGTCGGATAAAACCGTCATGTATTGCTCGACCCATCAAATGCCGCTGTTTCCGGGAACCGGCGCCGTGGGCGAGACCGGCGAACACAATACGATTGTCAACGCGCCGTTGCGTCCCGGCGATGGCGGCGCAGCGTTCCGCGCCGCGTTCGAGACCAGAATTCTGCCGCGGCTTGGGGAATTTAAGCCCGAGCTTGTGATCATCTCCGCCGGCTTCGACGCGCATATGCGCGATCCGCTCGCCAACATCAACCTCGCCGAGGCCGACTTCATCTGGGCCACGCAAAAGATCATGGATCTGGCCGACGGTTGCGCCGGCGGCCGTGTCATCTCCCTGCTCGAAGGCGGCTATGACTTGCAGGCGCTCGGCAACTCGGTTGCCGCTCATGTCGCCACCCTCATGCATGCATAAACGAAAACCAGCACGGCCCGATTGCGCTTGCTGCAATCGGGTCTACGATTGCTAGGCCATAGTGCAGAAAGACAATGGCGCAGAAAGACAATGGCGCAGAAAGACAACAGCGATATCGGACAAATGCCCTTCGAGCGGGCGATCGAGGAAATCGAATCGATCGTGAAGCGGCTCGAAGAGGGCAAGGTGCCACTCGAGGAATCGGTTGCCATTTACGAGCGCGGCGAGGCCCTCAAGCGCCGATGCGAGGATTTGCTGCGGCAGGCGGAGGCGCGTGTCGAGAAGATCACTCTCGATGCGTCCGGCAGGCCGACAGGGAGCGAACCACTGGATGTAGATTGAGCCCATTGAGCTCTTGGATGGCTCTTGACATATAAGAACAAATAGGGAACAATCATCAGTTCGATCAGGATCACTTCAATGGATGCAAACAAACGAACGGCCTGGCTGCGCCAGCTCGACAGGGAATGTCCCTATCAGGTTGTGCTTCCCCGCCGGCAGCTCGCCGATGACAGCGAGATTTTGAATTTTCTCCTCCGCTATGCTGGCAAGTTCGACATGTATGTCGAAGACGATTATGCGGCATTCGTACGTTACTGTTTTGAGGATCCGCTCGACGCCGAGATTTTTCGCGCACGCTTCGAGCCGAAAGCCGAGCGCTTCAAACTTGCCGGCTAGCCCGGCTAAAAGATTCAGAGATCCTCCCAGCACCTCTCATTGATTGCTAACCGCGGCGTGCGGTTCCGTTCACCGCCGCAAGCTGAGCATCGCGTTGGAGATGCGGTTCGATTCCGCAAACGCCGCCGATCAATCCCGCAGTGCACACATGATAGAAAGTCGATCAAGGGTTGCGGAGAGCAAACATTTCAGTGACAGCATTGCGAAATCGAGGCACACTGCGTCCCACAAATATAAATCGTTATGGGGACCGTGGAGAAAGATGTCCCCGGGAGGAAAGTTATGACGACAGTATCGAATGTGGTGCGAGCTGAAGGCGTTTCCGGATTGCGCTGGGGCTTTCTCGCGATTTGTGTTGTTTGCATGATAATGATCGCCAACCTGCAATATGGTTGGACGCTGTTCGTCAACCCGATCAAT
>JBAQBC010000091.1:0-1957 GCA_049286035.1 Xanthobacteraceae bacterium
CTTGTCATGTGTGGAAATGTCGGACGGCTTTAGCTCAGGCCGACGAGCTGGAGGCGGAGCGCATCTTGTTCGTCCTCCGATTGCTCGCGCACAACGCGGAGAATTTCTTCGGTATCCTGGCCAACCGCGGCAAAGCGCGGGGCGGGGTTCTGCTCTGCCAGCTCGATCACACGCGCCGCGGCATCGACTGAGGCGAGCCCCTCGTCCTGCATGCTGTTGAGCTTCGCAGCGAACGTGCCGAACGCTTGTCCGTAGAGATCGCGCGCTTGCGCCGTCATTCGTTCGGCCGTGCGCGCGAGTGCTGCGGCTGTCTTTGCTGGACCGCCAGTTCTCATGCTGCCGGCGGCCAACACCACGACGTCGATGCCAAAGGGTTTCAATTCGGACCGGTAGACGGCCGCAAAAACCTCCATCGCCGCCTTCGACGCGCCTGAGGGCCCGTTGAAGGGAAGCGGAAGGCTCGCGGTCCAGGTGCTGATCTGCACGATGCGGCCGCGTGCTTGCCGAAGCGCCGGGAGAAATGCGTTCACGACCGAGAAGGCGCCGAATACGTTGACCTCGAACTCATGCCGCAAGGCATCGAGCGGCAAAACTTCCAACGGCCCGGGAGTCAGAATGCCCGCGTTGCTGATGAGGAGATCAAGGCCGCCACCGCCCAGCGCGTCGGACACGCCGCCCGCCCAGGCTCTCACGGACTGCTCCTTGGTAATGTCGCAGACCGTCAAGCTGACGCGCCCGCCGGAGGCCTCCTTCAGATCCTGGACCTCCTTGGCAGAGAGTGCCGTACCGAAAACGATGTAGCCCTTGGCGGCGAGCCCGAGGGCGATGTCCCGGCCAAGACCGCCGCCAGCGCCGGTAACCGCGGCAGATTTGCCCGGATTCTTCGATGACAATGACATTGGAGCTTCCCCAATGAGGACCGAGCGATTTGTCGCTCGTCAATTGTGATATCGTTCCACTTTACGGTGTACTAGTCTCGGCATAATGGTATATGTGTCGCCAAAAGTGGAACACCGATGCTCGATTTGGAGGATCTGGCGACATTTGTCGAAGTGGCCGGTGCCGGCGGCGTATCAGCAGCCGCGCGCCGGCTCGCTGTGTCAAAATCCATCGTCAGCCGCCGGTTGGTCCGGCTTGAATCAGAGCTTGGTGTCCAACTTCTGGCACGGACGACCCGCGGAGCTGCGCTCACCGAAGCCGGCGTGACATTCCGTGACCATGCCGCGCGGGTCTGTGCCGAAATCGATCTTGCGCGAGAGACGATCCTGCCAGCGGGTGATCTACGCGGAAGATTGCGGATCGCCGCCCCGCTATCCTTCGGTCCGACGCATTTGGCGCCCGTGCTTGCGCAGCTAGCGCGACGGCATCCGCGCCTTCATCTGCAATGCAATTATAGTGACCGTCTCGTCGACATCGTCGGCGAACGTTTTGACTGCGCAATTCGCGTGGGCCAGCTCGGTGACTCGACTCTCATCGCGCGGCGGATCGCGCCCATCCGTGGCAAGCTGGTCGGCAGCCCCGAATATGTCCAAGAGCACGGCGCTCCCGAAACGCCTGAACAACTCCTCGCGCATGAATGTCTCATGCAAGGCACGGAGACCTGGACCTTCATTGATGGAGACAAGACGATCGCCGTGCACCCGCAAGGACGATTCAAGGCGGACAACGGACTGGCTCTTGCGGCGGCGGCCGTCGCCGGGCTCGGCATAGCCGCGCTGCCGGAATTCTTGATCGAGAAAGAGTTGGCGTCTGGCGCGTTGGTGGCGCTCATGAATCGATATCCGCTCACCGAAATCGGAATCTTCATTGTCCGACCGCCGGGGCACCACCCCGCGCGAAAGGTCCGAGTCCTTGCTGAATTGCTGATTGAGCATTTTGGATAAATTGATCGACCAAGGTCTCGCACAAAACGTGCCCACATTCTCGACGCGGGTCTCTGGTCGCTGCAGCCGTCCAA
>JBAQBC010000092.1:0-9581 GCA_049286035.1 Xanthobacteraceae bacterium
GGCTGGCGCCGCCTCGGGTTTGGGCTTCGGTTTCGGCTTCGTCGGCGCGGCGGCCGGCGGCGAAGCCGCGGGCGCAGACTGCTGGGCGCGTGCAGGACCTAGCCCAGCTGCCACCCATGCCGCCATACCGAGCAGCAAAAGCACAAACCCCCAAGATCCGCAAAACCCTAGTCGGCGAATCGCTGGCCGGCGAATCTCTAGTCGCCGTATGCCCAGTCGCCGCATCCGTCGTCGCTGCATCCGGACCTCGCGCGGCAAAGCCCCAAATCGTGACCAACAACACTGATAGCAAACCTTTCGATTTTTATCCAATTTCAGGGGAAGCCAAGCGTTGCACGCATGCGCCAGTCCCACTGGATACCGGCGCGCTTTCCCAATCCGCGGTTTTCGTGGTTATGAAAAGCGTGGACCGAAGTCGTTTTACAAACCGGATACGAGGAATGAAGGCCGTTCTCTGCACGCATTTTGGGCCGCCCGAGGCACTGCAACTCGCCGAAATCGATGCGCCACGCGCCGGGCCCGGCGAGGCACTCGTGCGCGTCAAAGCCGTGGCACTTAATTTCTTCGACACGCTGCTTATCGCCGGCAAATATCAGCATAAGCCGCCGTTTCCGTTTTCCCCCGGCGCGGAATTCGCAGGCTTGGTCGAGAGCGTCGGCAGCGGCGCGGCCGATGTCGCGCCCGGTGATCGCGTGATCGGCTATAGCGGCTGGGGCGCCGCGCGCGAGCTGGTCAGCGTCAGCGTCCAGCGACTCGTTAAAATTCCGGATCGGCTCGATTTCGAACGCGCCGCCGGCCTGACTGTGACTTATGGCACGACGCTCTATGCGCTACGCGAGCGCGCGGATCTCAAGCCGGGCGAGTTGCTCGTCGTGCTCGGCGCCTCGGGCGGCACCGGACTCGCGGCGATCGAGCTTGGCAAGATCATGGGCGCGCGTGTCATCGCCTGCGCCTCCTCGGACGACAAGCTTGCCTTCGCGCGCGAGCACGGCGCCGACGAGGCCGTGAATTACGATCGCGAGGATCTTCGCGGCGCGCTCAAAAAACTCGGCGGCGAACGCGGCATCGATGTGATTTATGATCCCGTCGGCGGGCGCTATGCCGAGCCGGCCTTGCGTTCATTGGGCTGGCTTGGGCGCTATTTGGTTATCGGCTTTGCCGCCGGCGACATTCCCAAAATTCCGCTCAATCTCGCGCTCCTCAAAAGCTGTGATATCCGCGGCGTCGCGTGGGGCGCATGGACCAGCCGCGAGCCGCTTAAGCAACGCGGCTTCATGGCCGATATTCTCGAGTGGACCGCCGAAGGCAAGCTCAGCGCGCATGTCCAGACCGTCTATCCCTTGTCCGAGACCACGGCGGCGCTTGAGGTCCTCGCCGCGCGCAAAGCGATGGGAAAGATCGTGCTGCGGGTTTAGAGCCGCTCCTACGGAGCGAAAACTACCCCTCGCGCAGCCGCGCCACCATGCGCCGCGCCGCCTCGCGGTGTTCCGGCTTGATATGCGAAGACATCATCTTGATCGCTATGCCGAACACGGCGGCGTCGTCGGCATAACCGATGATAGGCAGCGAGTCGGGAATCAGATCGTCCGGCATCACGAAATAAACAATCGCGCCGACCAGCCCCGCCTTGACGTGAACCGGGGTGTGACGGTCGAACGCGCAATAATGCGCGGTGAGCACGTCTTCGAGAAACGGAACGCTTGCCACCTCGCGCTTGAGCTTGCGCCACAATTTTCCGCGTAGCGCGCTCTCGTCCTCCACCATGCGGCGGGACAGCGCGGCGAAGTCAGGCCAAAAATCTGGCCGGAAATCCGACCACTTTGCTGCTTGCTCCCAGAACCCCATGGGGCTCCTCCGATGGACCGTGAATCACTTGAACCAAGCCGCCCAACAAATGGCTGCGAAACACGGCGGCCGCAAGGCGGAAATTCACCCGGCGAGCTTGTCCATCACTTCGGCGAGCTTGATATCGAGCTCGGTCAGTCCGCCGGTATCGTGTGTCGATAACGTTACGTCGACGGTTTTGTAGACATTGGACCATTCCGGGTGATGGTCGAGCTTTTCCGCAACCAAAGCGGCGCGCGCCATGAACCCGAACGCTTCATTGAAGTCCTTGAATACGAATTTCCTGGTAATGGCATCGCGCCCTGCCACTTCGCGCCAGCCCTTGAGCCGAGCGAGTGCAGACTTGCGTGCTTCGCCGGAAAGTTTTTCCGCCATATCAGCGCTCCATCTCCGCGCTTATGTCAGCGCTTTGCCATCAGCCCGTATGGTAACGCGCGGCACTCGCAAATAGCCGATCAATTCTTACCTAATGCACATATAGGCGCAATCGGCGTGCGCCGCCGGGAGGTGGTGCCGGGAGGTGAATGATGGGCTGGTCTTTGAATATCGGCTCGGTCGCTGGGACCGCGATCCGCATTCATGTGACATTCCTGTTGTTTCTCGCCTGGATTTTCGGCGTGAGCTACGTCTCGGGCGGACTGCAGGCGGCCTGGAGCGGGCTGTTGTTCATGGTGCTGTTGTTCCTGTGCGTGCTGCTTCATGAATTCGGTCACATTTTCACCGCGCGCAGATTCGGCGTGAGGACGCCCGACGTGATCCTGCTGCCGATCGGCGGCGTCGCGCGGCTCGAACGCATCCCGGAAAAACCAAGCGAAGAGTTCCTGATCGCGATTGCCGGACCCGCGGTTAATGTGGTCATCGCCGCCGTGCTGGTCTTGCTCGCCGGCGCCAGCCTCGATCCCAGCGATTTCGGCACGATTGAAAGCAGTAAAATTGGTCTCGCCGAGCGGCTCGCGGTCGTGAATGTGTTTCTCGCACTGTTCAATTTGATCCCGGCGTTTCCCATGGATGGCGGCCGGGTGCTGCGCGCGCTATTGGTGACCCGGTTCGGTTATGTCCGCGCCACCGAGATTGCCGCTTCGATCGGACAGTTCGTCGCGTTCCTGCTCGGCTTTATCGGCCTGTTCGGCAACCCGTTGCTGATCTTCGTCGCCGTGTTTGTTTATCTCGCTGCTGCATCCGAAGCGCATCTCGTGGCGATCCGCGCGATTTCGCAAGGTGTGCCGGTGACCGCCGCGATGTTTACTGAATTCGTCACGTTGACGCCCGACGAGCACGTCGATGCCGCGGTGGAGACGCTGTTGCGAACGAGCCAGGGCGAGTTCCCCGTCGTCGACGGGCTTGGTCGACCGGTCGGCTTATTGGCGCGCAATGATGTTATCCGCGCGCTGAAAGAGCGCGGCCCGGATGCCAAAGTCGGCGATGTGATGGGCACGGAAATACCGACGCTCGGCCACCGTCACTGCCTCGATGAGGCGTTTCGGCTCTTACAGCAGAAATCGGCGCCGGCGATCGGCATCGTCGATGCCTCGCAGCGCCTGATCGGGCTGGTGACCTCGGCAACGATCGGCGAAATGCTGATGGTGCATCGCGCCATGCCCGGTGGCTTGCGCCTGGGGCCGTGGAGCCGGCCGGCCGGAGCGTGACCCGTGCGGCGGAATTTCTGCAAGGTCTACAACGATCTAAGGACCCGGCCAAGGCGCCGCCGCATTAACCAACCGGCTGGCCTGGCGCCGACCCGGATTTGCTCCATCGCCTCAAACCGGCCGAGCCGTGCTAAAATTAATCATGTCGCCCGGGGCTTTGAACCGTCCCCCTGTCGCCATGAAACTCTGGCTGTTCAGGCGGGCATCAAGTGCAGGAACGGCCACGCACGGCCAGTCGGCGAACCGCGCCATGAGTATCGAGTCGCTTGAACATATTATGCGCAACCGCTTGCGGACGATTCTGCGCCACACCTGGCTCGTTGCCGTGGTCGGCACCCTTGTCGTGATCGGCGGTGTCTGGGCCGCCTTTTACTTCACCGCCGAGGCCGAGCGTCTGCGGATCGCGGCCGGCCCGACCGACGCCAAATTCGTCGAGGCTTTGTCGGACCAAATCGCCCAGGGCCGTCACAATCTTCATCTGAAATTTGTTGCCGCTGCCGGCCCGGAGGAGGCCGCCGCGGCGATCAAAGATGGCAAGGCCGATCTCGCCATTCTGCCCAGTCCGGCCGACGAGTCGATGAAATGGCCGGTGGTCGCGATCTTGCGCCAAAACGTCATGGCGGTGATCGTTCCCGCACCGGCGTCAGGAAAGCCGGCATCGGGAAAGAAGGGAAAGAAATCCGGAAAGATCGAAAAAATCGATCAGCTTGCCGGGCGCCGCGTCGGCGTTGTGACCGGAAACGAGGCCAGCCCCGATCTTCTTCGCACCGTGCTCGATCATTACGGCGTCCCGGCCGCCAAAGTGACCGTATCGGAGATCGATCCGAAAAATATCGCCGACGCGATCAAGAACAATAAGGTCGACGTGCTGTTCGTTGCCGGCGCGGCCACCGGTGCGGCAATCTCGAACGCGGTGAAAGCGGCGAGCCGAAACGGCGACGCGCCGAGCTTCGTCGACATCGATCAGGCCGACGGCATTGCCAAGCGCAATCCGGTATTCGATTCGATCGATATCGACGCCGGCACGTTCGGCGGCACGCCGCCCACGCCAGACGACAGTCTCAAGAGCTTAAGCTTCGCCGAATACCTCGTGGCGCGGAAATCCTACAGCGATTCCAGTATCGCCGCGCTGGCGAAGATCATCTATTCGTCGCGCCAAGCGCTTGCCGCCGCAATGCCGGGCGAGATCAAGATCGAGGCGCCCTCGACCGACAAGGATGCCGACGTGGTCGCGCATGCGGGCGCACTCGCCTATCTCAATGACAGCCAGCAATCGTTCTTCGACAGATACGGCGACGACATCTTCTACGGCATGCTGATCTTTCCGGTGTTCGGATCGGCGCTGGCCGGCCTGGCGAGCTATCTGCGCCGGGACACGCGCACGCGGCGGCTGCGGCTCCTCCAACGCGTGCTTGATCTCGTGCGCAAGGCGCATGCGGCGCAGAATCTCGAGGCGCTCGAACAGCTCCAGGTCGAAGCGGATAATCTCGTGATCGCGATCGTGCATCAGGGCGAACGCGAGGAATTTGACGAGACGGTGCGGATGTCGTTCGCCTTCGCGCTCGATCAGCTGCGTTTCGCCATCGCCGGGCGCCGCACGGCGATTCTCGACCGTGCCGGTGAGGCCGGCGAGGGCGGCGCCGCCGCCAAACCGCCCGGCCAGGCCGCCGCGGCTTAGAGTCGTCGTTTCGGCGCGCGGTCCGCTGCCGATTGCCTCGGCACCGTTTCTGCCTATATACCGCATGCGAGTCGCGGGCCCTTCGGGGCCCGTGACATTTCACAATGTCTTAACAATCCGCGCGCAATGGACCGGCGCAAAGGAACCCGCGCAATATGGATCTGCGCAATATTGCCATCATCGCCCATGTCGACCACGGCAAGACCACGCTGGTCGACCGGCTGTTACAGCAATCTGGCTCGTTTCGCGAAAACCAGCGGGTGATCGAGCGCGCCCTCGATTCCAACGATCTGGAGCGCGAGCGCGGCATCACCATCCTCGCCAAGGCGACCTCGCTGGTGTGGAAAAACACGCGGATCAATATCGTCGATACGCCAGGCCACGCCGATTTCGGCGGCGAAGTCGAGCGCATCCTCAATATGGTGGACGGCGCGCTGGTCCTGGTCGATGCCGCCGAAGGGCCCCTGCCGCAGACCAAATTCGTGGTGTCGAAGGCGCTGAAAATGGGCCTTCGGCCCATCGTGGTCATCAACAAAGTCGATCGTTCCGATGCGCGGCCGCGCGAAGTGGCCAACGCCGTGTTCGACTTGTTCGCGGCGCTGGATGCAAGCGAAGAGCAACTCGATTTCCCGATTCTCTACGGCTCGGCCAAGCAGGGCTGGATGGCGGCCGATCCCGCCGGCCCCAAAGACCGAGGCATGGCGCCGCTGTTCGATCTTGTGCTCCGCCACGTCGCGCCGCCCCGGGTCGAGGACGGCCCGCTCCGCATGCTCGGCACGATCCTCGAGGCCAATCCGTATCTCGGCCGCGTCGTCACCGGACGCATCAGCGCCGGCTCGGTGAAGCCCAATCAGACCGTGAAAGTGCTGGATCGCAACGGCGCCATGATCGAGGAAGGCCGCGTCACCAAGGTGCTGGCCTTTCGCGGATTGGAGCGCGCGCCCATCGAGGAGGGCTTCGCCGGCGACATTGTCGCCGTTGCCGGCCTTCCCGAAGCATTTGTTTCGCACACGCTGTGCGCGCCGGAAGTGACCGAGCCCCTGCCGGCGCAGCCGATCGACCCGCCGACGCTGACCATGACATTCCGCATCAACGATTCGCCGCTTGCCGGCACCGAGGGCGACAAAGTGCAAAGCCGCGTCATTCGCGAACGGCTGTTGCGGGAAGCCGAAGGCAATGTGGCGCTGCGCATCTCGGATTCCACCGAGAAGGATTCGATGGAGGTCGCCGGCCGCGGCGAATTGCAGCTTGGCATTTTGATCGAGACCATGCGGCGCGAGGGCTTCGAACTATCGGTGTCGCGGCCGAAAGTGCTGTTCCGGCATGATCCGTCCGGCGAACTCCTCGAACCGATCGAGGAAGTGGTGATCGATGTCGACGAGGAACACGCCGGCGGCGTCGTGCAGAAACTCGCCGAACGCAAGGGCGAGATGATCGAGATGCGCCCGTCCGGCGGCGGACGCGTGCGGCTCATCTTCTATGCGCCGACGCGCGGGCTGATCGGCTATCACGGCGAGCTTCTCACCGACACGCGCGGAACCGCCGTAATGAACCGGCTGTTCCACGCTTATGGCCCGCATCGCGGCGAGATTGCCGGCCGGCGTAACGGCGTGCTGATCGCAACCGATCAAGGACAAGCGGTCGCCTATGCGATGTGGAATCTGGAAGATCGCGGCCCGATGATGATCGAACCCGGCTGGAAGGTCTATCGCGGCATGATCGTGGGCGAGCACACCCGCGGCAACGACCTTGAAGTCAACGTGCTCAAAGGCAAGAAGCTCACCAATATCCGCACCCATGCCAAGGATGAAGCGATCAGGTTGACGCCGCCGATTCGCATGACGCTGGAAAAAGCGCTGGCCTATATCGAGGATGATGAACTAGTCGAGATCACGCCGAAATCGATCCGGCTGCGCAAGAAGCTGCTCGATCCCAATGACCGCAAACGCGACGAGCGGCGCAAAGAAGCCGAGCGCGTTTGAGCGCCCATGCGTTCTCGTCGCACCGCCGTCAGCGGCGATGAATCGACCCTATCTTGTCACAAATTCCGGCGTCTGGGACGCGCGCGTGGCAAAAAGTCCGCAACCGTGACGCGATTGCAACAGCGCGACAGGATTGCGCGCCAGAGCTGCATTTTCCTGTTTGCAATTCTGGCGTAGCCCATGCCTTTTCGCTAATAATCGATAGCGTAGAAGTGACGGGAGAATCCTTGCAGGCCGCCGGCATGCTTGGTTTGATCCAATCAGGAGTTTGCCCCTAAGCGCGAATGCTTCGCGCCGAAAGAGTCGAGAGCCGCATCGAGACCAGCATCATGAGCTTCGCATCATGAGCACCATCCTCATCGAAATACGCCGCGCCAAGGCGAGCGATGCCGCCGCGGTTGCCGAAGCCCATGATGAAGCCTGGCGGACGGCTTACCAGGGAATCATTCCGGGCGCCGAGCTGCGCCGCTTGATCAACCGCCGCGGCCCGGCATGGTGGGACAGCGCTATTCGCAAGGGTAGCCGCATCGCGCTGTTGCAATTCGGCGATAAGATCGCGGGCTACGCCAATTACGGCCGCAACCGCGCGCGCAGTCTCTATTACGACGGCGAAATCTACGAGCTTTATCTCCGTCCGGAATACCAGGGCCTCGGCTTTGGCCGGCGGCTGTTCACGGCGGCGCGGCGCGATCTGGCGCAGAGCGCGCTCAAATCGCTGATCGTCTGGGCGCTGTCGGAAAACGAAAACGCGGTCGAATTCTATCGCGCGTTGGGCGGCAAGCCGGTGGCGCGCTCGTCGGAAAAATTCGGCGCGCGCGCTCTCGACAAGGTCGCGTTCGGCTGGAGCAACTAATCAGAGGTCGGATAGGGTCTGATCTCTGACATCCGACCTCAGACCTCCGGTGCCGGCAAGCCGGCCTGCATGCAGGCGGCGCGCAGCGTATTCAAGAGCAGGCACGCAATCGTCATCGGCCCGACGCCGCCCGGCACCGGCGTAATCGCGCCGGCGACGGGAAGCGCCTCGGCAAAATTGACATCGCCGACGATGCGGGATTTGCCGCCGGCGCTGACGCGGTTGATGCCGATATCGATCACGGTTGAGCCCGGCCTGATCCAGTCGCCGCGAATGTATTCGGCGCGGCCGATGGCGACGCAGAGAATCTCGGCGCGGCGGCACAAAGCCGGCAGATCGCGGCTGCGGGTATGCGCGATCGTCACCGTCGCATTTTCCTTGAGCAGAAGTTGCGCGAGCGGATTGCCGACAATATGCGAGCGCCCGACCATCAGCGCCTCGCGGCCGGCGAGTGAGGCATGAACCGTTTTGATCAATTTAATGCACGCGATCGGGGTACACGGCGCGAGCGCCGGCAGGCCGGTGAAAAGCCGCCCGGCATTGAGCGGGTGAAAGCCGTCGACGTCTTTGTCCGGATCGATGCTGGCGACGATGCATTTGGTGCTGATCTGCGGCGGCAGCGGCATCTGCACCAGAACGCCGTGCACCACCGGATCGGCGTTGAGCTTTTGCACCAACGCTACGAGCTCCGTCTCGCTCACGCCCGCAGGCAAATGATGGTCGAACGGCCGCATGCCAACTTCCGCCACGGCGCGCGATTTACTCGCGACATAGGATTGACTGGCCGGATCGTCGCCAATGAGCACCACCGCAAGCCCCGGCACGATGCCATGCGCGGCGTGTAAGCGCTGCGTCTCGGCTTTTACTGCGGCGCGCAGGTCGGCGGCGATGATCTTGCCGTCAATGATGGTCGCGCTCATGCCGACGCGCTAAAGCGAAATGATTTTAGGTTGATTTGGTATTTCGCTTTCGCTTGTTGTTTGAGCATGATCTTTTCCGAAAGCCGGTGTCCACTTTTCGGGATCATGCTCTAAATGAACAGCTTGGCAATATTGGGCAGGATAACCGATTGAATGAAAAGAATAATGAGAAACAAGATGATCGGCGAAATGTCGATGCCGCCCATGTTCGGCAACAGGCTGCGGATGGGGCGCAAGGCCGGTTCGGTGAGGCGATAAAGGAGTTCCGCGATCATGCGCACAACCGGATTGCGCGTGTTGACGACATTGAACGCGATCAGCCAGCTCAAAATCGCCATGGCTATGACGATGTAGACGTAAATCGTCAGCAGATAAGAGATGAATTGCAGAAGCTCGATCATTGCCCGCCCCAGCTCGAGTGCCGTGGCGCAGGGTTTACCGGTGTTGCCGCGCCGGAACAAGCCGATGCCGGCGCGGCTACGCGTCTTCCCGGGGCCATCCTTGACACCCGAAACCGGCGGTCCTAAATGGCGGCCACTCGCCAAAACCCGCGCCAAATCGGCCCGGTTTACACGTCCGGCGGGGCCGTAGCTCAGTTGGGAGAGCGCCTCGTTCGCAATGAGGAGGTCAGGGGTTCAACTCCCCTCGGCTCCACCA
>JBAQBC010000093.1:0-12153 GCA_049286035.1 Xanthobacteraceae bacterium
GATGGCGCAACAGCCGGAACAGCACGTCGAAGACGATCACCGGCCGCGCATTGCCGATATGGGCAAAGTCGTAGACCGTCGGGCCGCAGACGTACATCCGCACGTTTGACGGATCGAGCGGCGTGAAGACGCGCTTCTCGCGGGTCAGTGTATCGTAGAGCTTCAACTCCATAAGCAATCAACCTGTGCGCGGCTGCGCGCCAGTTGTGGCGCGCAATATAGTAGGCACGTCCCTGGCCTGCTGGCCGGGCGTGTCTAAAGTCTCGAGGAAGAGAAAAAGACGGCCGCAGCCAGCGTTTGGCGCTAGCGAATAATCTCCCGGCAAATGCCGCAGACGTGCCGACCGTTCATGCCATGCACAATGGTCGAGGCGGCACATCGCGTCAAGTTCCCTCCTCGAACCGTGCCGCCAAACTGTTTGGATCGCGTCGCTTAAGGAAGGTTTAACCCCCGCCCGGCATGGTTTGGCTGGTGACCGGCGGCCGTTGCTGCGCCGTCAGTCGATTGGGTTGGGTTTGAGGGTACGATGCGTTTGGTCGCCGCGGTCGCCGCTCTTTCGGCTTTGATTCTTATCGGCGGGGCGCAAGCCGAAAAGCAACCCGAAAAGCAAACCGAGAGACAAGCCGAGAGACAGATCTTCGTTATTGCCAACGACGCCGACGCTTACGGTGTCGACCGATGCCTGGTGTCGAACGCCGCCTGCGGCACGACGGTTGCGAACGCTTATTGCCATTCGCACGAATACGCGCAGGCGCTTTCGTACCGAAAAGTCGAGCCGGATGATATTGCCGGCGCGATCGCAGCGAGCCGGTCCGACGACCGTTCATGCAGCGGCAGCCGCTGCGGCGAATTTGTCGCCATCGAGTGTTCACGCTGAAGCGAGCGGAAGCGGCAGCGGAATCTTAAGTCGACCAAGCCCCTGCCTCGGCGCCGAGCCTGCCTCTCCACGCCCCCTGAATAGCGCACCGCGATACTAGCCTCGCGACAGGGAACATATCTCGTTTCTTGGTGCAGCTTGGCGCAGCCGAATTATGCGCAACGCGCGGCAGACGGCGTTGCGTGGGCTCATAACTTCGTTCATCTTCGCCCAATGAGCGGCCAGAACGCGATGCGCAGCGAAATCCGAGCCAAGCCGAGCGCGGCGATGGACGGAGCGCCGCTGAAGCTTGAACAATTCTTGCCTTACCAGCTCAATGTCGTCGCGGCTCTGGTCTCAGAGGCGCTGTCGCGGGTTTACGCGCGGCGCTATCGGATCGGCATCCCGGAATGGCGGGTGCTGGTCACGCTCGGCCAATTCGGGGTCATGACTGGCAAAGCGTTCGGCACGCATACCCATATGCATAAGACCAAGGTATCGCGCGCGGTCGCGTTTCTGGAGAAGCGCAAGCTCCTCGCCCGGCGCATCAACCGTGCCGATATGCGGGAATCGTTTCTGTCGCTGACGGCCGCGGGGCGGGCCATCTACCAAGAGCTGGCGCCGCACGCACTCGATTTCGCGCGCCGCCTGACCGAGATTTTGACACCCGGCGACCGCGACGCGTTCCAGCGGGCTTTGCGGCTGATCACCGATCGATCGGCGCAACTCGTTGCCGAAGCGATCGAGCAGAACGTCGCCGAAGGCAACACGAGCGGCAACGCGAGGGACATATGAAACTTTATTCCTTTTTCCGCTCTTCCGCGGCCTATCGCGTCCGCATTGCGCTTAATCTGAAGGGCATCAGCTACGAGACCGCGTCCGTTCATCTGGTCAAAGATGGCGGCCATAACAAATTGCCGGAGTTTCGCGCGGTCAATCCGCAGATGCGCGTGCCGGCCCTGGTCACCCCGCGCGGCGACGTTCTGATCCAGTCGCTTGCCATCATCGAATATCTCGACGAAACGCATCCCGAGCCCCCGCTTCTGCCAAAGGACGCGGTCGCGCGTGCTCATGTGCGCGCGATCGCCGATGTCATTGCCTGCGATATTCACCCGCTGAACAATACTTCGCCGCTGCGTTATCTGAAAAACACGATGGGCCAGGAGCAAAGCGCGATCGACGCCTGGTACCATCATTGGGTGATCGTCGGCTTTGAAGCGCTGGAAGCGCTGATCACGCCCGGTCCCTATGCCTGCGGTAGCGCGGTCACGCTGGCGGATGTCTGCCTTGTTCCGCAGGTTAACAATGCCAGGCGACTCAAAGTACCGCTTGAGCGGTTTCCGAAAATAGTCGGCGTCGATCGCGCCTGTCTGGCGCTGCCCGCCTTCGATCGGGCGCGTCCGGAGAACCAGCCTGACGCCGAATGATATGAGACAACATCCACACTTTAGTCACCATTGCGGCGCTTGATCCGCGCCGCCGAACGGGCTGGGCGAGCATGATTCATCTGGTGAGCGGCTTCATTAAAGCCGGTTTGAAGGTTCGACGACGAACGATCGCATTTGTGATCCTGTTTGCCGCCGTCGCTATTTGTTTGCCCGTCGCCGCACCCGCACAGGGAATTTCCGCACCGCCTGGGCTTGTGGCGCCAGCGCCGCCGCGCCAGCCGATATCGAATCCGGGCGCGCCCAATCCGGCCCCGAGCTCAAATCCTATTTGTGTGCGGCTTGAAAGCCAGCTTACCGCCCTGACCCAAGGCTCCGCGGATCCAGTACGCGCCGAACAGATCAAGCGCACCGAGGACGCCATTGCCAAGCAGCAAGCCGATCTCGATCGCACCGTCGCGCAAGCCCACAAAGCCGGCTGCGCTGGTCAGGGATTTTTCGCATTTTTCTCGGCGCTCTCCCCGCAATGCGGACCGATTACCTCGCAGATCCAGCAGATGCGCGGCAATCTCGACCGTATGATCAGCGATCTCGAACAGCTCAAGAACGGCAATACCGGTCAAGAGGGACAGCGCCGCGCGCTGATCGGACAGTTGGCACAAAACAATTGCGGCGCTCAGTACACCGCCGCGGCGAATTCATGGGGCGGACCGCAAGGCTTTTTCGACGCGCTGTTCGGCGGCGGCACAATCGTCAATCCTGGCGGCGATGGCGCACCGTCCGGCACCTATCACACCGTCTGCGTGCGTGCCTGCGATGGCTTTTATTTCCCGATCTCGTATTCGACCGTGCCGAGCCGCTTCTCTGACGACGCGCACGCTTGCCAGCGCTTGTGTCCGGCTGCCGAAGCGGAATTGTATTCCTTCCACAATCCCGGCGAGGACATGCAGCAGGCTATGTCGATTAGCGGTCAAGCGTATACCGCGCTGCCCAACGCCTTCCGCTATCGCAAGGAGATCGTCGCCGGCTGTTCGTGCCGGCGGCCCGGCCAGAGCTGGGCCGACGCGCTCAAGAATGCCGACGATTCGAGCACATTAGAAAGCGGCGACATCGTCGTGACCGATCAGAACGCCAAGGCACTCTCGCAGCCCAAACCGTCCGGCAAGCCGGCGACATCGACGCCGCGGGCCGGCGCCGGAGCCAATTCAGCCACAGCGACGACTGCGGGCCCTGCTGCAACGGCGAGTTCCGCGGGTGGCGACAGTGGCAAGCGTACAGTGCGTACTGTCGGGCCGCCCTTCCTGTCCTCGCAATCATCAGCTCCGTAGGGCGGGTTAGCCGAAAGGCGTAACCCGCTATGAAGCGGAGAGACAACGGCGGATTACGCTGCGTTATTCCGCCCTACACACGATCGGCGACATGACGGATCAAAAATCCGAGGCGCCGGCTTTGGCCATGGCCGCGCTTTTGGTCGCGGCATCCGCTTCGGCCAGTGGCGTGCCCGGATCGTGGAACCGATTGACGATCGGATAACGGCGATCGCGGCCGAAATTTTTCAGCGTCACCTTCACCCCGGGCGCAGCCTGCCGGCGCTTGTATTCGGCAAGATAGAGCATGCGCTCGATTTTCATCACCGTCTCACGGTCGAAGCCCGCGGCGACGATGCTGGCGGTGGATTCCTCGCGCTCAACCAGCCGCTCGAGGATCCGATCGAGCACGTCGTACGGCGGCAAGGTATCCTGATCGGTCTGGTTTTCGCGAAGCTCCGCACTCGGCGCGCGCGTGAGCACATTTCGCGGGATGACTTCGCCACCGGACCCCTTCGCATCGACCGGCTTCCAGCTGTTGCGCAGCTGCGCCAGACGATAGACCTCGGTCTTGTACAAATCCTTGATCGGATTGAATCCGCCATTCATGTCGCCGTAGAGCGTGGCGTAGCCGACCGACATTTCCGACTTGTTGCCGGTGGTCACAACCATCAGGCTGAATTTGTTCGATATCGCCATCAAGATAGTGCCGCGCGCACGCGCTTGCAGATTTTCCTCGGTGACGTCGCGCGGCGAGCCGGCAAACACCGCGGTGAGCGAAGCTTCCAGTCCGCGCACGGCGCTTTCAATCGGCACGACATCATAACGGACGCCGAGAGAGTGCGCGATCGCCGCGGCATCGTCGAGCGATTCCTGCGAGGTATAGCGAAACGGCAGCATCAGGCAGCGGACGCGTTCGCGGCCCAGCGCATCGGTCGCCATGGCGGCGCACAGCGCCGAATCGATGCCGCCGGAAAGTCCGATAACGACGCCTTTGAACCGATTCTTGTCGACATAATCCCGCAAGCCCAACATGCAGGCGGTATAGTCGGCCTGGTCGAGATCGTCGGGGCGCGCGATCGATCCCTGCGCGCAGCGCCAAACGCCGCCGCTGCGCGACCAGTGCGTGGTGAGGACCATTTCCCGGAACGCCGGCAAATGAAACGCGACCGAGCGGTCGGAATTCAGCGCAAACGACGCGCCGTCGAACATCAGCTCGTCCTGGCCGCCGACTTGATTGACATAGATCAGCGGCAGTCCGGACTCGGCGACTGATTGAACACTGACATTGAGCCGGACCTCGGCCTTGTCGCGCCAATATGGCGAGCCATTCGGCACGATGAGAATTTCGGCGCCGGTCTCGGTAAGACACTCGACGACATTCTCGTAGTCGCCCCAATCGGTCCACGTGTCCTCGCAGACCGGAACGCCGAGCCGCACACCGCGATAACTGACCGGGCCCGGGAGCGGACCTGGGGCAAAGACCCGCTTCTCGTCGAACACACCGTAATTCGGCAGATTGACCTTGAAGCGGAGCGCCGCGACGCGGCCGCCGGCGAGAAGCGCATAGGCGTTATGGAGCTTGCCGTCCTCGACCCACGGCGCGCCAATCAGCGCGGCCGGTCCGCCGTCGGCGGTGTCTCGGGCGAGCGCCTCGACCGCCGAGCGGCAGGCGGCCTGAAATGCCGGCTTGAGCACAAGGTCTTCCGGCGGATAGCCGGCGATAAACAGTTCGGAAAACGCGACCAGATCTGCGCCATCGCGCGCCGCCACAGCGCGCGCTTTACGCGCACATTCCAGATTGCCGGAAATGTCGCCGACCGTGGGATTAAGCTGCGCCACGGCAATAGCGAGACGATCGGCAGGCCGCTCATTCATGACCAAGCTTCAGGGTCAAAACTCATTATCGCCGTGCGCCTCGCTTCAAAGCGCGGCCACGGCCGGAAACGGCTTGGCTTTAACTTGCCGTTCCGATTTCAACAGATCGGCGAGCAGAAACGCCAGATCGAGCGACTGCTCCGCATTGAGCCGCGGATCGCAGACGGTGTGATAGCGGTCGTTGAGGTCCTCTTCGCTGATAGCGCGCGCGCCGCCGGTGCATTCGGTGACGTTCTGTCCGGTCATCTCCAGATGCACGCCGCCGGCGATCGTACCTTCGGCGGCGTGAACTTGAAAAAATGTCCGCACTTCCTTGAGAATCTGATCGAATGGGCGGGTTTTGTAGCCGCTGACCGAAGTAATGGTATTGCCGTGCATTGGATCGCAGGACCAAACCACATTGCGGCCTTCGCGCTTCACGGCGCGCACAAGCGGCGGCAATAGCTCGGCGACCTTGTCGGCACCGACGCGGCAGATCAGCGTCAGACGCCCGGGCTCGTTGTCGGGATCGAGCATGTCGATGAGCCGCAGCAGCTCGCCCGATTTCTGAGTGGGGCCGGTCTTGAGCCCGAGCGGATTCTTGATGCCGCGGCAATATTCGACATGGGCATGGTCCGCCTGGCGGGTGCGGTCGCCAATCCACACCATGTGGCCCGACGTGCAGTACCAATCGCCGGTCGTTGAATCGACGCGGCTAAAGGCTTGCTCGTAGCCCAAGAGCAGCGCCTCATGACTGGTGAAGAAATCCGTCGTACGCAATTCGGTATGCAGGCTGGGATCGACGCCGCAGGCGCGCATGAATCCGAGCGCCTCGGTGATGTGATTGGCGAGATCCTGATAACGCTTGGATTGCGGACTGTCTTTGACGAACGACAGCATCCATTGATGCGCGTTCGCTAGATTGGCGTAACCGCCGGTGGCGAAAGCGCGCAGCAAGTTCAGCGTCGCCGCGGATTGCCGATAGGCTTCCAATTGCCGCCGCGGATCCGGCGTGCGTGCCTCCGCAGTGAAGTCGGTACCGTTGACAATGTCGCCGCGATAGACCGGCAACTCGACCTTGCCGCGCTTTTCGGTTGGCGAGGTGCGCGGCTTGGCGAACTGGCCGGCGATGCGGCCGACCTTCACCACCGGCGAAGCGGCCGCGTAAGTCAGAACCACCGCCATTTGCAGGAACAGGCGGAAAAAGTCGCGGATATTGTTGGCGCCATGCTCGGCGAAGCTCTCGGCGCAATCGCCGCCTTGCAGCAGGAAAGCGTCACCGGCCGCGACCTGCGCCAGCGCTTTCTTGAGACTGCGCGCTTCGCCGGCAAAAACCAGCGGCGGAAACGTCGCCAGCTGCGCTTCGACATCGGCGAGCGCTTTGGCGTCGGGATAATCCGGCATCTGCACAGCCGGCTTCGCCCGCCAGGAATCCGGGCTCCACCGCACCGCATTCAATCGCCTGGACATAATGAGCGTCTCCGCCTCGGCGCTGTAGCGACCGCCTATCGGCCCAAAAAGCCGCCCGGCCGCGAAATCGTTACCTTCTCGATTGCCGGCTTAAGGCTCAATGGCCGTGGCCGGCGTCCTTATACACGGGCATGTGCGGCGGCGACAGCCTGTCTTACGTTTCTTAACTATTCCGCCGCCACCCGGGCAAAGCTTGCGAACCGCTTGCGCATCGTGACCAGCTCTTCGGCGGCGGTTGGATGCAGCGCGATGGTGGCGTCGAAGTCGGCTTTTTTCGCACCCATCTTCACCGCGACTGCGGCAATCTGGGCGATTTCGGCCGCGCCTTCGCCGACGACATGACAGCCGACGACGCGATCGGACAGCCCGTCGACAACGAGCTTCATCAGCACGGTCGTCTGGCGGCCGGAGAGAGTCGCTTTGAGCGGCCTGAACATGGCCTTGTAAATATCGGTTTGCGCAAGCCGGTCGCGCGCCTGCGCTTCGGTCAGTCCGACCGCGCCGACTTCCGGTTCGGAGAACACCGCCGTCGGCACATTGATGTGTTCGACCGCGGTCGGCTTGCCGCCAAACAGCGTGTCGGCAAAAGCGTGGCCCTCGCGGATGGCCACCGGCGTGAGATTGATCCGGTTTGTTACATCGCCCACGGCATAGATGTTCGACGCCGTCGTGCGCGAATATTCGTCCACCGCGATGCCACCGTTCTTGGCGATCTCAACGCCGGCTTCTTTAAGGCCCATCTTCGCTATGTTCGGCGCGCGCCCGACCGCAAACATGACCCGATCGGCCGGAATCTGATTGCCGCTTGTCAGTCGCACCAAGAAGTGCCCACCGGCCTCGTCGACGGCCGCGACTTTGCAGCCGGTCAACACGCGGATGCCGCGCGCCTCCATTTCGACGCGCAGATGATGGCGGACGTCATCGTCGAAACCGCGCAAAATGTTTTCACCGCGATAAACCAGCGTCACGTGCGAGCCGAGCCCGGCGAAGATTCCGGCGAACTCGACCGCGATATAGCCGCCGCCCTGGATTACGACACGGCGCGGAAAGTCGGACAGATGGAAAGCCTCATTCGAAGAGATGACGTGCTCGATGCCGGGAATTGGATCGCCGTAGCTCGGCGTGGCGCCGGTGGCGATCAGGACGAAACGCGCACGCACCCGCGATCCATCGGCTAACTGAATGCTGTGAGCGTCGAGGAGTGTGGCTCGGGTTTTGACGACTTTGACGCCTGCTTTCGCCAAAGTGGCGCCGTAAGCGGCTTCGAGCCGGGCGATCTCGCGATCCTTGTTGGCGATCAACGTCGTCCAGTCGAACGATGCATTCGACACCGTCCAGCCGAAGCCCGCGGCATCTTCGAACTCGCCGTGAAAGCGCGAGGCGTAGACCAGAAGCTTCTTGGGAACGCAGCCGCGGATCACACAGGTGCCGCCGAGGCGATATTCCTCGGCGACCATGACGCTCGCCCCATGCTCGGCGGCGACGCGCGCGGCGCGGACGCCGCCCGAACCGCCTCCGATCACAAAAAGATCGACGTCATGCTCGGCCATATCACTTGTCGTGTCCGTCACATGTCGTGTCCGCGCTTCTTCATCTCGTCGCGCATTTTAATGATGACTTCCTCGGAAAGCTTGTCCCCCCAGCTGCCGGCCATCGCCATGCTTTCGTCTGCTGCCTTGGGTTCTTCGGCGAGGACCTTCTGGCCGAGCGGCGACTGATAGAACGTCAAAAGCTGTCTCAGCTCCGGCTCGGTGAAATGGCTCGCATAGATACGAGCTGCGTCATTCATAAGCTCACCGGATCGTGCGCTGTATTGTTTCACCAAGTTGTCGGCGACCTCGTTCAGATCCTTGCCCCACATGAAGTTCGTCTGCATGAAAAAGTCGCGGGTTTTAATCACCACGCCGCGAATCAGCGGCTCAAAGATATTGTCGGCGTGTTTGATTTTGAGAATCTGCTTTGCCAGCGCAATGGAGGCCTGCGATGGCGGGTGTGCCGTATTCGGCGCCGCGCCTTGCGCAGCGGCCCGGCCGGCTGTGCCGGCCACCACGAAAGCGATCAGGGCCGCCATTGCGTAACGCGCCACTGCGCCGCGCGCGCTGATCAGAGGCGCAAAGCCGAGACGGCTGCGAGAACGGACGATCATGGGTGCACTTTCCTTTCGTGGTAGTGTGGTTTTCCGAAGTTCGCATCAGAGGCGCCGCAAACATTTGCAAACTTCGGAATCAAAGGGACACTAGCGATCAGGGCCGCTCGACAAGGCGCACCCCCTCGGGACCGGCCAAGATAGCAGTTTGCGCCAACCCGATGAACAAGCCGTGCTCCATCACGCCGGGCACGGCTGCGAGACTGCTTGCCAGCGCCGGCGGATCGGCGATGCGGCCCAATTGCGCATCAAGGAGCCAGTGCCCGCCATCCGTGACAAAAGCGTGGCCGTTGCGATCGCGCCGTAATTGCGCCGGACCGGCGCCGCCCGCGCGCGCCGCTGCGGCCTCGACCGCCCGGCGCGTTGCCGTGGCGCCGAACGGCGTGATTTCGATCGGCAGCGGAAAACGCCCAAGCATATCGACCCATTTGCTCTCGTCGGCAATGACGATCATGCGCGCGGACGCGGCGGCGACAATCTTTTCACGTAAGAGCGCGCCGCCACCGCCCTTGATCAAGGTCAGATCCGGGCCGATCTCGTCGGCGCCGTCAACGGTCAGATCGAGTTCGGGGACATCGTCGAGCGTGGCCAGCGCGATGCCCAATCGCGCGGCTTGCGCACGCGTTGTCTCGGAGGTCGGCACCGCAATCACGTCAAGCCCCGCCCGGACCCGTTCGGCCAACAGCTCGACAAAATGCTCGGCCGTCGAGCCCGTGCCGAGGCCCAGCCGCATGCCGGAGCGCACGAAATCCATGGCCCGGGCGGCCGCGGCCCGTTTGTAGGAATTGGCGTTCATGACAGGCTGTGTATCCGGCTTATGGCGGCGATCCTAGGGTCAAAACTCATTATTGCCGCGAACGTAGTTTTGCTCTCGAAGCGGCGCAAATACTGGTATCAATACGGAATCATGCGCACCATCGTCTTCGATCTCGACGGCACGCTGGTCGATACCGCGCCCGATCTGATTTCGACGCTCAATTTCGTCCTCGGCGCCGAAGGCCTGCCGCCGGTTGCCTACGACGATGCGCGGCGAATGATCGGCGGCGGCGCGCGCCGCATGATCGAGCGCGCCTTGATCGCCGAAGGCCGAAACGTACCGGGCGCCGAGCTCGATCGCATGTTTCGGATTTTCATCGACCATTATAGCGCCCATATTGCCGACCGCTCGCGCCCGTTCCCGCACCTCGAGAGCGTTCTCCAGCGATTCGCCGGCGAAGGATTCCGCCTCGCAGTGTGCACCAACAAGCTGGAATGGCTTTCGCAGCGCCTGCTCGATACTTTGAATCTCAGCCATTATTTCGCAGCGATCTGCGGCCTGGACACATTCGGCATACAGAAACCGGATCCGCAAATGTTGCGGCTGACCATCCGCCGCGCCGGCGGCGACGTGCAGCGCGCGATCATGATCGGCGATTCCATGACCGATGTGCGTACCGCGCGCGCGGCCAATGTGCCGGTGGTCGCGGTCGATTTCGGCTACAGCGAGGTGGCGCCGGCAGCGCTCAAAGCCGACCGCCTGATCAGCTCGTTCACCGAATTGCCGGCGGCTATCGCAACCGTGGCGACCGAAGCGGCAGCAGCCGCGCCGCTCGCCTGCGGCAATCCGCCGTAGCGCTTGGCGGCGGCCGCGGTGGTGGTCTTGGTGGCGGTTTTGGCCAACATCCTGGACCACCAGGACTTTATCCGGCACACTGCACGCATTATCTGACCAGGCATGCCGGCAGATCTGGGAAGCCTGCAAAACCGGATGCAAGACAGCGTGGAAACAGCGTTGGAAGCTCGCGAAATTGGCGGGGGAGCCGACCGGCGGCAGCTCATCGATCCGTTCGGCCGCGCCATTTCCTATCTGCGCGTCTCGGTGACGGACCGGTGCGATTTCCGCTGCGTCTATTGCATGGCGGAAAACATGTCGTTTCTGCCCAAGTCGGAAATCCTGACGCTTGAAGAACTCGACCGCCTGTGCTCGGCCTTTATTGCGCGCGGCGTGCGCAAGCTGCGCCTCACCGGCGGCGAGCCCTTGGTGCGGCGCGGCATCATGACGCTCGTGGATTCGCTGTCGCGGCATCTGCGTTCCGGTCAACTCGACGAACTGACGCTCACCACTAACGGCTCGCAACTGGAAAAATATGCGCGCGATCTGCGGGCTGCCGGCATCCGCCGGATCAACGTCTCGCTCGATACGCTCGATGCCGAAAAGTTTCGCGCCATCACGCGGTGGGGCTCGCTGGACAAGGTGCTCGCCGGGATCGACGCCGCGCAGTCCGCCGGGCTCAAGATCAAGATCAATGCCGTGGCACTCAAGACCGTCAACGAAGATGAGTTTCCACGATTGCTCGAATGGGCCCATGGCCGCGGCATGGATCTGACGCTGATCGAAGTCATGCCGCTCGGCGAGATCGGCGAAGGCCGGCTCGATCAATATCTGCCGCTGTCGCTCGTTCGCGCGCGGCTTGCCGAGCGCTATCGACTCGACGACATCGATTATCGGACCGGCGGTCCGGCGCGCTATGTGCGCGTCGCGGAAACCGGCGGTCGCCTCGGTTTCATTACTCCGCTCACGCATAATTTCTGCGAATCCTGCAATCGCGTGCGGGTGACCTGCACCGGCACGCTCTATATGTGTCTCGGCCAGGAAGACGCGGCCGATCTGCGCAAACCATTGCGCGCCTCGGAGGCCAACGACCTGCTCTTTGCCGTCATCGACGAGGCGATCGGCCGCAAGCCCAAGGGCCACGACTTCATCATCGACCGCCGCCACCAACGCCCTGCCGTCGCCCGTCATATGAGCGTGACCGGCGGCTAAGCCGAGCATTATCGTTCTCGCGATGCTGCTGCGCATCCGAGCTATGACACGCCACGGTCACGCCACTCTCAGACTCGTCACCACCGGACATAGCCGTTCGTAGAACAGCGTCGCTTCGCTCGCCTATGCCGGCAATCCATGCAGAAGCGAAGCCTGCCAAGCGCTTACCACCGAGCGTTTGCCTGCTCGCACTCCGCATGGACCACCGGCATAGGCGAGTGGAACGACGCTGTTCTGCGAACGGCTATGTCCAGTGGTGACGAGTCTGAGAGTGGCGTGACCGTGGCGTGTCATAGCTCGGATGCGCAGCAGCATCGCGAGAACGATAA
>JBAQBC010000094.1:0-3710 GCA_049286035.1 Xanthobacteraceae bacterium
GCGCACTTCGGCGTCGACATGCTTTTCGTATTTGGTGAAGTTGTTCTGGAACATGCCGACGAGCTTGCGCGCGGTGGCGTCGAATCCGGCTTTGTCCTTCCAGGTCTTCATCGGATAGAGCAGATGCGGCTCGACGCCGGGCACTGACGTCGGCACCGCAAAGCCGAAATAAGGATCGGTGCGGTAGCTCGCGTTTTTCAATGACCCATCGAGCGCGCCGGTGACGAGCGCACGGGTCGCTTTAATCGGCATGCGCCGGCCAACTCCGTAGATGCCGCCGGTCCAGCCGGAATTCACCAGCCAGCAATCGACATCGTGCTTCTTGATCATGTCGCGCAACAGGTTGCCGTATTCGGCCGGCGGCCGCGGCAGGAATGGCGCCGCGAAACAGGTCGAGAATTCCGGCTCGACCCCCACCAGGCCCTTTTCCGTGCCGGCGACCTTGGCGGTGTAGCCGGAGAGGAAGTGATACATTGCCTGCGCCGGCGTGAGCTTGGCGATCGGCGGCATTACGCCGAAAGCGTCGGCCGTCAAAAAGACGATGTTCTTCGGCTGTCCCGCGCAGCCCGAGCGCGAGGCGAGCGGCATGAATTCGATCGGATAGGCGGAGCGGGTGTTTTCAGTTCGCTTGTCGCTTTCAAAATCGCAGACCCGAGTATCCGGATCGAAAATGACATTTTCCAAAACGGCGCCGAAGCGATTGGTCGCGGCATAAATCTCCGGCTCGGCTTCTTCCGACAGATTGATGCATTTGGCGTAGCAGCCGCCCTCGAAATTGAAAACGCCCTCCTCGCTCCAGCCATGCTCGTCGTCGCCGATCAGCGTGCGGTTCGGATCGGCCGACAAGGTCGTCTTGCCGGTGCCCGAAAGTCCGAAGAAGAGAGCGACATCGCCGGACTTGCCGACATTGGCCGAGCAATGCATCGGCATCACGCCTTGCGCCGGCAGGTAGAAGTTGAGCGTGGTGAATACCGATTTTTTCATCTCGCCGGCGTAGGACGAGTTGCCAATCAGGATGATTTTCTTGGTGAAGTCGATGGCGATAACCGTGTCGCTGCGCACACCGTGGCGCGCCGGGTCGGCCTTGAAGCTCGGCATATCGACAATGGTCAGGTCTGGAACGAAGTCGGCCAGTTCGAAAATATTGGGCCGGATCAGCAATTGGCGAATGAACAAAGAATGCCAGGCAAGCTCGGTGAAGACGCGCGTTTTTATCCGGTATTTAGCATTGGCGCCGCCATAGAGGTCTTGCGCGTACAAGGTCCTGCCGCGCGCATGCGCGATCATGTCGTCATAGAGCAGCTGGAAATTGGCCCCACTGAGCTTGCGATTGCCACCCCACCACACCGTGTTCTCGGTGAGCGCATCGACGACGACGTGTTTGTCTTTGGGACTGCGGCCAGTATGGACGCCGGTCTCGGCGCAGAAAGCGCCGCCCTGCACGAGCGCGCCTTCGCCATTTCTGATCGCGTGCTCCACCAAAACGGTGTCGGGCAGATTCCAATGAATACCGGCGAGACTCTTGAAACCGAACTTGTCGGCACCGTGCGCGCCGTTCCTCACACCCGTTTCCACCACCTTAAGCCTCCGCTTTCGCCGCTTATCGCGGCTGCCTCCCGGCTGTTGGTTCGCCGTTTGGATTGGCGTTCCTGTCCCGTTCCTTGTCGCTTTGCTTGTCGCGTGCTTTTCTTGGCCCCTCTTGGCCGCTCCTGGCGAAGCTGCCCGAGCGGCCCGCCGCCTACACTCGCCTTTGCCTCACCTTTGCCTCGGCAGCAGGCATTGCGACCCTATATCCAGCCGCCCCGCTGCTGCCAAGACCGATGCATCCGCAATGCCTAACCGGCTCGCCGCCGGCACGTTCCAACGCTGCAGTGCAGCGAGATTAATCGGTGGAATATTGCGTCGAACTGTTAGCTGCCGCGCGCCTGCTTCGCTAAATCGGCCAAAATTTCGCGCAATTGGTCGGCGCCGGTGACGCGCTGTGAAAATTCCAAGCGTAGCACGGCATCGCCGCAAGCAAGGTCCAGTCCGTCTGGATCGAGTCCGGTCACCCGCCACGGCCCCGCTGCGGCGGCCAATAATTTTGTTGCGTAAAGCGCGACCGCGTCAGCGTGATCGTCATTCATGTGGGCCACCGCGCTCGCTTCGATTTCGAGCAGATCGCGGGCGCCGGAAATATCGGTCATGACGTCCGCGGCGGTGAGATCTGCCGCGCGAGCGAAGCCGGCATTGAGATGGGCGGATTCAACAGTCATTCGCCACAGCGCAAAATCGGCAAAGCCGGCATAGAGCTCCGCTTTTGGATGCCGCGCCAGAAAACGCCGGCGCAAGTGCGCTTCATCAGCCGCGTCATGCGCAATTTTTGCGAATCGGCCGAGCACGGTTAGCCGCGGATGCGCGAGCGGATCGCCCTTGCCGGCGGTGGCGAGCAGCACCGATGCGCGGCTGTCCGCTTCAAGATTGGCAGTATGACTGGAAAGCCGGGATACCAGGATCAGCGGCGACCCATCGCTGTCGGTTGCAACATTAACGAGCGAGCCGAACGGATGTCCGGTGTTGCGGTCGATCGTCGCGAGCGCACCGGCGCGAACCAAGCGCAGCAATTTTTTCGCCGTCGATTTGGCGTCGAAATCCGGCGCAGTAGCGGTTTCCGGCAGCCGGTCCGGCATGGCGCCCGGCAGCGGCCGATCCGGGTTCGAGCGGTTTGTTTCTTTTGGGCGGCTGGATTCGTCCATAGGTCAGGTACTTGGGGCCTTATCGGAGGGGCGTTATCGCGCTGGGTCCCATGAGTTCCATTTAGGGGCTTTTAAAGCCTGCAGGGTTAGAGTGAGCCACGGCAATTGCCCCGATTTTGCCTTGTCTGGTCACACTTCCGCCCCCACATGGGGATTCAAAGGCTTATGGGGCCGGGCGGAGATGCTGCGGCCGACTCATGTTAGAAGGCCGCCATGCCGACAATCGCTCTCGTCGACGACGACCGCAATATCCTCACCTCGGTCTCAATCGCGCTCGAAGCCGAGGGCTATCGGATCACCACCTACACCGACGGGGCGTCGGCGCTCGACGGCTTTAAGACCACGCCGCCCGATCTCGCCATTCTCGATATCAAGATGCCGCGTATGGACGGCATGGAGACGTTACGCCGGCTGCGCCAGAAATCCGATCTGCCGGTGATCTTTCTGACCTCGAAGGACGAGGAGATCGACGAACTGTTCGGCCTGAAAATGGGTGCCGACGACTTCATCCGGAAGCCGTTTTCGCAGCGCCTCTTGGTCGAGCGGGTGAAAGCCGTGCTGCGCCGCGCCGCGCCCAAAGACGGCGTCGCGCCGAAGGAGGCCGACAGCAAAGTGCTGGAGCGCGGGCTATTGCGCATGGACCCGGAGCGCCACACCTGCACCTGGAAGAACGAGCCGGTGACCCTCACCGTCACCGAATTTCTCATTTTGCAGGCGCTGGCCAGCCGGCCCGGCGTGGTGAAAAGCCGCAACGCCCTGATGGACGCGGCCTACGATGACCAGGTCTATGTCGACGACCGCACCATCGACAGCCACATCAAGCGGCTGCGCAAGAAGTTCAAGGCCAGCGACGACGATTTCGACATGATCGAGACGCTGTACGGCGTCGGATATCGTTTCAAGGAATAAGACGCGTAAACACGCGTCAAAGGCCGTGGATGGCGGTCGCTGCAGTCCTGAAAAGCGGACATGCGC
>JBAQBC010000095.1:0-3622 GCA_049286035.1 Xanthobacteraceae bacterium
GGAGTCGAAGACCGACGCCCCGGGCCTCAAGGAAGTTCGAGACAAGATGTTCGAAAAGAAGTTCGGCGTCAGAGCTAATCGCTATCTTGCCGACCTCCGGCGGCAAGCGATGATCGAATACAAATGAACGCCGTCTCCATCGGCAGCGAGCCGGTTTCCACTTCTGCCGCCATGCTGTAGAAGCGATTTGTGCAACCTCTGGCATTGACGCTCGGCGAACCCGCCGGGATCGGCCCGGACCTTGCCCTGACGATTTGGCAACGGCGCGCCGAGTTCGACATACCGCCCTTCTACATTATCGCCGAA
Source organism: Xanthobacteraceae bacterium (assembly GCA_049286035.1). GTDB lineage: Bacteria > Pseudomonadota > Alphaproteobacteria > Rhizobiales > Xanthobacteraceae > BOG-931. The sequence continues at coordinate 307 of JBAQBC010000095.1, forward strand.
CCAGACTTCCTCGGCCGGCGCGCCAATGAGCTTGGTTTACGGATTCCGATCGAGCGCGCGAACGCCGCCAGTGCGACTGCGATATTCCGTTCCGCCCTTCCCGTGGCCGCTCTCGGCCTGTCGATCAGCGCCGAACCCGGCAAGCCCGATTCATCGAGTGCCCCGGCAGCAATCGCGGCGATCCGCCGTGGCGTCGCCGATGTAATGGCCGGTTCGGCAGCCGCGATCGTCACCAATCCCGTCGCCAAGAACGTCCTCTACAATTCCGGCTTCGCGGAGCCTGGTCACACCGAATTTCTCGCCCGGCTGGTGCAGGAAACCTCAGGCAAGGTGTTGCGTCCGGTGATGATGCTGTGGTCGCCGGAATTGGCGGTGGTCCCGGTAACGATCCATCTGCCGCTTCGAGAAATATTCAAAAAGCTTTCGATCGAACTCATCGTCGAGACGGGACGAATCGTTGCCCGCGATCTGAACAGGCGCTTCGGTCTCGCCCGGCCCCGGCTGGCGATTGCCGGCCTCAATCCGCATGCCGGCGAAGCCGGCACGCTCGGCGACGAAGACCGCGCCATCGTCGCCCCCGCTGTCGCCGCGCTCGTCGCCGAAGGCATCGAAGCGAGGGGCCCCCTCCCCGCCGATTCGATGTTTCACGAAGCTGCGCGGGCGAGCTACGACGCCGCTCTGTGCATGTATCACGACCAGGCGCTCATCCCGATCAAAACGCTCGCATTCGACCACGCGGTGAACGTGACGCTCGGCCTTCCTTTCGTGCGCACCTCACCGGATCATGGCACCGCCTTCGATATCGCGGGAACCGGCACCGCCGATCCGACCAGTCTGATCGCCGCGCTGCGGTTGGCGGCTCGGCTCGCGGCATCGCCCGGTGCAACCGCCGAGGCAGCGGTGTCGAACACCGCGTCGTGAAACAGCCATTCGATGGACTACCGCCGCTGCGCGACGTTATTCGCCGCAACGGTCTGACCGCGCGAAAATCGCTCGGCCAGAACTTCCTGTTCGATCTCAATCTCGCGGCGCGGATCGCCCGCGCGGGGGGACCGCTTGAGACAATCACGGTCGTCGAAATCGGTCCGGGGCCGGGTGGGCTCACGCGCGCGCTTTTGGCGCTTGGTGCGTCGCGAGTCATTGCCGTTGAGCGTGACGATCGGGCGATCGGCGCGCTGCAGGAAATCGCGGCCCATTATCCCGGCCGTCTTGAAATCGTTGCGGCTGACGCGCTGAGCTTCGATGCGCGGACGCACCTGTCTTCCGGCGGGGTACGTATCGTCGCCAATCTGCCTTACAACATTGCGACCGCTTTGCTGGTGATGTGGGTCACCGTCGAGCCGTGGCCGCCGTGGTACGATTCGGCGGTTCTGATGTTTCAGCGTGAAGTGGCCGAACGCATCGTCGCCGAAGTTGGATCAAACAGTTACGGCCGTTTGTCCGTGCTAGTGCAGTGGCGCTGCGAGCCCCGTATTGCCTTTGACGTGAACGCGTCCGCGTTCGTACCGCCGCCCAAGGTGAAGTCCTCCGTGGTGCGGCTCGTTCCGCGGCCGGCGCCGCTGCCTTGCGATCGCGCCATGCTCGAAGCAGCGACGCAAGCGGCATTTGGCCAGCGCCGCAAGATGCTCCGACAGAGCTTGCGCTCGTTAGGAACCGATACCGCGGCGCTCATCATGTCGGCCGGACTCGATCCGACCGCGCGCGCGGAAGAGGTTTCGGTGGAGCAATTCGTCCTGCTCGCGCGGATGCTCGAAGTTCAGCGCGGCCGCCGCTAAAACGAAATGATTTTAGCTCGATTCGATATTTCGCTTTAGCTTGTTGTCTGAGCGCGATCTTTTGCGACCTGCCTTCGCCCGCCGAAGCATCAAATGGAACGGCAACCGGCAGCCACAGCTTCGCGCAGGCGGGAAACCGGTATCCGGATCATGCTTTAGCAGTTTGCGGAAAAACCCCTCGCCAACGCAAGAGTTTGCTGATTCATTTTTCTTCGACGAATCAGCGGAGGGGAAGATGCGCGGGGGATTTGTGGATCAGGGCCGGCTGTTTTCATACATCTCGCCGGAAGCGCGGGTGCCGGCGAACCATCCGCTGCGGGCGATTCGCGCGCTTGTGCGCGATGTGCTCATCGAGCTCGACTGCAGCCTTTCGCGTCTTTACGCGAGCGAAGGTCGGCCTTCGATCCCACCGGAGCAACTTTTGAGCGCGTTGCTGCTGCAGGTATTTTACGGCATCCGGTCGGAACGCCAGCTGATGGAGCAGTTGGACTACAATCTTCTATACCGCTGGTTCGTGGGACTGTCGCCCGACGATCCGGTGTGGGACGCGACGGTGTTCACGAAGAACCGCGACCGGCTGCAGGACGGCGAAGTGTTCGCCAAGTTCATGACCAAGCTTCTGAACCATCCGCAGGTCAAGCCGCTATTGTCGGACGAGCATTTTTCGGTCGACGGCACGCTGATTGAAGCCTGGGCCTCGCAGAAGAGTTTCCGCCCCAAGGACGGCAGTGGCGATGACGATGGCGGCGCCAACTTCCATGGCCAACAGCGTAAGAACGACACACATGCGAGCACAACCGATCCGGATTGTCGGCTGTACCGCAAGGCCGCCGGGCGCGAGGCGACGCTTTGCTATATGGGGCATGCCACCATGGAGAACCGACGCGGGCTGGCAGTGGCCGGCGTGGTGACGTTCGCCAACGGCATTGCCGAGCGCCGCGCTGCGGAGACGATGCTCAAGTCCAAAGCCAAAGCAGCTGGCCATCGCATTACGGTGGGCGAAGACAAAGCCTATGACAGCGCCGATCACGTGGCCAATCTGCGCGCCCTCAACGTCACGCCGCATGTCGCACAGAACGATGCCATCACTGCAACTGGCAAGCACCGGCGGAGCGCTATCGACCGACGGACCACGCGGCATGAAGGCTATGGCATGTCGCGATCGCGCCGGGCGATGACCGAATGCATCTTCGGCTGGGGCAAGCAGCATGGCACGATGCGCAAGACCAAACACCGCGGCATTGCTGCCGTCGCCGCCGATTTCCTGCTCAATCTGATCGCCTACAACTTGATCCGAATCCCCAAACTGGTCGCGGCATAGGCATGCGACCAATCACGCATCACCCACCATACTTCTAGTTTAGGCTGATGCCACTCTCACAATCGCCGAGACCTACAGGATCAGAACAATGGCTCAATTTCCTGGTTTTTCCGCAAACTGCTAGTGCAGCTTGGCACCGGCCTGCACAGCTTCGGTCTGCACCGCCTGCACAGGTTCGGTCTGCACAGGTTCGCCCTGCACGGCCTGCACCGCTTCGGTC
>JBAQBC010000096.1:0-2392 GCA_049286035.1 Xanthobacteraceae bacterium
GGTGCGTTAACCCGCCAATTGATCGAGCGCGAGATTAAGCAAGAGCACGTTGACCCGGGGCTCGCCGAGAAGTCCGAACAGACGTCCCTCGGTGTGGTCGCCGACGAGCTGGCGGATACGCTCTTCCGGCAGGTTGCGGACCTTGGCTATACGGGGCACCTGGAAGAGGGCGGCCTCCGGCGAGATATGCGGATCAAGGCCACTCGCGGAGGTCGTGACCAGATCCATCGGCACCGGCATTGACGGATTTTCTTGTTTCAATTTGTCGATATCGCCCTGAACACGGTCGATCAGTGCCTTGTTCGAAGGTCCAAGATTCGATGCGCCCGAATTTGCTGCGTTGTAAGGAGCGGGCACGGTCTTGGTCGAATCGTTGGGATCAGGCGCGGTGGTCGCGGACGGCCGGCCGTGGAAATATTTGTCGCTCTCGAATTGCTGTCCGATCAGTTCGGAGCCGATGACTGTGCCATTGCGCTCGATCAGGCTGCCTTGCGCCTGGCGCGGAAATAACGCTTGCGCAATTCCAGTCATCGCCAGCGGATAAGCAAGACCGGTGATGAGCGTCAAAGCGATAAGAACGACAATTGCCGGACGGATTTCGCGCAACATGAGCAAATCTCCTCAGGCCAATCGCATCAAGCCAAGTGCATCGCCGTGACGACTACGTCGATGGCCTTGATGCCGATGAACGGTATGACGACGCCGCCGACGCCATAAATCCAGAGATTGCGCCGCAGCAGCGCGCCGGCACCGATCGGCCGATAGCGCACGCCTTTCAGCGACAGTGGAATGAGCGCAATGATGATCAGCGCATTGAAGATGATCGCGGACAGGATCGCGCTTTCCGGCGTCTGCAGCTTCATAATGTTGAGTGCCTGCAATTGCGGATAGAACGCGACGAACATCGCCGGAATGATCGCGAAATATTTTGCCACATCGTTCGCGATCGAAAACGTGGTCAATGCGCCGCGCGTCATCAGAAGTTGTTTGCCGATCTCGACGATCTCGATCAGTTTGGTCGGATTCGAATCGAGATCGACCATGTTGCCCGCCTCGCGCGCGGCCTGCGTTCCCGTGTTCATGGCCACGCCGACGTCGGCCTGGGCGAGTGCCGGCGCATCATTGGTGCCGTCGCCGCACATCGCGACCAGCTTGCCTTTCGATTGCTCGTCGCGGATCAGACGCAGCTTCTCTTCGGGCGTTGCCTGGGCAAGAAAATCGTCAACGCCGGCTTCAGCCGCGATCGCCGCCGCCGTCATCGGATTGTCGCCGGTGATCATGACGGTGCGGATGCCCATGCGGCGCAGTTCGGCAAAGCGCTCGCTGATGCCGCCCTTGACGATGTCTTTGAGATGAATGACGCCGAGGAGTTTGTCGTCCTTGGCGACGGCAAGCGGTGTGCCGCCCGATTTGGCGATTGTATCGGCAATCGTCATCGCTTCGCGGGCAGTGTCGCTGGTCACGGCAGGGCGCATAGCCTGCACCGCGCCCACCGAAGACGCGGGCGAGGTGCCGTTTAAGTAATTCAGGATCGCATCGACTGCGCCCTTGCGAACCCACGAGGCGCCGCTCTCGACGCCGCTCATGCGGCTCTGGGCGCTGAACGGAATGAAATTCGCTTTCAATTCCGCAAGCTCGCGGCCGCGGATGCCGTATTTTTCTTTCGCCAGCACCACAATGGAGCGGCCCTCGGGAGTCTCGTCGGCAAGCGAGGCAAGCTGTGCGGCGTCGGCGAGTTCCTGCTCGGTGACGCCGCGCAACGGTTTGAACTCGGTCGCCTGGCGATTGCCGAGCGTGATCGTGCCGGTCTTGTCGAGGAGAAGGGTATCGACGTCCCCGGCGGCTTCCACGGCGCGGCCTGACATGGCCAGCACGTTGAAGCGGACCAGGCGATCCATCCCGGCGATGCCGATTGCGGACAGGAGCGCACCGATCGTGGTCGGGATCAAGGTCACGAACAGCGCGACCAGGATCACCACGGAAATCGTGCTGCCGGCGTAATAGACGTAGCTTGGGATCGTCGCGGTTGCGAATACGAAGATGATGGTCAGGCCGATCAGAAGGATGTTCAACGCGATCTCGTTCGGCGTCTTCTGTCGTTCGGCGCCCTCGACCAGGCGGATCATACGGTCGAGAAAGGTCGAGCCGGGCGCCGCGGTGATGCGCACACGGATCCAGTCGGACAGCACTTGCGTGCCGCCGGTCACGGCGGAGCGGTCGCCGCCGGATTCGCGGATGACCGGCGCCGATTCGCCTGTGATCGCCGCTTCGTTGACCGAAGCCATGCCCTCGATCACCTCGCCGTCCGACGGAATCATGTCGCCGGCTTCCACGAGAACAACGTTCCCGACTTTGAGATCCGTCGAAGGCACCAGCCGATACTTCTGTGAAT
>JBAQBC010000097.1:0-3400 GCA_049286035.1 Xanthobacteraceae bacterium
GGCACCGAGCAATTGGATGCTGGCGACGCCATTGCGCTCGCGCGCGACACCAACGATGCCGTCGCCGAAGCGGTGAAAAAACATCCCAAGCGCTTCGGCGGCTTTGCCGCGCTGCCGACCATGATGCCGGACAAGGCGGCGGCGGAATTGGAGCAACGCCTGCGTTCCGGCGCTTTCAAGGGCGCGGTGATCAACGGCCACGTGCGCGGCCGCTATCTCGACGACAAATTCTTCTGGCCGATCTTGGAATGCGCCGAGGCGCTCAACGCACCGATCCACATCCATCCGACCAAGCCGCCGCAGCCGGTGTTCGACGCTTATTATGCCGGCTTCTCACCCTTGGTGAGCGACATGTTCGGCAGCCCGGGCTGGGGCTGGCATATCGAGACGGCCGTACACGTCATCCGGCTTATTCTCGGCGGCGCTTTCGACCGCTTTCCGAGATTGCAGCTCGTGATCGGCCATCTCGGCGAAGGCTTGATGTCGCTGTTTCCCCGGCTCGACAATATGACGCCGGCAATGACTAAGCTTAAGCGGCCGATCACCGCTTACTTGCGCGAGAACGTGTATTACACGGTATCGGGCTTTAATTTCCCCGCGACGTTTCTCAACCTGCTGCTCGAGGTCGGCGTGCCGCGGATCATGTTCTCCGCCGACCACCCCTATCAGTCGATGACGTTAGCGCGCGCGTTTCTGGAGCAGATCCCGGTCTCCGCTGCCGACCGCGAGCGCATCGCCCAAGGCAATGCCGAGAAATTGTTTGGGGTTTAAGTAGGGTGGGTTGAGCGCAGCGAAACCCACAGTGGCGTTTGAAGAGGATGGGGTTCGCCATCGCTCAACCCATCCTACGTGCTTAAAGCAGGCTGGACTCGAAATTTCGGGTCACTGCATTGCTGACATTTGTCACTGATTAGGTTACGTACGATTTCATACCTCGCCCAATTCGGACGCGGCCTGGGAGGCATTCCAGGCCGCGCGGGCGAGTGCGGTGCCCGCGGGCGGATTTGCAACCCGCTCCCGGGCAGGCCGGGTCCCAGGAAGCATGGCCTGAGGCTGAGTCCCTTGCGATGAAAGACTCCTTGGGGCGAGAACCGCGGTGGAACGCCGACAGTCGTGCGCCTCACGTATGAGGCGCGGCCGTGCCCGTAAGGCACGGCAGAATACCCATTGCGTCTGTCGGCGTTTCGCCTCCGAATCCTTTCGTTCGTTCTTTCCCGTTCGTCATCCGTGCCGAAGCGGTGCTTCCACCGGCATTTTGCTGCGGCAGCTCAGCATGGAGCACTGAATCAAATCGGTGGTGACGGTTCAAAACAGTGGCGTGTCATAGCTCGGATGCGAAGTCGCATCGCGAGAACGAGATTGTTTGACCTTCGATCCGTCATCCTGAGGTGGCCGCGAAGCGGCCCTCGAAGGATGTCGGCAACCAAGTCGGCTGTTGCCGACTTGGAAAATCATGATCCGAAATCGGAAACCCGATTTCGGTTGGCCGTCGCCCTTCGAGGCTCGCGGAGCTTGTCATCGGGCCGGCCACTTCGGGCCGGACCCGTTGGCTCGCTCCTCAGGGTGACGGAAAAACGCGCGCGGGAGGGATGGAACTGCCCACTTTCACGGCCCCATCAAAGTCACTAGAACAGCGTGACAAAAGGCATAAATCACCAATTTGGAATTGCCCCAGGAATTGCTCATGAACGCCCCCGTAAGTACCCATCCGACGCCGCCGTATAAGCACACGCCACTGTTTCCGCTCGGCAAGGACGATACGCCGTACCGGAAAATCGCAATGGACGGCGCGGACAAGGGCGCGGGCCCGGGCGTGCGCGTCGAACGCGTCTTGGGCGAAGACGTGCTGGTGGTGCCGCGCGAGGCGCTGCGCGCGTTGTCGGAGGCCGCGTTCAACGACATCAATCATCTCCTTCGCCCGGCGCATCTCGCTTCGCTCAAAGCGATCGTCGAAGACCCCGAAGCCTCGAACAACGACAAGTTCGTCGCTTACGAATTTCTCAAGAACGCCAACATCTCCGCCGGCGGCGTGCTGCCGATGTGCCAGGACACCGGCACCGCGATCATCATGGGCAAGAAGGGCCGGCTGATCTGGAGCGCCGGCGACGACGAGGCGGCGCTCGCCGAGGGCGCGCGCGACTCCTATCTCAAACGCAATTTGCGCTATTCGCAGCTCGCGCCGCTGTCGATGTTCGAGGAGAAGAACACCCGCTCCAACATGCCGGCGCAGGTCGAGCTCTATGCCGAGAGCGGCGGCAGCGCCGATACCGAATACAAGTTCCTGTTCATCGCCAAAGGCGGCGGCTCGGCCAACAAAGCCTTTCTGTTCCAGGCGACCCCGTCGATCCTCACCCGCGACCGCCTGCTTGCGTTCTTAAAGGAGAAAGTGCTCACGCTCGGCACCGCGGCCTGCCCGCCTTATCATCTCGCCATCGTCATCGGCGGCACCTCGGCCGAGCTGACGATGAAGACGGTGAAGCTCGCCTCCTGTAAATATTACGATGCGCTGCCGGATCGCGGCTCCGAGGACGGCCACGCCTTCCGCGATCGCGAGATGGAGCGCGAGATCCAGAAAATGACGCAGTCGCTCGGCGTCGGCGCCCAGTTCGGCGGCAAGTATTTCTGCCACGACGTGCGCGTCATCCGCCTGCCGCGTCACGGCGCCTCGCTGCCGATCGGGCTCGGCGTGTCGTGTTCCGCCGACCGCCAGGCGCTCGGCAAGATCACCAAGGACGGCGTGTTCCTGGAACAACTCGAACACAATCCGGCGAAATATCTCCCGGACGTCGATGCCGCGGTGCTCGGCGGAGCGGTGGTCAAGATCGATCTCACCCGCCCGATGAAGGAAATTTTGGCGCAGCTCAGCAAACATCCGATCAAGACCCGGCTGTCGCTGACCGGGCCGATGATCGTGGCGCGCGATCTCGCCCATTCCAAGCTGCGCGAGCGGCTCGAGCGCGGCGAGGGCCTGCCCGATTATTTCAAGAACCACCCGATCTATTACGCCGGGCCGGCGAAGACCCCGGAAGGCTATGCCTCTGGCTCCTTCGGCCCGACCACGGCCGGGCGGATGGATTCCTTCGTCGACGATTTCCAGGCCGCCGGCGGCTCGATGGTGTCGCTGGCCAAAGGCAACCGCTCGCCGGCGGTGCGCGAGGCGTGCAAGAAGCACGGCGGCTTCTATCTCGCCTCGATCGGCGGTGCGGCGGCGAATCTCGCGGAGCACTGCATCAAGAAAGTCGAGTGTCTCGAATATCCCGAGCTTGGCATGGAAGCGATCTGGCGCATCGAAGTGGTCGATTTCCCCGCCTTCATCGTCATCGACGACAAGGGCAATGATTTCTTCAAGGCGTTGAACTTGGGGTGAACGATCCGTTTCCGCGCGCAATAAAAGTGTGAC
>JBAQBC010000098.1:0-2013 GCA_049286035.1 Xanthobacteraceae bacterium
CGGCGCACCTGAGGGTCTCAATATGTGAGCCAACGCTCACCATCAGCGCAAGCCGGAACCGTCCACAAACTGACGTTTTCCCATTGGATATGATTGGCTCGCCTACTCGGGCGAGCGATGGGGTACGCATTCATGGCGTCAAGAAAAGCACTGGCATTCCAGACCCGTGCGTTTGTGATCGCACTTTTGGTCATGGCAGGTTCTACGACCTGCGGGCCGGTTTTAGCCCAGTTCTGGGGCGATCGTCCGTCGGGCGGTTCGGGCAATCATCGGTCAGGCGGCTGGGGCTGGGACGATTGGGGCGATCGCCACCGACAAAGGCCCGGGCGCGACTTTTTCCCGTTCTTCGGCGAACGCTACGATCGCCCGGCACCAGCCGTCGATAATTCGAAGGCGCCAGCCCCGCGCAAATTGGAGACGCCGCCGACCAGCACCGTGGTTGTCGTGGGCGATTCGATGGCCGATTGGCTCGGCTACGGGCTTGACGAACTCTACTCCGAACAGCCGGAGACCGCCGTGGAGCGTAAAATCCGCGCTAGTTCTGGCTTAGTCCGCTACGACACCAAGAACGAGACCTTGGATTGGCCGCAGGCGGTCAAAGACGCGCTGGCCAATGAAAAGCCGGATGCCATCGTCGTAATTCTGGGCCTCAATGATCGCGTGCCTCTGCGCGACAAAACTCCGCCACCGCCAAATGCAAACCGCGCCGGCGAGCCGGCCCAGGCCGCAAAGCAGGCAGCGAATCAGGCTCCTCAGGCGCCGCAAGACAAAACCACGACGCCGGCGGATAGCGAAGCGCCGCAACAGCCGGCCGCCCAAGCCGATACGAAACGGCCGGTGCCGGGCGGCTCCTACGAATTCCAGACCGATCCTTGGGCGACGCTCTACGCCAAACGCATCGACGAGATGATCGCGGCGCTCAAGAGCAAAGGCGTGCCGATTGTCTGGGTGGGCTTGCCCGCAATACGGGGCACAAAAGCGACCAGCGATATGAGCTACCTGAATGAGCTTTATCGCGAGCGCGCCGAAAAAGCCGGCATCGTCTATATCGACATCTGGGACGGGTTCATCGATGACGAAGGACGCTACGCCGTCCAAGGCCCGGACTTTGAAGGGCAAGTTCGCCGATTGCGCACTGCCGATGGCGTGCATTTCACCAAGGCCGGCGCGGTGAAGCTCGCCAGCTATGTCGACCGCGAACTGCGGCGGGTCATGTCGACCCACCTCGCGCCTGTGGCGCTGCCAGCACTAGAGTCGGTGCCGAAATCGGGAGCAGCCGATGCGCGGACCGATGTTGGTCCGGTATTGCCACTGTCCAGCGGTGACGGCGAGCACGGCGATCTCGTCGGGGCGGCAGACCACTCATCGCAGAAGACGTCTGATCCGATCGCGGCGAAAGTCTTGAGCCGCGGCGAGGTTTTGGCGGCACCTACTGGCCGCGCCGATGATTTTTCGTGGCCACGCCCCGGCGCTGGCGCAAGCACTACGCCCGATATTGCGCCCCAACCGACTGCATTGAGCCCGGCTGCATCGTCAAAGAAGGTCGACGAGGTGAAAAAGCCGACCGTTGGCAAGGATAATAAGAATAAGCCCGGCAAAGAGTCGCGCGTAAGCAGGACGCGCGCAATCGACGCTGATCTCGACGGTGCCCCGGTGCCGCCTGCTCCGGTCGGCTCGCGATAGAAACACCGCGGCAGTGTTTCGACGGCGCCGGTTCGACGACAAAGCTGGTTTATCAGAAATTCGTTACTGACTCTTGGCGTTCTCTCAAACGGCAAGAAGCGACGGCTCGCAGTGCAAACCGTCGCCTCCCTGTCAGTTTCAAAGCTTTGATTAGACGGCTCACGATTGGCGGTCATGCACGCCAACAATGATTCCCTTGGCGTCCGATCTGCTTCCGTTTCCGGATCAGATGCGGAGGGAAGACCTTCTTGAAGTCCGCCAGTCCGCCAGACCGACTTTCTTCATCTGGTCGCACTACCATTGTGGGCACCATTTCTAGAGACCGTCGAG
>JBAQBC010000099.1:0-33379 GCA_049286035.1 Xanthobacteraceae bacterium
TTGCGCGAGGGCCTCGACATTCCGGAATGCGCGCTGGTCGCCATTCTCGACGCCGACAAGGAAGGCTTTTTGCGCAGCGAGACGAGTCTCATTCAGACCATCGGCCGCGCCGCGCGCAATATCGACGGCCGCGTGATTCTCTATGCCGACAGCGTCACCGGCTCGATGGAGCGCGCCATCGCCGAAACCGAGCGCCGCCGCGAGAAGCAGAAGGAATACAACGTGGCGAACGGCATCACGCCGGAGAGCGTGCGCAAGGGCATCGCCGACATTCTCGACAGCGTCTATGAGCGCGACCACGTGCTGATCGCGACCGGCAGCGGCGCAGGCGAATTCGAGGAAGCGGCCACTATCGGCCACAATTTCGAGGCGGTGATCGGCGATCTCGAAACCCGCATGCGCGCCGCCGCCGCCGATCTCGATTTCGAGGAAGCGGCGCGGCTGCGCGACGAGATCAAACGGCTGCGCGCCACCGAGCTTGCGGTGATCGACGATCCGACAGCGAAAATTTTACCCTCCCCCCAAGGTGGGGAGGGTGGCCGCGCGCCGCGCGGCCGGGTGGGGGGATCGAGCGCGGGGCGAGGTAAATCCCGAATCCACAAGCCCACGCTCGACGAAATGGGCATCGCGCTCCATCACGAAGTCGCGCCGCACCGGCCTGGAAGCTCCCAAGAAGCGCGGAGCGCCGCAGGCGCGACAGGGACGCAAAGAACCAGCCCGCGCAAGCCGACCCTCGATGAAATAGGGCCGGGCGTTGAATCAGTGCCGGCGAAGCAAGTGACGGGGAGCGCCGCGAGCGCAACAGACAAGCGAAACGAATCCCGCTCCGGCCCGCGCTCCACGTTGGGCCGCCCCGGCATGCGCGGCGGCTGGAAGCCGAAACGGCGATAATAGCTATTCCCCTTGCACTATTCCTTGACACGGAATAGATTTTGGGATGATCCGCTCATTCCGCGATGCAGCGACAGCACGTTTGTTCGCGGATGAGGACGTACCACGCTTTCGCGGCATCGAGCGACAGGCGCGTCGAAAGTTACTGCTGCTCGATGCTGCCGGTTCATTGAATGATCTGCGTCAACCACCCGGCAATCGGCTTGAGGGCCTAAAAGGTGATCGACGAGGTCAGTATTCGATCCGCATCAATGACCAATGGCGGATTTGCTTTGTGTGGCAGGACGGCGGAGCCGAACACGTCGAGATCGTGGATTACCACTAGGGAGCACAGCTTATGTCCAAGGTAAAACACCTCGATCCTATACCGCCGGGTGAAATTCTCGCCGAGGAATTCATGAAACCGAATGGTATCAGCCAGAATCGTCTGTCGCGCGACATCGACGTGAATCCCGCGCGCGTCAACGACATCGTTCACGGCCGCTCGGCGATTACCGCCCCCATTGCGCTCCGCTTGGGAAAATATTTCGGCACCACGCCGGAGTTGTGGATGAATTTGCAAAGCGCCTACGAATTGCGTCTCGCCCGCACCAAAGACTGGCCGAGAATTGAAGGTCGGGTCCGAGTGCTAGCGGCGGAGTAGAAACGTTCCGGCCGTGTAGCCCGGCATGCGCGGCGGCTGGAAGCCGCGACGGCGGTGATCGCTGTTGCGGGTAGGCTGATATCGTTGTGGGGGCGGATGGGGTAGGTTGCGCCGTTCACTGACGAATCACTCATCGAGAATGTGGAGGTCGCCATGGCGAAAGGTCAGCAGCGAAGCAACAGGGAAAAGAAGAAGCCGAAGCAGGACAAGAACAAGAAGAAAGGCGCCGAAGCTCCCTCACCGTTCGCTGGGATGCAAAGCCAGGCCAAACCCGGCACGTACCAGCACGAGTACGGCAAGAAGCACTAGCTGGGTCGGCGAGCACCGCCGCCTGGAAACCGCGGCGGCTGTAACGCGATTCAAAAATATGAGCGACGAAAGTGTTGGATGGCCGAACGAGCGCGGCCATCAAAAGCAGTTCGGCTACATCCCCTTCGCCAAGACATCCGTGCCGGCTTTGGCGATCTGATCGTCCTGCGCCGAGAGCGCGCCGGAGACGCCGATCGCGCCGGCGATCTTGCCGTCGATGAGGATGAGATTGCCGCCCTGCAGCGGGGTGATGTCTTTGAGCGCCAGAAGCCGCATGCCGGCGCCGCCGGCAGCGATGGCATCGTCGAGCGCCTTGCTCGGCAGCTTGAATTCAAGCGCGGTGCGCGCCTTGCCGGCCGAGGTGCTGATGCCCGAGAGCTGCGTGTTATCGCCCTTGTGGAACATCACCATGTTGCCGCCGCTGTCGAGAATGGTGATGGCGACCGCCCAGGAATTTTTGGCCGCTTCGAGCTCGGCGGCGGCCATCACCCGCTTGGCCTGGTCGAGCGTGATCGGCGGGCCGTAAGGCGGCTGCGGCGGCGCCGCGGTGGGCGCAGCCGGCTGTTGCGCGCTTGCCGGCGCCACGGCAAAGCCGGTCAATGACGCCAGCGCGCAGAGCAAAACGAAAGCAGATACGCGAACCATGTGGTGACCCTCCTCACCAAGTGCCGAATCCCGACGCGCGGCACCATAGGCAGCAAATGCGGCAAGCGGAAGCCACGCTGGGCAAAGAGCAAAACAGATCCATCCCCCTTGTGCGGAGGGATGGGAGGGGGGCAGCTCAGAACAAGACGTCCAAGCGTCGCCTATCCACCCCCACCCCTACCCCTCCCCACAAGGGGGAGGGGAACGTTTCAGCGCGAACGTGATCGCCGCGCCCAATGCGACCGGTGCGATCGGTACGAGCCGCGCTTATATTTGTTCTGCGAATTCCTCCCCGTTCCACCGCCGCATGCAGGAGCCGCCGCCATGTTTTCATTCCGTAAGAAGCTGGAAATGCCCGCGCCCGAGGAGGCGCTGCCGGGGCGCGCGACGCCGATCCCCACTGCCCAGAAGCATTTCGTCAACGGCCGGCCGATCAAAGGCCCCTACACTGCCGGGCTCGCGATGGCGGTGTTCGGGCTCGGCTGCTTCTGGGGGGCCGAGCGCAAATTCTGGGAGCTCGGCGACGGCGTCTATGTGACCGCCGTCGGCTATGCCGGCGGGCCCACCCCCAACCCGACCTACGAAGAAGTGTGCTCCGGCCGCACCGGGCATAACGAAGTGGTGCTCGTGGTCTATGACCCAAAGAAAATTTCCTACGAGCAGCTGCTCAAGACGTTTTGGGAGAGCCACGACCCGACCCAGGGCATGCGCCAGGGCAACGATGTCGGTACGCAATACCGCTCCGGCATCTATGTGTTCTCGCCGGAGCAGCGCGCCGCCGCCGAGGCGTCCAAGGCCGCTTACGGCAAGGCGCTGGCGGCCGAGCGCATGGGCCCGATCACGAGTGAAATTCTCGACGCGCCGCCGTTCTATTTCGCCGAGGATTACCACCAGCAATATCTCGCCAAGAATCCGCACGGCTATTGCGGCCTCGGTGGCACCGGCGTGAGTTGCCAGATCGGGACGGGAGTGGCGGCGTAAACAGGTATCAGACAGCAGTCATCAGGGATCAGCTGTAATAAGTTGATCCCTGATTTCCTGTTACCTCATTCCAGATCACTTCACGTGTTTGGTCAGAAACGCCATCGCCCGCTGCCAAGCGAGCTTGGCGGCTTCGGCGTTGTAGCTGCCACGCTCGTCGCAATGAAAGCCGTGTTGCGCGTTCGGATAGACATAGATTTCGCAATCGGCGCCGCGCTTCTTTTTGATCGTCTCGACGTCGCTCATCGGAATTGAGGCATCCTGCTCGCCGAAATGCATCTGCGTCGGTATTTTCGGTTTTTCGTCCGCGTTCTTGGCGATCTGGCCGCCGTAATAGCAGACCGCGGCCGCGAGTCCGCTCAGCCGGCACGCGGCCAGGAACGAGATGGTACCGCCCATGCAGAAGCCCATGATGCCGACCGGACCGCTCTTTTTCAGTTCGTCGATCGCAGCCTGCACGTCACGCAGCATCGCGTTCCAATCCGGATTGGCGACGAACTTGCGCGCATTGGCGATCTCGTCGGGGGTGTAGCCGGATTCGAAATTCGGTTGCTGGCGATCGAACACCGCCGGCGCCACCGCGGCATAACCTTCGCCGGCCAGCCGGTCGCAGACTGCGCGGATATGATGATTGACGCCGAAAATTTCCTGAATGACGACCATGCCCCCCTTGGCTTTTCCGGATGGGTCGGCGCGATAGGCGCCGAGCTTGAAGCTGTCGGAAGCGGTCAAAGTAAAAAGCTTACCCAATGTGATCCTCCATCGATGTCCTGATTGCAGGTAATCGCCGGCCGGCAGCCTATCGACGGCTCCGGCCCTGCTCAACCCACCTGCGAAGCCAGCCATCAGCTCGGCGGTTTGAACACGATTGGTGCGGCAGTGCCGAAAATGCGTATTTGTTTTGACAACAAGCGACCCCCATCCTGACCCTCCCCCTTTCAGGGGGAGGGAGGAGCGGCGGCAATCTCTTTCCTCCCCCTGAAAGGGGGAGGAATAAGGTGGGGGTCAAAGCCTTTTATCGAATTCAACAGCTCAACGAGTCACGACAGTGAAGTCGGTGCCTTCGCCGGTTTCATCGCCGAGACCCTGATCCGAAACGATGAGCGCGGAGCCGGGGCCGATCATTTGCGCAATCGCATCGCTCACCTCGGGCGGGATCTCGATCCGGCCGAGCACCTGTGCCGGACTTTGCGGCGGTGGCGTATCGCTCGCCCGTTCTTCCTCGATCTCGCGCCGCCGCACGCGGCCGTAGCGGTCGCGGCGCTCCTCGACATAGCGGACGCGCTTCGGCGGCTCGCTGGGCAGGGACACGACATTCCAGCGCAAGCTGGTTCGATCGGGTCCGGTGAATTCCAACGCCGTGAAGACGTGCGTGCCGAGCGGCGCCTCCGGCTGCGCGATGGTCACCGGGACGTCGAACAGCGGCTCGAAATCCTGGCGGATGTAAAGGCGTTGCCGCTTGCGGCTGACAAAAATCGAGATCGGCATTTTCTTAGCCGCCGCAACTTTCGCCAGGTCGGTTGGTGTGGCCGGTGTCGGCGGCGCAGCAGCGCCGGCTGCGCCCGCATCCGCACCGGGCACGGCGCCTTCCATTTTCTGATCGGGCTTGATGGCCGGCGCGACGGGCGGGGGCGTCGCCGCGTCTGACTGTACCGGCTGGGTGACCGCCGGAGCATTCGCGTGGACGGCAAGCTCAGAGGGTTGGGCCGCTACGGTCTCGACACCATTGACGGCCGGCGCCGCGATCTCCGGCGGCTTTTCCTTGTGCACGAACAAGTGCGGGTCGGCGAATTCCATCGGCCTCAGCTCAGTGCGAGCAATGATGACGCGGGTGTTGAGCTTGGTGAGGCGGTACAGCCGCACGGCGAAATCATGCGGCATGCGGATACAACCATGCGAGGCAGGGTGGCCGATATTCTGACCTTCATGCATTGCGACGCCCGACCAGGTGATGCGCTGCATGTAGGGCATCGGCGCATTGCTGTAGATGTTCGAGCGATGGAAGATCTGTTTTTGGATGATGCTGAAGACGCCGAATGGTGTCGGATGCGCGGCCACGCCGGTGGCGATTGAGGTGTCGGCGACATGCACGCCGTTGCTGTAGAAATAAAGCTTCTGCTGATTGATCGAAATGAAGATCTGCTGCGGCCCTTTCGGAATATCGGCGGCCGGTTCTTTGCCGGCACGATCGGCAGCTTTCGGCTCGTGCGATTTGTGTGCGGACTTATGTTTGTGCCAGCCGCCGTACCAGCCGCCATACCAGTAAGCGGCCGCCGCAGGAGATGCGCTTGCTGCCAGTGTGAGACATGCAGTGACAGCGAGCGCGGAAATGCCTCTGCCGACGACGCGGCGATCCAACCGAGCCGGCGTCTTGTCGTATCGCGCGCGCGTTATCAGCAATTTCACCCCCGGCCGCCGTGAAATGAGTCTAGCCACAAATCCTAGTGGAGGGAATCAGCTTCCGCCAGATCGCGACTGTGACACGGACGTGGCGAAATGCGGCAAAACTTCGATCATGAAAACGCAAGGGAGTAGACCGCCGCCACGGTTTATACCGCGCCGCCCGAGGAGACGCACATTCCAGTTCGGTTTGCTTGCCATGCGCAATTGCGCGCGCATTGTCCGCGTTGCGACTCAATCAACGCGGCAACGCAAAGGCTTCCGCCAACAATTCATAGGAATGCCGGCGCGAGGCGTGATCGTAGATCATAGTGGTGATCATCAGTTCATCGGCTCGCGTCGCCTGCGCCAAGGCTAGCAAGCGATTCTTTACGGTAACGGCGCTGCCAACCGCCAAGCTGGCGCGCTGATGCAACATCCGTTCGCGATCGACGGCCGTATAGGGATAAGCGGCAGCCGCCTCGGGCGATTCAAGCGGCAGGTATTCGCCCTTGGCGCGCCGCACGAAGTGCAATTGGGCGCTGGCGGCGATGCGTTCGGCTTCGGCATCGCTGTCCGCGGCGATCGCCGCGGTAGCAAGAATGGTATAGGGACGCGGCAGCATCGGGGTCGGCTTGAAACGTTCGCGGTAGCTGAGCGTCGCGCTCGCCGCGTCGTAATCGGCAAAATGATGCGCGAACGCGAAGCCCAATCCGAATGCCGCAGCGAGCTCAGCACTGTAGCCGCTCGAGCCGAGAAGCCAAATCGGCGGCAGCGCCACATCACTCGGCACCGCGCGGACGTTGCGGAACGGGTGACCGTCCGGGAAACCGCCGTGCTCGAGCAGCAGCAATTCCTGAAAGCGTTCGAGAAATTCGTCGCCCGCGCGCGGATCCTGTCTGGCGCGCAGCGCATAAGAGGTGACCGCGTCGGTACCGGGCGCGCGGCCAAGCCCGAGATCGATGCGTCCGGGAAATAAGGCCTCCAGCACTTTGAAGCGTTCGGCCACCATCAGCGGGGCGTGATTGGGCAGCATCACGCCGCCTGAGCCGACCCGAATGCGTGAGGTCACCGCCGCAACCTGTCCGATCATGATGTCAGGCGATGAGCTCGCGATATTTGCCAGATTGTGATGTTCGGCGAGCCAATAGCGGTGGTAACCGAGGTGGTCGGCGAGGCGCGCCAGATCGAGCGAATTATGCAAAGCCGTGGACCCGGGCGTGGCCGTTGTCACCGGCGACAGATCGAGGACGGAAAGCGGAATCACTCGATGTCTTTGTGTAGGGTTGCGAGCACCGTGGCTATCCGGGCATGTCTAATATTGGGTGCCGCTCAGGCCCGCTGTTGCCGCTGAGGGACTGGACTGTGCGGCCGGCGGCGCCGCCTTTTTCGCCGTGCGATGCCGTTTCTGCACCCGCTTGACAGGTTGGGAGGCCTGGGCGGTGCCATCCGTCCATGTGTAGGTCGGTTGCGAATAGGTCGGCTGCGAATATTGATAGGCCAGCTGGGCCGCGACCGTCGCTGGTGTTCGGCGGACGCGGACCGTCTTGCTTGCGCGCCGCGCTTGCGCCGCAGACCGGGATGCTTTGACTGCCGGCTTTGCCGCTTTGCTCTCCCCCGATTGCGCCGGTTTCACGGCCGGTTGCCGATCTTCCGCCGCGGTGGAAATAGCCGCCGTTTGCTCGGCGGTGGGCGCCGTCGCTGCCGAAACAGCCGGTTGTTGATCCTGTGCCGCCGCGACCGCCTCTTGCTGGCTCGGCGCGATGGCTTCGGGCGTCACGTTGGATTGCTCTGCGGACACCGCAACGGCAAGGCTTGCCGTGTTGCCCCGATCCGCCGAGCCGGCGTCGGCCGATGCCTGTTGAATGCTGGAATCCCCGGCGATCGTCGAATTGGCTTCCGCCTGCTCCGCGGCGGGACTTGGTGTGGCAGGACTTGGAGTGGCAGGACTTGGAGTGGCAGGACTTGGAATGGCAATGATCACCGGAACGGAAATGGCCTTCGCGGCGTCGTTGACCGGCAATCGCGCCTCCAATGGCGCCCGCGCGTCCGAACCAAGCGCCAGATTGTCGAAGGCAAGCTGCAATGGCGCGCTTCCTTCCGCCAACCGCGCGAGCGGTTCGTGATTGACGCGAAATGTCGCGAACAAGCCCAAACCGGAGCCGATTCCGGCAATCGCAGCCAGAATCGCTACGACCATCAGGCGAATGTTGGGAAACATTGGACCTCGCTGAACGCCCGCGCGATCCGCGAAGAGTTACGCCTGACCGGGCTTCACGATTATCACCAGGGCGCCGCTGAACGGTGAAACCGACTGATACGACCTTAGCTGAGTCGGGCAAAAACCAATGTTAAAAATGGCAAAGCCGATGCGGGCGAGCGCGCCGCATCCAAATTCCGCGATCGATGTCTGATGCTAACTGAGCCGCCCGCCCTTATCGGGCGACCGGTGGGCGCAGCGCTGCGGTGTCGGGATTGCTTCCTGGCAGGACGACCACGTGCGTGCCGACGTTCACCCGATTGTAGAGATCTTCGATGTCGTCGTTGGCCAACCGGATGCACCCCGACGATACGAAGCTGCCGATCGTCGACGGCTGGTTGGTGCCGTGGATGCGATAGACCGTATTGCCGAGGTAGAGCGCGCGAGCGCCGAGCGGATTGGTTTCGCCCCCCGCCATGAAGCGCGGCAGATAAGGCTGTCGCTCGATCATTTCCTTCGGCGGGAACCAGTCCGGCCATTCCTTCATGCGGCTGATGCGTTCGGTGCCGGACCAGGTGAAGCCTTCACGCCCGACGCCGACGCCGTAACGAATCGCTCTGCCATTGCCGAGCACGAAGTAGAGGTAAGTGTTTGGCGTATCGATGATGATCGTGCCGGCCGGCTCGGTGGTGCTGAACTCGACGATCTGGCGCCGGAAGCGCTCGGGCAGCTCTTTGGCCGGGCCCTGCTCCGGCTGATCTTCCGGCGGCAAGGACGCAATAACGTTTGAGCCGACGCGCGGGGGCGCGGCACTGCTGGCGGGCGGCGGCGCTACGGGAGCACCGCCGCGGACCGAACCGGTCACATCGGCGGAACCCGGCACTGCGGCGACACCGCTGGGGGGCCGATCGATCTGGCCGCCAGTAACGACCGGTAAGGGCTGCGGCGGAAAAAACGGGCGGCCGACCGGCGGCGCCTCATAAACCTCTTCGCCCGGGGCAGGCTGGACATAACGCGGATCGATCGGGACGCCGCGGGCGTCCCGATAAACCGGCGGCCCATCCCGATAAATGGGGACTGGCGCCGGCGGGTAGTCCGGGGGCGGATAATATTGCGCCGCGGCACCGTAAGCCGAGCCGGCCAGCGCCAAGGCGACGATCGCAACGCTAAAGCCTGACCGCAAAGAGAACCCCCGCTCGACCACTGATGTCCCCGGTGACCAGCTCAGTCTTGCCGTAACATTAGGCAGGAACAAGGCGAAATCCCCAGTTCCCTGGCCGCTTTTAGCCCCTGAAACGCCGCTTCAAAGGCATGGTGAATACCCCGTAACTGCTGTGAAGTATACTCGCCTGATGGTATAGAATTCGTCATCAATCAGTCTTCACGGCGGAGGCGGATATGGCGCGTACAGGTTTGTGGGCCGTCCTGCTTGTCTTGACTGCTTCGACCCCGCTGCACGCTCAAAAGTCCGAAGCGCTCAATGACATCAAGGCAAAGGTCTGGGAGGCCCAATTGGTGCAGCGAAACTTCGCTGCGGGCCTGCGGCATTGCAATGAGCTGAACGGAACGAATTTCTATTTCGAGACGCGAGATCGCGTGCTCAATCTGCAGGATTATCGCCGCTCGCTCGACAATCTCGCGGCACAGGGAGCGTACAATCCGGAGACCAGGCGGCCCTGGAGTAAACAGGATGCCGACGCCCGTTGGGCGCAGGTGCAAAAAGACGCGGTCACCCATCAGGCGAATTGCGCCGCGGTCGCGAGCCTGCCCTTCCTCGAAAAGAAGATGAAGGAATTGGAGCAGCAGTCAGGCGCGCCGGTTGACTCCGCTGCCAAGTAAACAGCCAAGTACCCCACCAAGTAAGCCGCACGTTTTTCTGATCCGCCTCTGCGCAGACGACATGCCCCATCGGCTCGCGGCGTGTTAGAACACGCCGCCATTGATCTGAAATCATCAAACAGGGGCACCAGAAATGGATTGGACGGAGCGACGGGAGCGCTTGCGCTCGCTCATCGCGGGACCGCGTTGTATCTATCCAGGATCGGTCTACGACGCCATCTCGGCGCGCATCGCTGAAGACCTCGGCTTCGAAGCGGGCATGTTCGCCGGCTCGATCGCCTCATTCACGGTGCTCGGCGCACCCGATGTGGTGGTGCTGACGCTGACCGAATTCGCGCAGCAGGCCTATCGCATCAATCGCGCCGGCAAATTGCCGCTGCTGGTCGATGCCGATCATGGCTACGGCAATGCGCTGAGCGTCAAACGCACCGTCGAGGAACTTGAAACGGCCGGCGTTGCCGGCATGACGATCGAAGACACTGCGCTGCCGACCGGTTATGGCGCGAGCGGGCCTACTTTAATTCCGATCGCGGAAGGCGTCGGCAAGATGAAGGCGGCACTGGCGGGCCGCCAAGACAAGCGGCTTGTCATCATCGGCCGCACCAGCGCGATGGCCATCACCGGCGTCGACGACACCATCGCGCGGCTGAAAGCCTATGAGCAGGCCGGTGTCGACATGCTGTTCATGGCGGGAGTCAAAACCCGTGCGCAGCTCGACGCAGTGGCGAGCGCAGTCAAGCTGCCGCTGTTTCTCGGCAGTCCGGGCGCGGAGCTTTACGATCTTGATTATCTCAGTGCGCGCAACGTCCGAGTTTGCCTGCAAGGCCACCTGCCGTTCATGGCCGCTGTGAATGCGGTGCACGAAACACTGAAGGCGCTGCGTGCCGGCACGCCGCCGGCCAATATAAAATCCGTTGCATCGCCCGATCTGATGAAACAAGTGACGCGTCAGGCCGACTATTCGCGATGGTCAAAGGAGTTTATGAACGCCAGTCTGGCCGGCGGCTAAGCGCAATCAGACCGCGGCCGGGCTTGATCGCGGCGCAGAATGTCAACACATAGCGCAAGCCGGCATCTTGCCGGATGCCTTACCTAGGCCGCAAAATCGCAATGGAATCTGCCGCTGCGAGCGGGAATGAAAAGATGCCGTCCGTCAGCAATTGGAAAGTGCCATCCGCGGTGCAACCCAAGCCCGGAGACTACGGCTATGACCTCGAACGCGCATTATCATGCGTGGTCGGGTTGCATGCCACGGTACCTTCGGACGCGTTCACGGCCGAGACGCTTGGCACCGAACGCGCCGGAAACGGCGTGTTCATTCGCGGCAACGGCCTGGTCCTGACCATCGGCTATCTGATCACCGAAGCCGACACGATCTGGATCACGCTGAATGACGGCCGCTCGGTGCCCGGCCACGTGCTTGGCTATGACCAGGAAAGCGGCTTCGGCTTGGTGCAGGCGCTGGCCAAACTCGACGCGCCGTCGCTGGAGATCGGCAACTCGGCCGCAGCCTCGATCGGCGAGCGCGTCGTTATCGGCGGCTTCGGCGGGCGGCACCGCTCGGTGGCGGCGCGCATCGTCGCCAAACAGGAGTTCGCCGGCTATTGGGAATACGTGCTCGAGGAAGCCATCTTCACCGCCCCGGCGCATCCGAATTGGGGCGGCACCGCTTTGATCGGGCCGGCCGGCGATCTCCTCGGCATCGGCTCGCTGCAGTTGCAGCACGCCGCCGAGCGCGGTCAGACCCAGAATATCAACATGATGGTGCCGATCGATTTGTTGAAACCGGTCGTGGACGATCTCATGAAATTCGGCCGCCGCAACGCGCCGCCGCGGCCATGGCTCGGCCTCTACGCAACCGAAGTCGAGAATCGTCTGGTCATTGTCGGTCTCGCCGATCGCGGACCGGCAAAGAAAGCGGATCTGCGCACCGGCGACATCGTGATCTCGGTCGCCGGCAAGGACGTACGCGATCTCGCCGGCTTCTTCCGTCGCATCTGGGCGCAAGGCCAGGCCGGCGTGGAAATCCCGCTGACGATCTATCGCGACGGCGAGACGTTGCAGGTACGCATCAAATCGGGCGAGCGCAGCAAATTTCTCAAAGGCCCGAGCCTGCACTGATCTCTGCAAACAAAGCGCGCAGCCCCTCGCGATAAGTCGGATAGCGCAACCTGACGCCAAGCTCATGCTTGAGCTTGGCGTTGCGCACGCGCCGGCACTCCTGCCAGAAGCTTAAGCCCATTTCCGACATTGACGGCGCGGCCTGCGCGAACGGAATTTCCGGCGGCGGCTCGCGACCCATCAACTGCGCTGCGAACACGATCGGATCGGCCGGCGGCGACGGCTCGTCATCGGCAAGATTGAACACGCCGGCGGCGCCGCGCGCGAACGCGGCATCGATCGCCTGCGCGATATCGCCGACGTGAATACGATTGAAAACTTGACCGAGCTTGACGATGCGGCGCGTTTTGCCGCGCGCGAGCTGGACGAGCGCATTCTGTCCAGGACCGTAAATGCCGGCGAGACGCAATACCGCGACGCGGACGCCATGCCGCGCGCCGAATTGTTTCCAAGCCTGCTCGGCAGCTACACGCCAGCGGCTGCGCTCCGATATCGGGGCTGGCGGCGTTTGCTCGTCGACCCAGCCGCCGCCGCGGTCGCCATAAACGCCCACCGTCGAGAGATAGACAACAGAGCGCAGACCAACTCGCGCCGCGAGAGCGCCGCCACATGCGGCGAGCACCGGATCGCCGCTGGCATCCGGCGGGACTGAGACGAGCGCATAGTCTGCCGCGGCGATTGCGCTTTCGAGCTCGGCCGTCACCCGCATGCCGTCAAATACGAGAGCCCGCACGGCTCCAGCCTGATAGGCGTTCAATATCCCGGCACGTTCGGCGCGGCGAACGGTACCGATGACGCGCTCGAACTTGCCGCCGAATTCCATGATGAAATGTTCGGCGCAATAGCCGAAGCCGAAGCAGACGAGTTTGGCCATTAATGCCGAGCCTCGCCAACAGACTCGCCAAGAGACTCGTCAAGCGCCGCGGCCCATTCTGCGCTCAATTCCGGATCGGCCTCGTTATGGCGGCGCGTCTTCGCACATTGTCTGAGCCCGTCGCGATCCAGCCGGCCGAGCGCCCAAACCGCGGCGCCGCGCACCAGTGGCGATTCATCGTCGAGCAGCTGCTCGGCTTCCGCAGCGAGATTGGCATCGCCGGAATTGCCGATGGCGATCAGCACATTGCGGACGAAACGCGCGCGCCCGATGCGCTTGACCGCGCTTTTAGCGAACAAGGCGCGGAATGCGGGCTCGTCGAGCCGCGCCAGATCGGCAAGCGGCGGCGCGCGCAGCGCTTCGCGCGCGGCAAGCTTTGCTTCGCGGCCGGCCACCGCGAATTTGTTCCACGGGCAGACCGCGAGACAATCGTCGCAGCCATAAATGCGATTGCCCATTAGCGGACGAAGGTCGCGCGGGATTTGGCCCTTGTGCTCGATGGTCAGGTACGAGATGCAGCGCCGCGCATCGAGCTGGTACGGCGCGGGAAATGCGGCGGTCGGACAAATATCGAGGCAGGCGCGGCACTGGCCACAATGATCGGTCTCGGGGATGTCGGGTGACAGGTCGAGCGTCGTAAATACCGCACCGAGAAAGAGCCACGAGCCGAACTGCCGCGACACCAAATTGGTGTGCTTTCCTTGCCAGCCCAGCCCCGCAGCGGCTGCCAGCGGCTTTTCCATCACCGGCGCGGTGTCGACAAAAACTTTCACGTCGCCGCCGGCGCGGTCGACGAGCCAGCGCCCGATTTGCTTGAGCCGCGATTTGATCAGGTCGTGATAGTCGTCGCCGCGTGAATAGACGGAAATGGCGCCGCGATTTCGTTCCTGGAGAACGGCAAGTGGATCGCAATCCGGCCCGTAATTGACGCCGAGCATCAGGATCGAGCGCACCTCGGACCACAGCGACCGAGGGTCGCCGCGCCGCTCGGCATTGGCCGCCAGCCATGCCATGTCGCCGTGAGCGCCGGCGGCGAGAAATTCCCGCAAGCGCGGCGCCGCCTGCGGGATGGCGTCAGGCCGAACAATGCCGGCGACATCAAAGCCTGACGCCCGCGCGCCAGCGATCAGTTCCGCCTTCAGCGCGGCGAGATCTAGAAATCGAGATCGGCGTAGGTTTTGGACGGCGCCAGGCCGGGCAGCGCCTCGGCTAAGAGCCCGCGAAACGACGGCCGCGATTTGATCCTCGCGTACCAGCTTTTGGCGGTTTCGTCCTCGTCCCACGGCACATCGCCCAAATAGTCGGCGACGGACAGGTGCGCCGCCGCGCTCAAATCGGCATAGGTCAGGTTGTCGCCGGCGAGCCAGTCGCGCTTGCGGATGAGCCAGCCGATATAGGCTAGATGGTACTTGATGTTGCTCTTTGCAGCACGAAGGGTTTCGGTATCCGGCGGTCCGCCGCCGCGGCCGGCCGGTATGTAGCGCTTGTAGACCCGCTCCGTGACCAGAGGGCCGCTCGCCTCCTCAAAGAATTTGTCGTTAAACCAGCCCATCAGGCGCCGCACCTCGATGCGCCCGCCATGTTCGGCCGGCAGAAGGCGGTGCTCGGCCGCGGCGGCGCCACGGGTCTCGTCGAGATATTCGGCGATCACGCCCGCGCCGGGTACCGCCGGCGCACCCTCTTCCACCAGAACCGGCGTGGTCCCCGCCGGATTGAGCATCAAGAACTCCGCGCGCCGTTCCCACACCCGTTCTTCGACGAGCTTCGGCGTCAAACCGTATTCTTCGAGTACGAGGCGCACGAAGCGGGAATGCGGACAAATCGGATGGTGGAACAGCGTCAACATTGCGCAGCGAGCCTTGGCAGCGAGCTTGCCGAAAAATCGGCCTTACAGCATGATCTTCTAAGAATCGTGCTCACGAAAAAACCCTAGAGGCCGGTTTTGCTTTCGTCAAAACCGGCCTCTAAAGCACCCTCGCCCATATAGAGAGCGCGCTTTTCGAACACATCTCGCCACGCGGCCCGACAACCTGGACAACAATCCGGAATAACCCTTCCCTCGCGGAGCTTACATGACATTGGATCTTATCAAGGCGGTCTTCCTCGGCATCGTCGAAGGCCTCACTGAATTCATTCCGGTATCGTCGACCGGCCATCTTCTGCTGGTCGGCCATTTCTTCGGTTTCGACGACGAATCGTTTGGCAAGAGCTTTGATGTGCTGATCCAACTCGGCGCCATCTTGGCGCTGCTGTCGATCTACTTCTCGCGGCTGTGGCGCCTGTTTCTCGGCATGTTCACCAATCGCGACGATCAGCGCTTTGTTATCGGAGTGCTGGTCGCCTTTCTTCCCGCCATGGTGATCGGGGCCTTGGCCTACGGGACCATCAAGAGCGTGCTGTTCAACGTCTGGATCGTTTGCGCCATGCTCGTGGCCGGCGGCCTCGTGCTGTTGTGGATCGACCGCCTCAAGCTCAAGCCGCGCTATCACGACGCCACCAAATTCACGCTGCCAATGTATTTGGGGATCGGCGCGATGCAGTGCCTCTCCATGGTGCCGGGGGTGTCGCGCGCCGGAGCCACAATCGTCGGCGCCATGTTATTTGGCGCCGACAAGAGGGCCGCCACCGAATTCTCGTTCTGGCTGGCGATGCCGACCATGGTCGGCGCATTCGCGTTCGAGGCATTTAAAAACCGCGGCGAATTCACCGGCGGCAACATGCTGATCATTGCCGTCGGCTTTGCCGTCTCGTTCATCTGCGGCTGGTTCGTGGTCAAGACGCTGCTCGGTTACGTCGCCCGCCATGGCTTTGCGCTGTTCGCCTGGTGGCGGATTGTGGTCGGTGGCGTGGGTCTACTTGCCCTGTTCATTGGCCTGTGAAGCGCATCCCGCGGCCGTTAAGATCACACTCCCACAGGGTGGGGTTTGGACAACCTCGAAAGGATCACTCCATGGCCAAGAAGCAATCGGCGGAGAGCGTCTATCGCATTGTCGACGTGGTCGGCGTCAGCGAGAAATCCTGGGAAGATGCAGGCCGGCGCGCCATCGAAACGGCCGCGACTTCGCTGCGCGATCTGCGCGTCGCCGAAGTCATGAAGATGGACATGAAAGTCGAAGACGGCAAAGTGACCGCCTTTCGCACGCGCGTGGCGCTGTCGTTCAAATACGAAGGTTGAAACTCGCAGGATCGCGTGCTGGTCGAAGCCCGCACCAGCACCCACAAAATTTTACCGTCGCTCCCGTCCGCCAGGCGGAAGCGGCGCCGGGTTTGCATGCGCGCAAGTGACTAGGCGACGTTCGGATTGAATTGGCCGGTCTTGCGGAATCGCCACAGATAAGTCGGCACGATCGCCTCGATCGATTCCGGCGTGATGCCGATTGCTTCCAGCGTGCGGCCGTCGCGCTTGGCATCATCCGATACGACATTGTTTTGTTTGAGCAGTTCGACCTGATCCGGGGTGATTGGCGGCTTGGGCAAAAATTGCAGGATCATGGCCTGCAGCTTCATCAGCGCGAACGGCACCGGAACCAAAAGACGGCGGCGCTGGGTGGTGGCGAGGACGAACTGCATCAATTCCTTAAACGTGCGCACGGCGGGGCCACCAAGCTCGTAAACAAGGCCTGGGCGCAAATCGCCGTCCACCGCTTTGGCGATCGCTTCGGCGGCATCGCCGGCAAAAACCGGCTGCATGCGCGTGAGCCCGCCGCCGACCAGCGGCAGTGCCGGCGCCATGCGCGCGAGCGCGGCGAAGCGGTTGAAGAAATCATCTTCCGGACCAAAGATGATCGAGGGCCGCACGATTATCGTGGCCTGATGCGCGGCTAACACCAGCCGCTCACCCGCGGCCTTGGCCTGAGCATAGCGGGAGCTCGATCTTTCATCGGCGCCGATGGCGGAGACATGAACGAGCGGCGCCGAGGTGGCCTGAGCCGCGCGCGCCACCGTTTGCGCACCGGCCGTCATCACCGCGTCAAAACGCTGGCCGCCGCGTTCGAACAAAATGCCGACCAGGTTGATCACCACATCGGCCTCGCGCACCGCCGCCGTGACCGATTCCGGGTAGCGAAGGTTGGCTTGCACGGCGTGAATCTGGCCGACCCGGCCCATCGGCTGCAAATGCCCGGCCAATTCCGGCCGGCGCACCGCGACGCGGACGCGGTAGCCACGCTTGGCCAGCGCGCGCACCACGTGACGACCGAGAAAACCCGTGCCGCCGAATACTGCGACGAGCGTTTCCAGCCTGTTCCTGAGCGCCATGCGACGGCGAGATACATGATCGGTTCTGCGCTGTATAGGGGACCGGCGCCTGGGTTGAAGGCGTCGACGAACCCTTCGATTGACAACGCGACGGACGCTTTCTACCTATCGCCGCAATCGACCATCGCCCCTCGCCGAAATGACGGAAGCAGCGGCGGAAGCCCAAGTGGAATGCCCAGGTGGTGGAATGCCCAGGTGGTGGAATGCCCAGGTGGCGGAATTGGTAGACGCACTAGTTTCAGGTACTAGCGCCGCGAGGCGTGGAGGTTCGAGTCCTCTCCTGGGCACCAACAATAGTCACGGCCAACAAAAATAGCGGCGTCCGTAACGGTCATCAGCGCGTCCGGTTGCCGCTGTGCCAGCGCAAAGCAAGGCCGCCACAATGGACGGCCCTGCAATGGATATGCGCGCCTGCGGACGTTACTGTTTAAAAGTCCGTCCAGGACTCGCCCCTCCAGTAACCGCGGCCTTCATGCTCGCGGAAGGTGATGCCGGGGCCTGCTCGCCAATCATCTTCGTGGATGACCACGCCGGCGGACGGTGGATAAGTGTAGCGCTCGTGAGTATGCCAACAAACGTTACCGTTACACACGACCGCCGCCGAGGCGGTTAGTACGGAACAGGCCACAATGGCCGCGCCCGCGGTCGCACCGAGAAGAAAACCAACAACCAAGCGCGATCGATGTTCCGACGGAACATTGATTGGAATTTCATGGTTCCAACGATGGAACGTCTGGCCGCCGACGCTGACAGCGCGTCGGGGAAGGAAGGGCAAAGAAATAAATTTCGCGTGCAAAGCGAACACGCCGCAGCTGCACCATCACTCGTCGCATGATTGGCCGAACTGCGCCAAAGCTTCGTCAAGATAATCGGACAACAGCGGCATGCCGAGCAGATATGAGGCCGTTCGTTTGTTGTGGACGCGCGCAGCCTCGGCGCGTAGCTCACCCCAATCTTCGAGCGAGCCGTCGCCGCGACCGAGCCAGGCGAGCGTGACCAGATCGATCTGTTCGTCCTCGCTCATGGCGAAAATCGCGGCGGCGATTTCCTGCACCACCGGATCGTCACGGTGGTCTTCCAGCACCGCTACCATCGCGTCGTCGGTCGGATTGGAGCCGTCGTCGGGATCGATCACGACATCCTTGGCGTCGAATTCGCGCGCCTTGGCGATGATGTAACAGACCTTTTCGGGCGAGATCGAAAGATCCGGCGCGTCGTCGAGGTCTTCATCCGCCATTTCATCTGCCATTTCATCGTCCATGGCGATCCTCTACAAGCCGAGCGAGCAAACACCGGCTAGACTTCAGGGCTCGGCCGCATCCGGCCCTGCCCGGCAAAATCCATTGGCGCAGAGAACGTTCCAGCCGCGGCGGGAAAAAAATCAACCCTTCGCGACGATTGCGCAAATAAGGCCTTGGAATCCCGTGGATCGCGCGCGATAAGGGCGCATGACCATCCGACTGCATCGCGGCGATTTGCCGGACATTTCACGCTACAGGGGCGCCGTTGCGATCGATACCGAGACCATGGGGCTGGATGTAACCCGCGACCGGCTGTGCGTGGTGCAACTGTCGCCGGGCGACGGCTCCGCCGACGTCGTGCAGATCCCGCCGCGCGGCGCCGATGCGCCCAATTTGAAACGGCTGCTCGCCGACAAGACGCTCCTCAAGATCTTTCATTTCGCCCGTTTCGATCTCGGCGTTCTCGCCAAGACATTCGGCCTCATGCCAGAGCCGGTCTATTGCACCAAGATCGCCTCACGGCTGGCGCGCACCTATACGGACAAACACGGGCTGAAAGACCTGGTGCGCGAAGTCCTCGGGCAAGAGCTGTCCAAGCAGCAGCAATCCTCCGATTGGGGCGCTCCCGAATTGAGCGAAGCGCAGGTTGCCTACGCCGCCGCCGATGTCATCCATCTCCATGCGCTCAAGCAGCGGCTCGATGTCATGCTTGCCCGCGAAGGCCGCGAACAATTGGCGGAGGCCTGCTTTCGCTTCCTGCCGGATCGGGTCCGGCTCGACCTCGCCGGTTTCGCGGGCGAGGATATCTTCGCCCATTCCTGAGGCGCGGCGCCCGCTAAGTGCCTGAAATAACAGCTTTCGCCGGGCCATATTTGCAGGCGCATTTTTGTGGGACAAACCGACCCAAACCGTGGTCTAAGTCCGACTCAAGGGGCAGCGTGAAGGGATAAGTGCTTGGCCATTCTCTACCCCGGGCACGCGGCGAAGGCATTTTCGGCGAATTCCCGCGGCGACTTCGAGCGCAGCTATCGCGTGGCGTTGCGGCACAGCCGGCATGTGCGCTGGCTGCGCATCTGCGTGCCCGCCGGAATCGCGGCGTTGCTCTTGACTGTGATCGGCATCAACTACATGCCGCCGATTGGCGGCTTTCGGCTGCCTGGCGAACTCGGCAAGCTCGTCATCCACGGCACGCGGATAACGATGCAGCAGCCGCGGCTGGCCGGCTACACGGTCGATTCCCGCGCTTATGAATTTTCGGCGGATGCGGCCGGGCAAGACATCACCAAGCCCAACCTAGTCGAGCTGCACCAGCTTCACGCCAAGATGGAGCTGCAGGACAACAGCACGGTTGAGATGTCTGCAGTGTCCGGAGTCTACGATGCCAAGACGGAAATGCTGACACTGCGCGAGAATATTCAACTCGTTTCCTCGACCGGTTACGAGGGACGTCTGATCGAAGCCGTGGTCGACGTACGCAAAGGCAATGTGGTCTCGGACAAGCCGGTGTCGGTGAAAATGCTCGATGGCTTTCTCAACGCTAAGCGGCTCGACATCGTTGACCGCGGCAGCGTCGTCCGTTTCAGCGGCGTCGCCATGACGCTGATGCCCGGCAAACGCGCGTCTGCCGAGGCTGCTAAAACGAGCGAGCCATGATGCTGCGGTTCGCAACGATTGTCGCGACGGCGACGTTGTGTGCCGCGTTCGCCGGCCCGGCGCCGAAGGCTTTTGCACAGACACACCTCGCCCAAGGAGGCGCCGCTTCCACCCCGGCCAAACCGGGGCAATTCGAAAACAAGGACGCCCCGGTTCAGATCGAAGCCGCCACGCTTGAGGTTCACGACAAGACCAAGACCGCGACATTTTCCGGCAATGTTCAGGTGGTGCAAGGCGACACCACGATGCGGTGCCGCAGCCTCGTTGTTTTTTACGGCCAGGAAGTCGGCATCGGTGAATCCACCGGCGAAGCAACGGCGAGTGCTGGAAAATCTCCGTCCGGCGGAACGAAGGGTGCGCAAAACATCCGCCGCATTGAAGCGCGGGGTGGAGTGACAGTCCTCACCAAAGATCAGAGCGCCAGCGGCGACCTCGGCATTTACGATCTCAAGACCAAGACCATCACGTTGAGCGGCAATGTCGTGGTCAGTCAGGGTCAGAACGTCATCCATGGCGAACGGGTCGTGGTCGACACCGAGACTGGAAATGCGCGGGTCGAGTCGGCCGGCAGCGGCGCCGGGGCGAACGCGGCTGGCGGGGGCCGCGTGCGTGCTTTGATCCAACCCGGCAAGGGCCAGGGCAGCACATCCAATTTCATGACGATCGGGCCCGGCCGGCCAAATTGAGCCGCCGCGGCCTGCACCAAAGCCCAGCGAAATCGGATAAGCTTTGAGAACGACGGGCATTGTTTCGCGATTCTAGAGACGCAATTTGGGGCACAATTTGCGACACCGGCTCACGGGATAACGGATTTTGGTCCAGGACCTTTTCTCATATTTCCGCCGCCGCAATTCAACGAGGCCTTCGCCGCCGCTCGCCGAAGATGAGGCGATCGACCTGGTCTCGATCGGTGGCGCAATCAGCACGGTCTATCTCGACATCGCGTGCGTACCGGTGCCGGCAGAGAAGGTACGCGCCAAGAGTCCTCCGCTCAGTCCACGGGCAGGTCCGCCGGCAGATTCACCAGCGCCAAGTTCACCGCGAAGCCCGGCTCCGCCCCCAGCCCAGCCGCCGGCGGCCCCAACGCGGCCGCAGCGCCAGCCCGTCGCGCCGGTCGGTCAAGGCAGCGGCCAGCGCCCAGCGATGCGATCGCGCCGCCGCGGCGGCAACGGTGCCGCACCGCCCGAACGCAAGGCGCTGCTTTCGGTTCATGGCGTCGCCAAGAGCTTTGTCGGCCGCAAAGTCGTCAGAGGTGTGAGCCTTTACGTGCGCAAAGGCGAGGCTGTCGGGCTTTTAGGCCCAAACGGCGCCGGCAAAACGACGGTGTTCTACATGATCACCGGCCTCATCAAGGCCGATGAGGGCCGCATCGAGCTCGACGGTTGCGATGTGACGCAGCTGCCCATGTATCAGCGTGCGCGGCTGGGTATCGGTTATCTGCCGCAAGAAGCCTCGATCTTCCGCGGCCTAACGGTCGAGGAAAACATCCGCGCCGTGTTGGAGGTCGTCGAGCCGGATGCTCGACGCCGGACTCATGATCTCGACGCGCTGCTCGAAGAGTTCAACATCGCGCGGTTGCGCAAAACGCCGGCGATCGCGTTGTCCGGCGGCGAGCGGCGCAGGGTCGAAATCGCCCGTTCGCTGGCGACCCGGCCAAATTACATGCTGCTCGACGAACCATTCGCCGGCATCGACCCGATTGCGGTCGGCGATATCCAAACGCTGGTCCGTCATCTGACCAATCGCGGCATCGGCGTGCTGATCACCGACCACAATGTGCGCGAGACACTCGGCTTAACCGACCGCGCCTACATCATCTATTCCGGCGAAGTGCTCATGGAGGGCCGCGCCGACGACATCGTCAACAACCCCGACGTGCGACGGCTCTATTTGGGCGAAGAATTCCGCCTTTAATTTCTTACGCCGGAACGGCTGGCGAGGGCGGTGCCGATGTTGTAAGCACAAACAAGCAAGAATCGGACCAAGTCGCACAGGCTGCGGATGGCACTGACCCAAAGACTGCAAATCCGGCAAAGCCAGGCGCTGGTCATGACGCCGCAGCTGATGCAGGCCATCAAGCTGCTGCAGCTCTCGAATCTCGATTTGGCGACCTATGTCGAAGCTGAGCTCGAACGCAATCCGCTGCTCGAGCGTGGCGCCGATGGCGAAACAGCCGCGGCCGCTGGCACCACGGATGCAACGGCCAATGGTACGGCTGGCACAGCCGAGGACGGCGCGTCGCCCGCCGAGTTCGCCGACAATTCGCGCGGCGAGGAGGCGCGCGAGCACCCGCTCGAGGATGGATCGCTTGACGACAGCGCGCCGGTACGCCCGCGGCTTGCCGATATGCCGGCCGGCTATTCGGAATGGGCTGCAGTCTCGGCGAGCCCGCGTGACAATGGCGACTACAACCTCGAATCATACGTTTCCGCCGAGCCGACATTGGCAGATTGGCTGCGCGAACAAGTGACGTTGGCCATTACCGATCCGGTTCGGCGCATGATCGGTTACTATCTCGTCGATCTGGTGGACGAATCCGGCTACATCGCCGGCGATCTCGCGGCAGCGGCCGAAAGGCTTGGGACCGGCCTTGCCGAGATCGAGGCGGTGCTCGCCATTTTGCAGACTTTTGAGCCTCCCGGCATTTGCGCACGCGACCTCGCCGAGTGCCTGGCCATCCAGCTCAAAGAGCACAATCGCTACGATCCGGCGATGGCGGCCCTGATTGGCAGGCTCGATCTCGTCGCGCGGCGCGACTTCGCCGCCTTGAAGAAAATCTGCGGCGTCGGCGATGAAGATCTCGCCGAAATGATCGCCGAGCTTCGGCGTCTTAATCCAAAGCCCGGCCTCGCCTTCGGTTCAACCATCGTTCAGCCGATTGTACCTGACGTGTTCGTGCGCGCCGCGCCGGATGGCGCTTGGCTGGTCGAACTCAATTCCGACACGCTGCCGAAGGTCTTGGTCAACCAGACCTATTACGCGAAGGTTTCTGCGACCGCGCGGCGCGATACCGAAAAGTCCTATCTCGCCGACTGTATGCAGAATGCCACTTGGCTTGTTCGTGCGCTCGATCAGCGCGCCCGAACCATCCTCAAGGTCGCCAACGAGATCGTGCGGCAGCAGGATGCGTTTTTTGCCCGCGGGGTCGAGCATTTGCGCCCGCTCAACCTCAAGACCGTTGCCGAAGCGATCGGTATGCACGAATCGACGGTGTCGCGGGTTACCGCCAACAAATACATGGCCACCAGCCGCGGCATTTTCGAACTGAAATATTTCTTCACCTCGGCAATCGCCGGAGCGCATGGCGGCGAAGCGCATTCCGCCGAGGCGGTACGTCACCGCATCCGTCAATTGATCGATGCGGAAGGCGCATCCGCCATTCTGTCCGACGACACCATCGTGGAAAAGCTGCGGGAAGCCGGGATTGATATCGCGCGGCGGACGGTAGCCAAATACCGGGAATCCATGCGGATCCCCTCGTCCGTCCAGCGGCGGCGAGAGAAGCAAGCTGCAATCGTGGACTGAGTTTATAATTGCGACGCGTCCACTCAAGGCGTTCATCGCACTGAATCCGTCCAAGTCAGGATCTAGCTCAACTGGGGCCGGTTCGATGATTTCCAATCGTTTTCGGTGAAGAGGCTGCCCATGCCATTTCGTGTGTCAGGGAAGAATCTCGACTTGGGCGAGGCGCTGCGGGAACGCATCAATGCGCGAATAGCGCAGGCCGTGAGCAAATATTTCGACGGCGGCTATTCGGGCCATGTCACGCTGGCCAAAGACGGCTTCGGCTTCCGCACCGAATGCGCGATCCATCTCGACTCCAAAATCACGCTGCATACCGAAGGTATGGCGCCGGACGCCTATGCCAGCGCCGACCAGGCGGCGCTGCGCATCGAAAAACGGCTCCGCCGCTACCACGGCCGGCTCAAGGAGCATCGGCACGAGCGGGGCGACACTGGACCTTCCAGCATCGCCGCAACCTATGTCATCGAAGCGCCGCAGAACGACGACGCCGTCGACGTCGACAGTTTCACGCCGGTGATCATTGCCGAATCGACAACGACCCTGAAACGCCTCTCGGTCAGCGAGGCGGTGACTGAACTCGACATGACCGGCGTGCCGGTCCTGGTCTTTCGTCACGCCGCCCACGGCGGAATAAACGTGGTTTACCGGCGGCCGGACGGCCATTTCGGCTGGATCGATCCTGCGGCTTCTTCACCGCGCGATGCCCATTGACGCGCTCGCGCGTCGTCCCTATGGTCCGCCGCCTTTAAGCACCCTCCTGGACCCTTCGGCTAACGCCCACCGGGAGAATCACGCCCTAAACGTCGGCGCGCTGCCAAAAAAGCTTCGTCCTCAGGTTCCATACATGCCGCTCACCGATCTGATCGCGCCAAACGCGATTCTCCCGGCGCTAAAGGTCAACAACAAGAAACAGGTGCTGCAAGAGCTTGCGGCGCGTGCCGCCATGCTGACTGGGCAGAACGAGCGGGCGATTTTCGATCTCCTGATGCAGCGGGAAAAGCTCGGCACCACCGCGATCGGCAATGGTGTTGCCATTCCCCACGGTAAAATGCCGACGCTCAACCGATTGTTCGGGCTGTTCGCGCGGCTCGATCGCCCGGTCGATTTCGACGCCCTCGACAATCAAGCGGTCGATCTGGTTTTTCTGCTACTGGCCCCCGAGGCGGCCGGCGCCGATCATCTCCAGGCCTTGGCGCGCATTGCTCGATTGATGCGGGATCAGACCGTGGTGCACAAATTGCGCGCGACCCACGACGCCGAATCGCTCTATGCGGTCTTGGCTATGCCTTCGGCTTCGGCGGCATGACCAGGAATCAGTAATCAGAACGGGGCCGGCGATGTTCTCGCGGCCCCGGGTTTCCACTTCTATTTCTGATTACTGGTATCTGATCGCTGACCCCTGTTCAGTGCACGCTGACCGTCTCCAGCTCTTGACTCCAGGCATTCGCGACTGCGGCTTCGCGGCTGTCGGTGAGCATGATCGGCGTGCCATCAGCGGCGTGCAGGGCAAACAGCTTCTGTCCCGGCGCCATCTGCGGCACATCGGCTTGCGGGAACAAGGCTTGAACGTCCTCGGATCGGATCGTCTTGACGTAAGCGATGCGGCCGTCGCCAAGCTGGGCCAGCGCCTCCGGCGACATTTCAAACTTGTTTTCAGTACGATTCATATTGTTCATGGCGCTCGACTCCTTTCTTACTCGGCCGAGTCGTTTCCTTTTTAATCGGACTCCTTGATCGATATCGATCTAACAACGCGCTCCGGCTCCAGACGTACCAGGTCAATCGATAACAATCCATTCTTCAGGTCCGCACCCGATACCTCCATTCCATCCGCCAAGACAAACGTGCGCTGAAACTGACGCGCCGCGATGCCACGGTGAATGTATTGCCGGCTTTTGTCGTCCTGCTGACGACCGCGAATCACGAGTTGGTTCTCCTCTACAGTGACCTCAAGTTGATCACGGGTGAACCCGGCGATCGCAAGGGTAATGCGCAAGCGCTCGGGACTGTTCCCGTCGCGTGGAACCCGTTCGATGTTGTAAGGCGGATAGCCGTCTGCCGCTTTTCCGACTCGATCAAGCACGCGCTCGATCTCATCGAAGCCGAGAAGTAACGGACTCGAAAGCGACGGCACTCTCGACATGATTCCAAAGCCCTGTTGGAAGCGACTTTGCGGGGCCCTTACGGCGCCCCTGCCGGGCGAACGCTTCCGCTTCGGCGTCATTAAATATGGTGGGCAAAGGCTGCGGGTTCAAGGAACTTGCGCCGGAGCGTCATCGCGCGTTTACGGCAGCTTGAGCGGGCCGGGCATGGCTCGCTCCGCCTCGGCGGCGAGCTGGGCTTCGTGCCGGTGGATGAAAATACCGCCGACGATAAATCCCAGGATCGTGAGGATCGCCAGCACAATGACGAAAGGCCCCTCCAGGCGTCTAAACCCAAGCCCCAGCGCGTAGGCGGCATAGCCGTAGCTCAGCGCCCACAATGTCGATCCCACGATATTGGCGGTCAGGAAATTGCGCCACGGCATCATATTGCAGCCGGCAAACACGCCGGCGACGGTGCGCAGCACCGGTACGAACTGGGCGATGAAAACGATCTTGCCGCCGTGGCGCATAAACAAATATTGGCCAAGCTTGATCCGGCTTTGCGACATCCGGATGTAATTGCCGTAGCGCAGCAACAGCCAATAGCCGTATTCGCGGCCGACGACGTAGCCGATCATTCGCCCGACAATGGCCGTTGCCCCCGCCGTTACGATGACCGCGACGATATTCAGATCGTGCTTGGTGCCGGCATAGACCGCGGCCGCAAGCAGTGCCGTCTCGCCGGGCAACGGAAACCCGATGCATTCCAGGCCGACGACCGCGCCGACGGCGACAAGTCCATAGGTGTGGATAAGATATTGAAGAAATTCCATGCAGGGGATCCGGCTGCCCAAGGCGTTCAGTCAAACCTGTTCAGCACAATAAACATAATTGGGCAAAGGTATTGCGTCGAGTTTGCCCGGTTTGGGTCCGGACACATCGCGGCATTGAGTCACCGCCAGCCACTCGCATAGCCCGCCAGCGAGCCATCGCAGCAGACCGTACCGGCTTGATAGCGGCATGGGAAGCGGAAGCGCCACGCAGCGACGGCAACGATCTTCTTGTTGCGGCTTGCCGCGCGCGATATTTTTCCGACAAAGGAGTGAAGGCCATGATGTCAACTGTGATCGGCGGCGCCATGCTGCCGCATGCGCCGCAGTTCTTCACCATGCCGGAGACAGAGGACAAGGCTGTGGTCGCGCATGTACGCGAAGTCGCGGCCGATATTGGCCGCAGGCTTCGCGCGCTCGACCCCGATCTCTGGATTATCTTTTCCAACGACCACGCCGAACAGTTCTTCCACACCACGGCTCCGCCGTTCACGGTTCATGTCGGCGGCGAGGCGAGTGGCGAATTCGTCGGCCGAAAATTTCACTGGAAAATTCCGAGCGAAGTCGCCTTCGAACTGGTGCGGCAGCTGTACCGGCAGAACTTCGATCCGGCATTCACATCGACTGCCAAGATCGACTATGCCATTGGCATTCCGCTGACTCACCTTGGCCACACCGGCCCGGTTTTGCCAATTTACGTGAATGCTTACTTGCCGCCGCAGCCAACCATGGAGCGCTGTTACGCGTTTGGGCAGGCGGTCGCGCGCACCGTCACCGCGCTCGGATTGAAGACCGTTATATTGTCGAGCGGCGGCATGTCACATTTTCCCGGCACGGATCGCTACGCCAATCCCGAGCTCGGCTGGGACCGTCGCGTTCTGGAAAAGCTCGCTGCCGGAAATCTCAAAGCGCTGATCGGCTTTGATGAAGCCGAGCTTGACGAGACCGGCAATATCGAGCTGCGCTGTTGGGCCTGCGCGGCGGGCGCCTTGGGCGAACGCAAGCCGGAGGTAGTCTCGATGGATCCGAGCTGGCACCACAATTACGCCTCGCTCGGCTGGATTGGGGCAGACGCGCGAGAGGGGCAGGCGGCGCATTATCCCTCGATCAAACCCGAACTGGTGGAGCTCACATCGGCATTGCACGGTCTCGCCCACGATCCCGAACAGCGCGCGCAATTCTTGGCGGACGCACGAGCCTTTGCGGATCGCTTCCGGCTGCCGCCGGAGCAGCGCGAAGCCTTGATCAAGCTCGATCTGCCCTCGATGGTGAAAATGGGAGCGCATCCACTGACGCCGTTTTTGGCGCAGCTGCAGATTGAGCGGCTGCGGCCGAAATCGGCGAAGCAGTCAGCCCAGGAAGGCAGCTGATGAAGGACGCGGAGCCATGCCGGCAAACGCGGAGTAGCCCTTGCGAAACGTAAGTATGCTGCTCAGCCTA
Source organism: Xanthobacteraceae bacterium (assembly GCA_049286035.1). Taxonomy (GTDB): domain Bacteria; phylum Pseudomonadota; class Alphaproteobacteria; order Rhizobiales; family Xanthobacteraceae; genus BOG-931. The sequence continues at coordinate 27,913 of JBAQBC010000099.1, forward strand.
GTGTTTGCGCTCAGCGCCTGCGGGCACAATGTCGTCACCGATGACGACGACATCAATGTTTATCCGACGAACTACAAGTCGGATATTCTCGCCGCGATGCACGCCTATCTGAAGAATCCGACTGGAATCCGCGATGCCGCCATTTCCGAACCGACGATTAAATCTTCCGGCACCGTCAACCGCTACGTTGCATGCCTGCGATTCACTCCAAAAAAGAACGCCAGCGAATATGGCGGCACCAGAGAGATTGCCGCCGTGTTCATGGCCGGACGGCTGGATCGATTTGTCGATTTGCCGAAAACCGAGTGCACCGGCATAACCTATGCGGCATTCCCGGAGCTGCAAAACATGCCGCCGTAAACGCACATCCAGGTAAACGCACGCCAATGCTTCTGGAACGGTAGCAATACTGCCGCGACCAAATGAACTCCCAAGGGAACGCCCTCATGCAAAACAAACAATACGATCGCGCCGCGCAGGACATCGGCAATATCGTCAATATCGGTCACGTCAATGTGTGTATCAGTGATCAGCACATCGCGACGCACTACTACGTCAGCGGACTGGGACTGACGCGCGATCCGTTCCTCAATACGGGCGCCGGCAACATGTGGATCAATGTCGGCATGAGCCAATTCCACTTGCCGATGGGAACGCCAGAAATCCTGCGCGGCGTGACTGGACTGGTAGTGCCTGATCGTCGCGCGCTCCTCGATCGCCTCGCGCGCGTCCGCAAAGCACTGGCCGGCAGCAAGTTCGACTTCCGCGAAAGCAACGATTGCGTCGAGACGGTTTGCCCTTGGGGCAACCGCATCCACGTGCATGCGCCCGACCCGGAGCGTTTTGGCCGCCTTCAGCTTGGCATGCCTTACGTCCGGTTCGACGTCCGCCCCGGGACCGCGGCGCGCATCGCGCGGTTTTATCGCGAGGTGCTGCGCGCGCCCGCCGATGTCGTCAAAAACGGCGCCGGCCCGGAGGCGCGCGTGCAGGTCGGCGAGAAACAATATTTCTATTTCCGTGAAACCGACGCACCCGAACGGCCGTACGACCGTCATCACGTGCAGATCTACATCGCCGATTTCTCGGGCCCGCACCGGCGGCTGCAGGAGCTGGGCCTGATCACCGAAGAAAGCGGCGAGCACCAATATCGTTTCCAGGATGTGATCGATCTCGAAAGCCGCGAAGTGCTGTTCACCGTCGAGCACGAGACACGCAGCCAGACCAATCCGATGTATGGCCGGCCGCTGGTGAATCGCAATCCGGCGCAGAGCAACATGGATTACAAGCCCGGCCACGACAGTTTGTCCTGGGCGCTGCCGTGAATCTGCCCATGGCCACCCAACGCGATTACTGGGACGCGCCGCTGGCTTGGCATGTTCCCCTCCCCCTTGTGGGGAGGGGTTAGGGAAGGGGGTGGAGGGCATCTTGTGTACCCGGACCCCCCTCCCCAGCCTTCCCCCACAAGGGGGGAGGGAGCAGTCATGAACCGCCGCGCCCTCGTCATCGGCGGATCGCTGGGCGGGCTATTGGCGGCGAATCTCCTTCGCCGCGCCGGCTGGCACGCCGTAGTATTCGAGCGCAACCAAGAAGCGCTGACCGGCCGCGGCGTCGGGCTTGGCACCCATCCGCAGCTCATTACGGTGCTGCGCCGCGCCGCTATCGCCTTCGATGCGACCATGGGTATCACGGTGCCGAAGGTCGTTTGTCTCGATCGCGCCGGCAACGTCATCCTCGAGCAGCCGAGCGCACGGATCATGAGCGCCTGGTCGCGGCTCTATCGCGCGCTTCGCGCGGCGCTGCCGGCACAAGATTACCGGCTCGGCAAGAAGCTGCGCCGGATCGAACAAGATAGCGGCGGTGTCAGCGCGATATTCGAGGACAGCACCAGCGAGCGCGGCGACTTGCTGGTCGGCGCCGACGGCATCCGCTCGACCGTGCGCGAGCAATTTCTGCCGCAGACGCAGCCCGCCTTGCTGGCTACATCGCCTGGCGCGCCGTGTTGGACGAAACCCGCGTGCCGCGCCAGGCCCACCGCGAGATTTTCGAGCTTTACACATTCTGCCTGCCCGAAGGCGAGCAGCTGCTCGGCTATCCGGTGCCGGGGCGCGACGGCGACACGGCCCCCGGACGCCGCCGCTACAACATCGTCTGGTATCGGCCCGCCGACTTGGTTGCCCTGAACGATATGTGCACCGATGCGTCGGGGCAGTTGCACACCGGCGGGATTGCGCCGTCGCTCATTCGCAATGAGGTGATCGCAGGGGTCAAAGCCGACGCCGAGGCGCTGCTCGCGCCGCAACTGGCTGAGATCTTTCTGCGGTCGGAACCCTTTTTTCAACCGATCTTCGATCTCGAATCGCCGGCTTTGGCCTTCGGCCGGGTGGTGCTGACCGGCGATGCGGCTTTCGTGGTTTGGCCGCATGTCGGTGCCGGCGCGACCAAGGCGGCGATCGACGCGACGGTCTTGGCCGGCTGCCTCCACCGCGCCGGCGAGAACGTAGCCGGCGGGCTCGCCCGCTTTGAAAGCGTGCAGCTGCCGTTCGGCCAGGACATGGTTGCGCTGTCACGCCAGCAGGGCGCCTACCTTTCGGCGCAGCTCAAGCCAATGGCACAGCGCCGCGGCGGCGAACTGCGGCGCGACGTGGAGGCGCTTCTGCACGCCCATGGCACCCGTAGCGACCAGATCGGCGACATTGTCGCGGCGCGCGGACTTGAGGCTTATTTTTGATCGCCACTCTCTCTCCGCCAGGCGGAGAGAGAGGAATAAATCTCTAATATCGGTACGGTTCGACCTCCCACAGCGGGAAGGCGGAGAGCACGTGCGGCGCATTGGCCGGCGCGGCCGGATGCAGATAGGACCGGTCAAGCTTGCCGAGGCTGGTGAGGCCGAGAAGACCAAGAGCCCGTGTAACTTCGTCCTCCATGATTTCCAGCATCCGCACGATCCCGGCCTGCCCGGCGGCCGCGAGCCCGTAGCACTGCATACGCCCAAGCCCGACCAGATCGGCGCCAAGCGCCACCGCCTTGATGATGTCGGTGCCGCGATTGATGGCGCCGTCGACGATGATCATCGCCCTGCCCGCGACGGCCTCGGCCACTTCCGGCAAGACCTCGGCCGAGCCGCGGCCATGATCGAGCTGACGGCCGCCATGATTGGAGACGTAGATGATCTCGACGCCGTGATCGAGCGCGATCTTGGCGTCCTCGGCGGTGCCAACGCCCTTGATCGCGAACGGTATCTTGAACTTGCTTTTCATGCGCTCGACTGTGCGCCAGTCGAGTGCCATCTGAAAGTCGCGGCCTTGCACGCGGCGGCGGCCAGCGGTGACGTGCCGTTTGGTCAGATCGCGTTCGCGCCGGCTGTAATGCGCGGTGTCGACCGTGATGCAGAACGCCGCGTAATTGTTTTTGATGGCGCGTTCGACGTGATCGTCGGCCCACGCGGCGTCGCCGCGGACATAAAGCTGAAACATACGCAGCGCATTGGGCGCGGCTTTCGCCACCTCTTCGAGCCCCGGTTCGCACACCGAACTGAGCATATGGGCGATGCCGAACTCGGCCGCGGCTTTTGCGACCGGCTCGGCGCCGCGCGGATGAAAGCTCTCCAGCGATCCGACCGGGCAGAGCACCACCGGCAGCCGCAATTTGCGGCTGAGCACTTCGACCGAAGCGTCGACTTTGCTGACATCGCGCAGCACGCGCGGTCGCAGCGCGATCGAATCGAGCGCCATGCGGTTGCGCCGCAATGTCGTTTCGGTCTCAGTCCCGCCGACGATGTAGTCCCAATCGTTCTGATTGAGATTGGCGCGGGCTTTGCGGACGATTTCGTGCAGGGTGTAGAACTCGTTCGCCGCTGCGGCATTGGCTGCGGCTCGCGTTTCATCAGGATTTTGACTGGTCATGCTCTCACGCGTGGTTGTGATTGTTGGGACTCGAAGTGACGATTGCTGGCGGTCCCGACAGGACTGCCATGGCCGTTTGATTTCAGTGTCTTAACTGGCGGGTTAGCCACTGACGTTTCCTGCCCGTTCTCGTACCACCCCGGCGAACCGCGCAGCAAGTTTACCGGAGTAGCTCAGCTCATCTGCGTCGGCCGCATTCAGGCGCGCCGGTCCGGCGAAGGTTCTAAAGTTCTCAGCGCAGCTGATTGTCCTTCCCTTTGAGCTGTCTTCGGCCGGGAAATATCCGGGTGCTGACGCAGTGTGCTTGTCGGACGTATTGCCCGGTTTGACGCGCCCCCTTGCCATTGCGAACCATTCAGGTTGTAAGCTCTGGGTGCTCCATTAAGATGGGTTGTGGGGGCGACTCGATCGAAGTGCGCGACATAAAATTCTAATCTCCAATGCCCTTGGCAAGCTCAGTTTGCGGCCTGAGGAGCGGTGACAGTTATGCCGATGAAGTTTTCCGGACACGAGACCTTTGCCTGTCGATATGCCTGGTTGCCGAAAGCGTTACAGGCCATTCAGAGGGATCCGAGGGTGTTCGCGGACGAAGACGAAGCTATTGTCGAGCTAGGTGTCGGCAAGAATATGGTGCGATCCATCCGGTTCTGGGTGGAGGCATCCGGCATGGCGAAGCCCGCACAGCACGGGCTTGAACCCACCAAGTTGGGATTGCTGATCTTCGGAGCGAAAGGGTGGGACCCCTTCATCGAAGATATTCAGACGCTATGGCTGATCCACTGGAATCTGACCACTCAGATTGAGGATCCCCTCTTTGCTTGGGAGTGTTTGTTCAATCGGTGGCACGAGCCCGAGTTTACCGAATCCGCGGTTCTCAAAGCCTTCGCGAAGGAAACGGACGGCTTGTTCAAGAGACTATCGTCCGTGACCTTGCAGCAGCACTTTCAGGTGTTCCTTCATACCTACGTACCGGCCCGGGGCCAGAAGGGAGAGACTGCGGAAGACAATTTGGACTGCCCGCTCACCGAGCTGGAGTTGCTGGTCAAAATTGGCGAGCGAGCGCCTCCCGGTACCACGCGTCGCGAATCGGTCTACGCATTTCGTCGGGAAGAGAAGCCAAGCATCAGCCCCGAATTGTTCGCGTACTGCGTAGATCAGCGGCTGGCCCCACTGGTCCCGGTGGTAAGCATCGATGCTCGATTGGAGTACATCTCGGGTCTTGAGTAGTTGGCGATTGTGCTCCCCGGACTCCCACATCGTTCTCTGATGGCGACCACATGGCGGAGCCGCCTGAGAGCGGGCAGTCAGCGTCGCCTGATGACGTACTTCGCTATCTGCGAGAGACACGAGGAGAGGATGATATGGGAGAATAGTTATGGGCACAGGATACCCAAAGGCGTGATAGCCAATGTCCCTGTGTGTCCGACGCGGACCAAATCCAATGTTCGCGTCACTTCCGCTTTGCTCCTGAAAACGGACTCGCAGCAGACATTGCGGGAGTTCGCTTCAGTGGGCATCCCGCGCGAGCCGTATGAGGTCCCGCAGGGAACCCCGCGGATGAAGAG